>JBEAPC010000001.1:0-4580 GCA_041164585.1 Bacteroidota bacterium
GATCCACACGATAGCGCTTTTTGCTATCCTTGTTGTCAATCATGGGGTCAGAGAAATTATCTACGTGTCCGCTAGCTTTCCAAGTGGTTGGATGCATAAAAATGGCGGCGTCAATTCCCACAATATTCTCGTGTAATTGGGTCATGCTCTTCCACCAATAATCGCGGATATTCTTTTTTAACTCGGCGCCATAAGGACCATAATCGTATACGGCACTTAGTCCGTCATAGATCTCACTGCTAGGAAATACAAATCCATACTCTTTGGCATGGGATATAATGGCTTGGAAAATATTATCTTGTTGCGTGCTCATAAGAGCGCAAAAATAGGATTTTGAACTTGCTTAACGAAAACCGGCTTCCAAAGCCCTATTGTAGCTTCTCATTGTCCAAGTGGCGATTGGCGTCCCGAAGGTTCTTTTTCTGAAAATTTTGCTCCAAAGCAGCCGTTAAATCCACCCCAGTCTGGTTGGCCAGACAAATGAGCACAAAGAGCACATCGGCCATTTCATCGCCCAACTCACGCCCCTTGTCTGATTCCTTAAAGGATTGTTCCCCGTATTTGCGCACCATGAGCCGGCTTAGCTCTCCCACTTCTTCCATAAGCACCCCCAAATTGGTGAGTTCATTAAAATACCTAACCCCAACGGTCTTGATCCATTGGTCTACGTCTTGTTGCGCTTGCTGAATTGTCATTACTGATGTTTTATTTAAGTCCTGCTCCACCGTGTACCATTTTAAGATTCATGACTGTGGCAATAGAAATGGCCCTTGATTTAATTTTCTCTGCATTCTCTCCTGTAAAATGTTCATCCACCGTTGCCTTGAATAAGTCTATCCAGCGCGTAAAATGCGCAGATTCAAAAGGCGATTTTTCATGTAAATCTTCGTGTATTTTCATGGTATTTCCCTGATACTTTCCCGCGTCAAAAACTACGGTCTCCCAAAAATCCGTGATCCTTGGCAAGTGTTTTTCCATATCTAATTGCACCACTTGGGTAAAATAATGCCCAATGGATTCATCCACCAAGGCCTTGGTATAAAAGGCTTTCATCAAATTTTCCAAATCTGCTCTATGAGTTATATCTAATTTCATTCTTTGTTTTTTGAATCCATCACAATGGTTACTGGACCATCGTTTAACAACTGCACTTTCATGTCTGCCCCAAAAATCCCTGTTTCAATGGGCTTGCCCAAATCCTTGGCTAATTGGGCAATCATGGCTTCATACAGGGGTATAGCAATCTCCGGTTTAGAAGCCTTAATATAAGAGGGTCTATTCCCCTTCTTGGTACTGGCGTGAAGGGTAAACTGACTCACCAATAAAATACTTCCGCCAATATCCAACACCGATTTATTCATCACCCCGTTCTCGTCATCAAAAATGCGCAGGTTCACCATTTTACCACTTAACCATTCCAGGTCTTCCTTTGTATCTGCGTCTTCAATCCCCATCAAGACCAATAAACCGCGCTCAATGGTACCCGTAATTTGCCCCTCTACGGTTACAGAAGCAGTTGCCACGCGCTGAATCACCATTCTCATATAGCTATTTTTTAAAGTAACTTTACTGGGTGAAGGTAAACATTCAAACAGAGATTCAGTTCCAAACTGCGCGCAGTGGCGGCAAGGGCGGACAAAATGTGAACAAGGTAGAGACCATGGTAGAAGGTCGTTGGCATGTGGCATCCTCCGCATTATTAAATGATGATCAAAAACAACGTGTTGCAGAAAAATTAGTCAACCGCATCAATGCCGCAGGCATGCTCTTGGTCAAGAGTCAATCAGACAGAACCCAATTGGGCAACAAAGCATTGGTCATAGAAAAAATGCAAGACTTAGTTGAGAATGCTTTGCACCAAAAAAAAGCCAGAATGGCTACCAAGCCAACCAAAGCTTCACAAGAAAAAAGAATGGAATCCAAAAAAAGAAATGCTGCCAATAAAATGATGCGCAGAAAATTCAAATCGGAAGACTGATGAAAAATTTGTTGCAATACACACTCGTCTTACTCCTAGGACTTTTAACATTCAGTGAAGTTCAGGCCCAACAAAGCATCAGCTTTCAACACATGATGGGCAATCAAGCATTGGTCTTGGATGATAGTTTGCAAAATAGCCATGGAGAGAAACTTGTGGTCAGAAGATTCAAATATTATATTTCTAATTTGGTATTAATAGACGAACAAGGAAACAGGCAAGCCTATCCCGATAATTATTATTTGGTCAACGAAGCTGAACCCAGTTCCAAAAAAATTGTACTACCCAATGCCCCTAAAAATTATAGCGCCATGGAATTTCTATTGGGAGTTGATAGTGCGCGCAATTGTAGTGGTATTCAAACAGGAGTATTAGATCCCATGCAGGGCATGTTCTGGACCTGGAATACCGGTTATGTCTTTGCTAAACTAGAAGGTGCTGCACCAAGTTCAGCTTTACCCGCTCATGCGTTCACCTATCATATTGGGGGATTTAGAACGGGAGAAAATGTCTTAAAAACCATACGTCTAGCCATTCCTGGAAAAGCCTTACCCAAAGACCTCCAAGTTAAAGTAGACATCAATACTTGGTTTAGCGGAACCAATACTTTACTTATTGCGGATAGACCTGTTTGTCATTCGCCCGGAGCATTGGCTATAAAATTTGCCGCTAACTATGCCCAAATGTTTTCAATTATTCAACCATGAGAAAAGCGGGAATCCTAGGCCTTACGGCGATGGTATTGCTGATGATCATCAGTTGGATCAACGCGCCTAAAAAACCGCATCCCATCAAATTTCCCATACCCAAAGGATGGCCCCAACCCCTTTATGATTTTAAAAGCAATCCCTTAACAGAAGAAGGTTTTGCACTGGGTAAAAAACTATTCTATGATGGCAGACTAAGCAAGGATAATCAAATTTCTTGCGGTACTTGTCACCAACAATTTGCGGCATTTACCACATTTGATCATCCCTTGAGTCATGGTTTTAATAACCAACAAACCTCGCGTAATGCGCCATCATTACAGAACCTAGCCTGGCAATCCAATTTTATGGCAGATGGTGGCATTACCCATTTAGACCTGCAACCATTAGCACCTATTACGGCAGAAAATGAAATGGCCGAAACCCTAGAAAATATCATTGCCAAAATCAAAGCAGACAAGGAATACGCAAAACTGTTTCAGGCTGCCTACGGCAATGCAACTATCAATACCCAACGCATTGGAAAAGCATTGAGTCAATTTATGTTGCTCATGATTAGTAGCAATAGCAAGTATGACAAAGTAATGCGAGGAGCCGATAGTTTTAATTTGCCAGAAAAACTGGGCTATGGCATTTTCCAACAAAAATGCGCCAGCTGTCATCCGGCACCTTTTTTTACAGACAACCAATATCGCAACGCTGGTCTTCCACAAGATGAAGTGTTAAAAGACCTTGGTCGCATGCGCATCACCAATCAGTCTGTTGATTCCCTCAAGTTTAAAGTACCCAGTTTAAGAAATATCGCCCTAACTGCACCTTATGGCCATGATGGCCGATTTTTTGCTTTGAGTAATCTCTTTGAACACTACCGCAAACAAATGGTTCTGGGGCCAACAACAGATCCTCAGCTAAACAAAAGACTTCCACTTAGCAATTTTGAAATTGGTCAGCTCAAAGCCTTTCTAAACACATTAACCGATAGTGTTTTTATCAAAGACCCTAGATTTTCTGAACCGGGCATAACCAATGCTCCGGGGAATCATGGGCATTAGTCAAGGTTTCGTTACTTTAGCAAACGGTTCAGGCGGGTAGCTTGTTAAAATCAGCAACAGATTGAGTGGTATCAAAAAATTAGCGGGTCAAACAATTTGGTATGGGGTCAGCACTATTGTAGCTAGATTCATCAATTACTTATTGTTACCCTATCTAACCATCAAACTGGCCACATCGGTTTATGGTGAGTTCTCCCTAGTCTATTCCTTTATTCCATTTATGAATGTGGTGTTTACCTATGGTATGGAAACCGCTTATTTCCGTTTTTCCAATGCCAACGATAGAGACGCAGTGTTTAATACCACTAGTATTTCTCTAATCTGTTCTACGCTTTTATTAACCGTGGTTTTGGTTTTATTAAGAGCACCTATTGCAAGCGCTTTATCTGTTGGTGCACATCCAGAATATATTTTAGTAGCGGCTGGTATTATTGCCATTGACGCGCTTTGCGGTATTCCATTTGCCAGACTGCGTCAAGATGGAAGACCCATAAAATTTGCATTGACCAAAGTGGGTGGTATTCTAGTAAATATTACTGCTACTTATTTATTACTCAGTACCATTCCACAATATTTGACCTTACATCCTGATCATTGGATGGCCCAATATTATAATCCAAATTGGGCCGTGGGTTATTTGCTACTAGCCAACCTGATTCAAAATGCGGTGGTATTGTTATTGTTGAGCAAAGAGTTTTTTGGCTTTCATTGGAAATTTGACGCTGCACTTTGGAAAGAAATGATGCGTTATGGTATGCCCTTAATTATTGTGGGATTTGCGGGTATGGTCAATGAAACATTTGATAGAATCATGTTACAATGGTGGGCACCGGTAAGCAGTGC
>JBEAPC010000002.1:0-14207 GCA_041164585.1 Bacteroidota bacterium
CACCGGAAGAATTTGGCAGATTTATTGGACCACAGATTCGTTTGCAGCCCGTGATCCTAGAACAGGGAGACCATATTCAAAACCTGTTAGAATACTATATGGGTAAGAATACCATGGAGCGGCAGGAGTTTATTATTAATAATTTGAAAATTGAGTTGGACTTGATTCACAACGTGTAAGAAAGTGAAGAGTGAAGAGATAAGAGTGAAGAGTGAAGCGGGGAAAGAAGAAAGTGAAAAGTGAAGAGATAAGAGTGATGAGTGAAGAGAAGAAAGTGAAGAGTGAAGAATGGAAAGGATTTGTTTTAAATTTTAAAGAGCTTTTATGATACATATTGTATTTGAGACACCGAATATGTTTGCGCTTAAAGCAGCTATTGAATTGGATGAAAGTTTGCAAGGAGAAGTCATTGAGATCAAGGATGATTATATGGTAGGACCCTTGGCCAATATCTATGAAACGGATGGTTATCAGGAGCGTAGGGACTGGTGGAAAAACTTGTTGGAGTTTTCTCCTTATGAAGACCAGACCAATATTGTGGATGATAAATTGGCCGTTCACCAACTGATCAGAAGCTTGGAAGAAAACGAAACGGAAAAGGTTTGGATCTGGATGGGGCAGAATGCACATGACGTATGTGGTTATTACTGGTTAATGCCACAACTACGTGCTTTTCAAGGCAGACTAGAAATCTTGTATTTAAACAACCTGCCCTTTATCAATGAGAAGGGGAATATCTTTTATCCTACCCATTTGCACGAGATTCAACCCAAGGAATTTTTGAAAGCCAAGAAATTGGCAAGGCCTATTACTTTGAGCGAATTTGAATTGGATCCAGACGAGTGGAAAAAAACCTGTTCTGAAAATGCTGGGGTAAGATTTTTAGAAGGGGGTAAAAAAATAGTGGGTAAACCGGCAGAATTTTTTGATGCTGATTTGTTGCAAAACATCACTGGCGAATTTCAAAAACTGAACAAGGTTTTGTCCAATACTTTGAACAAAATGAAAATTAAAACAGGAGATGTTTACCTGGTTTGGAGATTGATAGAATTGGGCAAACAAGGCAAACTAGATGTGCAGGGTGATTGGTCAAAGGGATGGAAAGAAATTACCGTGAAAATGGCAGGCGCAAAAGCTGCAGAAACTATTGTAGATGCAAATTGAGTGTATACACCATATTGCCATTTTGACCAGTACGGATTTGTATGAAGCATCCAAAACCTTTTATACAGAGGTATTAGGGTTTACCATACTTGCAGAAACCTTTAGAGCAGAAAGGAATTCCTATAAGTTAGACCTAGCATTAAATGGGGTTTATCAAATAGAATTGTTTTCTTTTCCAGAACATAAAGAACGTGCTTCTTTTCCAGAATCAAAGGGCTTGAGACATTTGGCTTTTGCTGTGAAAGATGTGCTGAGTAGTAGAAATTGGTTACTTGAAAAAGGCGTTAGAACTGAGGAGTTGCGCGTAGACAGCTTAACCAATAAGGAATTTGTATTTTTTTATGACCCCAATGGACAACCATTGGAATTATACCAGTTGTGATGTCAGACCAAGTGACCATACTACCCATTCAAAAAATTGGTGAAGACCAACGTGGTAGCACCCATATTTTTGATACAGATAGAACAGGTGAATTTATCATTGCCTATAGAAATAAAGGTAGTCTTAGTGGTAGACACTATCATAAAGGAAGATCAGCCAATAAGAACCCCGAAAAGATTATCATCATGCAAGGTGCTGCTACCATTCATTGGATTGATACCCGCACTGGAGAGAAGGGCGTGGAAAAAGCCATCGCGCCAGCCATGGTGCAAATACAGCCCTTTGTTTGGCATGAAGTAGTAGCAGAGGAAGACATGATAGTATTTGAATTAAATGCCTTGGCCGATGGTCAGGGAGACACTTTTCAATTAGAACAATAGTTAGACGTAAAGGATATTGTAGTTATGGCCAAAGAGAAATTTGACAATCGGGTTAATGAAAACGAAACAGGGGTGCAGGGACAGTATAAAAACTGGTTCTTGGACTATGCTTCTTATGTAATATTGGAACGTGCCGTACCCGCTATTGAAGACGGATTAAAACCGGTGCAAAGAAGGATTCTCCACTCCATGAAAGAAATGGATGATGGTAGGTTTAACAAAGTGGCCAATATTATTGGTCAGTCTATGCAATACCATCCACACGGAGACGCTAGTATTGGAGATGCATTGGTGAATCTTGGGCAAAAAGATTTATTAATAGAAACCCAAGGTAACTGGGGTGATGTTAGAACAGGTGATGATGCAGCAGCAGCTAGGTATATTGAAGCACGCTTGAGCAAGTTTGCACTAGAAGTTGCTTTTAATAATAAAACAACGGCTTGGTCCTTGAGTTATGATGGCCGTAAGAATGAGCCCGTAACGCTTCCCATGAAATTTCCTTTGTTATTGGCCCAGGGGGCCGATGGGATTGCTGTGGGATTATCTACCAAAATTCTACCCCATAATTTCAATGAATTAATTGAAGCCAGTATTAAATATTTACGCGGAAAGAAATTTGAACTATATCCTGATTTCCAAACCGCGGGAATGATTGATGTGTCTAATTACAATGGCGGTAAACGTGGCGGAAAGGTTAGGGTAAGAGCACATATAGAAGAATTAGACAAGAAGACCTTGGTTATTAAAGACGTGCCTTATAGCGTTACAACTACGCAATTAATGGAGAGTATTACCAAGGCTAATGACCAAGGTAAAATCAAAATTAAAAAAGTGGTTGACGTAACCGCAAAAGACGTAGAAATCCAAATTGATTTGGCGGCGGGTATTTCTACCGATATTACCATTGATGCATTATACGCATTTACCGATTGTGAAATTAGTTTGTCTCCCAATGCCTGTGTGATTGTAGAAGACAGACCCCAATTCTTAGGTGTTCAGGATTTATTAACTGTTTCAGCAGAGAATACCAAGAAGCTCTTGAACCGTGAATTAGAAATTAAACTTGCGGAACTAGAAGACAAATGGCATTATACCTCTTTAGAGAAAATCTTCTTTGAAGAAAAGATCTACAAGGAACTAGAACAAAAACACGAGACCTGGGAGAAAGTGATTGAAGCCATTGATAAAGGATTCAATCCATTCAAGAAAAGGTTAAAGCGTGAGATTCAAAGAGAGGATATTTTAAAACTAACGGAGAAGCCTGTAAGAAGAATCTATCGTTTAGATATTAATGAGCTCAATGAACAGATCAAATCAATTGAAGCTGAGATTCAGCAGGTGAAATTTGATTTGGAACACTTGACCGATTTTGCAGTGGCTTATTTTGAAAGCCTGCAAAAAAAATACGGGAAGGGTAGAGAGCGTAGAACGGAAATCAAAGAGTTTGATACCATTCAAGTGAAACATGTGGCCATTGCCAATACCAAATTGTATTTGAATAGAGAAGAAGGATTTATTGGTACCAGTTTGAAAAAAGACGAATTCTTGGCAGACTGTTCTGACTATGACGATATCATTGCTTTTACCAAGTCTGGCAAGATGAAAGTGGTAAAAGTTTCAGACAAAGTCTTTATTGGCAAAGACATTATCTATGCTGCCGTATTCCAAAAGAATGACGAGCGTACTACCTATAATATGGTCTATTTAGATGGTTCTTCTGGAACTAGCTATGCCAAAAGATTCAATGTTACTGGGGTTACCCGTGACAAGGAATATGACCTGACAAAGGGATCTGAGAAAAGCAAAGTCCATTATTTTACTGCCAACTTAAATGGGGAAGCCGAAGTATTGAAAGTGACACTAAGCCCCAACTGTACTGCCAGAATCAAGGAATTAGATTTTTACTTTGAAGAATTGGAGATCAAGGGTAGGAGTAGTATGGGTAACCAAGTAACCAAGTACCCCATTAAATCTGTCAAACTCAAAGAAGCTGGTAGAAGTACCTTAGCTGGAAGAAAACTTTGGTTTGATGATAAGTTTGGCCGGTTAAATACAGAAGGCAAGGGTCAATACTTGGGTAGTTTTGAAGAGGAGAAACTCCTGGTCATTTATCAAGAAGGTTCATACGAATTAACAGATACAGAACTATTACAACGCTTTGAACCAGACAAGATTTTGATGATTGAAAAATTCAATCCAGATAAGATTTTGACGGCTGTGTATTTAGACTATGACAAACAGCAATTCAATATCAAACGCTTTAAAATAGAAACCACTACCTTAAAAAATAAGTTCCTCTTTATTAAAGACGGAGAAGGCAATAGATTGGAAGCAGTGAGTTCAGATGAAGCGCCTATTTTGGTGGTACAATCAGGCAAGGGTGCCATGGTGCGCAAAGCCAAATTCAAAGTTGCCAATATGGTAGAAGTAATGGGATGGAAAGCTGTGGGTGCAAAGCTCACTGATTTTAGTAAAACCATTGAAATGTCATGGGAGCAACAACCCAAAGATGAAAACCCTCAACCAGAATTGTTTTAAGGATTCTGTTTCTTAACTTTTAGTTTCAAAGTGGCGCTCTTAGAGAAGTCACTTTGAAGCAGGAGTTGGTATTCTTTTTGACCATCCCTAACAATTAGTGCTGCGGTATTGGGTGGAATCATACCCAAGTTCTCCGCAAACATAGAGAGTTCATTGAACTCTTTTGTGGGGTCTAGTTGAAGGTTCACTTTAATTGAACGGTGATTAAGCATGGTTTTTGCCATTACTTCTTTTCCATTTAAGTGCAGGGAAACAGAGTCATAATCAATGGTGCCATTGTCATAAATCTCTACCCTAATACGGTCATTGTCTAATTCAATTTCTCTGATATAGTTTTTCTTTCTGGTATCTACAATGGGTATGCTGTCTTTTTGGGGAGCTTCAACAATGTGGCTTGCAGTCACAGCTGGACTGGCCAAAGTAGTTGTTACAGTTGCAGGATTAGATGAAATCAGATTAGGTGCAGTAGTAGTTAGAGCGGGGCTACTTACATTGCTACTTGCCACAGGTTTAATAGCACTATTGGGCTTGCTTGTTTTTGCTGTTTGTACTACTGCATTTTTTGAGGTAACATTTTTGTCAGTATTGGGTTTAAGTGTATCTTTTTTTACTGGTTTTTGTTGTGTTTTAGTCAACTGGGTGCTGTCTAATTTAGGTGGAGCAATTGCTTTCTTTACATCCGTTTTATCCAATGTCAATAAATCTGGTTCCTCTTCTGTAACAGCTGTATCAATAGGTTCACTCATACTTCTTAGAAACCGGTACTTGATATCTGGAACCATGTATTGATGATCTGCATTACTAGTAAAAAGCCCATTGAGAACAGAAGCTGTTTTTGAAACGCGTAATTCAAACCTTCCAGTCATCACAGATTCAACAGATTTTCTAGTATCATTGGTTCTGTAAAAAATAACTGGCAATCCTTTGATCAGGAGGATCCGGGTTTTCTTGTCAAAGCTGCCTTCTATTTTATTAGATTTCTGCCTGTCTTTAAAATAGTAGTTGAATTCTCCTTTCACAAGTTTGCCATCCTGCTTAAGAATCATTTCTGCCATATAGTTGTCCGATGCATCTTCCATTAGAACCCTACCAATCCCATACCATTTGCCTTCAACGGATTGGGTATTCCCCTTTGTTCCAAGAAAAAGGAAAACCAATAAGCACCATAAAACCATTGATTTTGGCATATGAGCGAAAATAAAACAACTGTAAGCTGCATGGTATAAAACTTGCTAACAGGCCTGAGTAAGCCAAGTGGTTTAGGTGTATGAATTAGGCATCTATGGAAACAATCGTACTTTTGCGGCAACAATGAATATTATGGAGAAGATAAGAGTAGGTGAATACAATGAAATGCGGGTAGATAGAAAAGTGGATTTTGGCTTTTATTTAGACGATGGAGCAGATGGCATTTTATTGCCCATCAGGTTTGCTCCTGAGAACCTACAAGTGGGTGATTTGCTCAAAGTTTTTATTTATCATGATTCAGATAATCGCTTGATAGCCACCACACAAGAACCTTTTGGGG
Source organism: Bacteroidota bacterium (assembly GCA_041164585.1). GTDB lineage: Bacteria > Bacteroidota > Bacteroidia > Chitinophagales > Chitinophagaceae > Sediminibacterium. The sequence continues at coordinate 5,993 of JBEAPC010000002.1, forward strand.
TTGTTGGGGATATTGTTAAACTCAAAGCAGTGGAACTAACCAGACAAGGTGCATTTTTAGACTGGGGTTTGATGAAAGACATTTTTGTTCCAGCATCTAAACAATTAGGTGGCATGCGTGTGGGTGGAGAATACCTGGTAAAGATTTATTTAGATGAGATGACTGGTAGGGTAGCCGCAACAGAAAAAATAGATTATGGTCTGAATAATGAGGAATTAACCGTTAAGGAGAAAGAAATTGTATCCTTGATTGTATACCGTAAAACAGAGCTTGGATATGCTATGATCATCAATAACAAGCATATTGGATTATTGCATAACAATGAGATTTATAGAGAAATGGTGATTGGTGAAAAACTAGAAGGTTTTATCAAAACCATTAGGGCAGATCAAAAAATTGACGTGGTATTGGGTAAGCCAGGGTTTCAAAAAGTAGAGGACGAAGCTGGGAAAATCTTGCGTTTATTAGCTGAAAACAATGGATACTTACCTTATCATGATAAATCTGATCCAGAAGATATTTATGCATTTTTTGGAATGAGTAAGAAGGTTTTTAAGATGACAACTGGTAATTTATACAAGCAACAAAAAATTGCCTTTACCAAGACTGGCATTCAATCTATTGCTTCTGAATAAGCCATTCTAATCTCATATTTACTTATTTTAACATTACTTAAGCAATTACTTACTAATTAGTAAGTTGTTATGTACTAGCTTTGCAAACTCAAAACCGGGTAGTAGTATCAATTCCTTCTATGGATGATTATCAACCGCCTTCTAACGATTCTGGTTCTTATTAAAGTACCCCGGTTGTATTTACTAATTGTAATTAAAAATGGAAAGTATCATGAGAAATGACACTAAGACTGCCGTAGTGCAGATGGAAGCCAATGTTTTGGCTGAATTGTTGACAGAAGTAAAAGAAACCATTGCTAGCGATATCAATCTGAATGTGTTGGTTTCTAAAAAACACGGTTATGGGATTGTAGACCTCTGGAATATGAGACGCAATAGCAGAACAGCTTCTGGAAGAAGAAGCCAAAGAGCTTATTAAAAAATATCCCACCAAATTTGGTGGGATATTTTTTTAGGCCAATGCCTCATATAATATTTCAACTGGGTGTTGGGCTTTTTTAGCCAATCCATCTTTGATTTGATGTCTACAACTGGTTCCAGTTGCTGCAATTATTACGTCTTCTGTCTGTTTCCTAATAGTGGGTAATAAAACCAACTCACTAATCTGTTGAGATAGTTCAAAATGTTCTTTCTCATAGCCAAAAGATCCTGCCATACCGCAGCAACCTGAAGGGATCAGTGAAACCTGATAGTTGGCTGGTGCAGCCAGAATTTGTAAGCTACTATCCATGGATGCCACCGATTTTTGTTGGCAATGCCCATGTAATTGAATGTTTTTTTTGGCTTTGGTAAACTGTGAAGCTTGTATATTCCCTTTGTTGATTTCTTTGGCCAAAAATTCGTCAATCAATAATGCCCTTTTAGCCAGCGTTTTGGATGCTTCTAATAAATAATCATCTACTAAGTCAGGATATTCGTCTCTAAAACAAAGAATGGCAGATGGCTCAATACCAATTAGTACATGTTCATCATTAACAATCCTAGAAAGCATGGAAACATTGCTGTTGGCAAATTTCTTGGCGTCTCTGATCAAGCCTTTTGACAAACTAGCCCTGCCACTTTCTACATGTTTTGGAATACTTACTTCATATCCCAATTTCTCTAAGAGCAAGATGGCTTTAATGCCAATTTCCGTGTCATTGTAATTGGTGAATTCATCACAGAACAAATAAACCTTTTTTTGACTGTTGGTATTTGACTCCTTTTTATGTTTCTTAAACCAAGATTCCAAGGTTTCTGTGTGAAGGGTTGGTAAAGATCTCTCAGGAGCAAAGCCAACAGCTTTTTTAATCAAACCACCAATTGTTTTATTGGTGATCATAAAATTATAAAACCCTGGAACCAAGGAGCCCAATTTTGATAGGGTTGCAAAATTTGCAATCAGTCTTGACCTTAGCGGTACCCCATTCTCATCATAATAATGTTGTAAAAACTCTGCCTTTAATTTGGCCATGTCTACATTAGAAGGGCATTCAGACTTACAACCTTTGCAACTCAAACAGAGATCCATGACTTCATAAATCTCTTGATGGTTAAATCTATTAACCTTGTCTGAATGCGTTAAAAACTCCCTTAAAATATTGGCCCTTGCCCTAGTGGTATCTTTTTCATTTCTAGTAGCCATAAAAGAGGGGCACATGGTACCACCAGATAAAGGGGTCTTTCTACAATCCCCAGAGCCATTACATTGTTCTGCGTGTTGCAATACGTCTTGGTCATGGTATCTAAATACGGTATTGAACTTTGGGGTTTGTTGGCCAGGCTCATACCGCAACATAGAATTCATAGAGGGTGTATCAACAATCTTGTTGGGATTGAAGATATGTTTGGGATCCCAAAGGTTTTTGACTTGTTTTAATAGCGCATAGTTCTTAGGGCCAACCATCTGTTCAATAAATTCGCCACGTAAACGACCATCTCCGTGTTCTCCACTAAGTGATCCATCGTATTTTTTTACCAGTGTGGCAATCTCTTCCGCAATCACTCGGAATAGTCTATTGCCTTCTTCTGTTTTTAAATTGATAATGGGTCTTAAGTGGATTTCTCCAGAACCTGCATGTGCATAGTGTACAGAATATAAACCATGCTTTTTCAAGATCTCATTAAAATCACGGATATATGCTGGCAGGTCATTAACGTCTACAGCGGTATCTTCAATAACAGGCACTGCTTTGGCGTCTCCAGGAAGATTGCTTAATAAACCCAAACCAGCTTTTCGTAAGGTCCAGATCTTTTTAGTATCCGCACCAAAAAGTAAAGGAAAATGGTAGCCTAGTCCAGCAGCGCGCATATCTTTTTCAACCAATGCAGCCAATGATTGAATTTCTTCTCGGGTTTCTTTAGCAAATTCAATCACCAGGATTGCACCTGGATCACCTTGTACAAAAAACCGATTCTTATTTTGTTCAATATTATCCTTGGTGCATTCTAAGATATAATGGTCAATTAACTCGCTGGCACTTGGCCCATACTGCAAGGCAATCAGGTTGGCTCTTAAAGATTCGTCAATGCTATTAAAGTGAACACAAAGCAATCCAATCTCTTTGGGAGGTTGGGGTACCGCATTTAATTTGATCTCTGTGATAAAGGCCAAAGTGCCTTCTGAACCAGCAATTAACTTACAAAAATTAAAATCGGCCTCGCCAGCAGTAAATGGAGCAGATTCTAATAACACATCAATGGCATAACCCGTATTCCTGCGTTCTACTGATTTTTTGGGGAACTCTTTTCTAATTTCTACTTGGTGATCATAATTGCCCAACATGGTTCTAGTAGATCTATAAATAGCACCTTCCAATCCATCTAATTCGCATTTGGCATGGAATTGGTCTAGCGAAACCGCACCAAACACTGCTTCAGAACCATCACTTAGCAAGGTTTTTACTTCTAATAAATGTTCTCTAGTACTTCTATAAACTACTGAATTGGAACCACAGGAATTATTGCCCACCATTCCACCAATCATGGCTCTATTTGCCGTTGAAGTTTCAGGACCAAAAAAGAGACCATGGGGTTTGAGGTAAAGGTTTAATTCATCCCGAATGACCCCAGGTTGCACCCGAACCCATTGTTCCTCCTTATTTAGTTCAAGGATGGCTGTGAAATATTTGGATACATCAACTATAATACCGTTTCCAACTACCTGACCTGCTAAAGAAGTACCTGCGGTTCTTGGAATGAGTGAAGTATGGTGTTGATTGGCAAACTGAATGAGTTGCTTGATTCCATTTTCAGATCTTGGCATAGCTACTGCCAAAGGCATTTCCCTATATGCAGATGCATCCGTTGCATAAAGGGATCGCATGGTTGTATCAAAAAATAAGTCTCCGTCAAATTCTTTTTTAAACTGTTTTAATTGCTGCTCCATCATGTCTGTTTACCTGCTAATCAATGTTTGCGAATTTACAACCTTTCTTTTTTAGAGATGAAATAGGTTTTTTTTAAATATACCCGATAGTTGGTATTGTTTAAGCATTGTAAACTATGTTCTTTTACAATATCAAAGACGATTGCTTGAACCCATGGTTTGGGTATCGGTTATTTGAGTGAATTTTTAATCTGTACCCTTTTTAACGTATTAGTTAGCTCCCAATGTAATAACGGTTTTCCGCAAGGAAGACCGTTATTTTTTAGTGGGTACAAACAACGGACCTGCAAAACAAGGGTAGGCCCTGATTTTATAGATCCCGTCTTCATAATAAGCTTCTGACCAACAGTATTTGGATCCTGGTGTATCATCATTTTTCATTTGTGGTACATACCAAAGCACCAAGTCAGTTTGTTGAATATTTTCTGGTTTGGAGTCTATGAATTTTTCTGGTCCTTGCTGATAGTCTGTATTGCAACAGGGCCCAATGGTTAACATGTCTGTGGCGCCTTCATCCTTGTCTAGATGGTTCTTAGTAACATAAAAATACGCATTGTCTCCACGGCCCCCATCCTTAAATTGTCCTTGTCCTGGTTGAATATAATAGCCTTCTTGACCATTGGTATTGATCCGGTATTGACTACCATTTTTGTCATACTGGGTAAGACTATTTTGTAATTGCCAGCCTTCTTTTGTCCATGGTTTCCAATCTTGTTGCTGCCATTCAAAAAAGTTCTGTTGATTGCCCGCAAATGCAATTCTAAACACGGGTCTATAAGTACCATTGTTGCCACAACCTCTTCCTATACTGGCACAACTAACCCTAAATCTTCCGTCTTTGTAAAAGAAATAGCGCTGAGAATAACTATAATTACAAGGCGCTGGCCAGAGCTCACTAAAATATTTTTGTTCCAATACAAATCCTACTGTGGAATCTCCTTCTACCAAGTCAAAAATCTGTGGTGGCTCCGTTGCCACTACAGCAGATTGACTAAAAATGGGACAACCTACCGCATCACTATAGCCAAATCCTTCTGTACCTGAATAGCTCACATGCCAATCCACCAATTTGGCGCTATTTAACACCCTTTTTTGTCCATATTGTACATTGCTAATCATCAAACCATCAGAACTGGTAAGCAAATAATCCATTTGCCAGCCATATTTTTTGAGTTGGTTTACTTTATCGCAAAAACAATCAGCAATGTTTTCATTTTGTAACCTTCTTTCAGTAAGGGGTGTTTTCAAACTATCTTCTCCTGTGTTTGTCCATCTAACGCCCACCATGCGGTTATCCGTTAAGTCTACAATGGCCCATAAAGCCCTTGTGCCTTGAACAAAAGTTGGTGCCACACATAAGTGCATACTTCGTTCACACTTGGTTCTATTTAAAGCTGTTCTTGTAGAACTCATAATGGCCTGGTTCATGCCAGGTTTAAATCCCAAAGCTTTGGCCACTTCGGGTGAGTGAATAGCAATAGTGGTGGCTAAATCCACCAGTCTTTTGGGAAGGTCTGGTTGGGTTTGTGGATAATGTGTTACTGACAAAACTTTCTGTGAAAAAATGTCCACTATACCAACCGTTGTTAGGTTAAAAGCATAGTTGTACATTTCAACCCTAGCAAGTGTTCCAGGCAAGAACGGGGTACCTGGTTTTACATCGCCCGGTCGGGCTGGATAAACCCCAAAAATTTCATTAAAAAGTTTTTTCTTATCCGTTTTATTCTTTACATAAAGTGTAAAAAGAGAATCAGATAAAGCAATCTGTTGGGCCAACATAAAATTGGCAGGTGCATTGGGAATCTCCAATAATTTCACCGGCATTTCTTGACTCAAAGTGGCTTTGATTTCTTTTTTTCTTTCTAATGCATATTGGTTGGTGTCTATACTGGCGGGATCTAATAATCCCTTTTTAAATTCGTTTACATATCCACCTGTAGGAAGCGTTTGTTTTGTTTTCTTTCCAGCTTGTGCTAACACAAAAAAGGGCATCAAAAAAATGACGCTCAAAATGCCGGTATAGAATGGATGTTTGGTCATGCTATTGCTTTTTGAATGGGTCTTTCCAGTGTTCTAATCGTAAATTACTGGTATCGGTCAATGCATTTAGAAAAGCCAACAACTGTTGTTTTTCTAAACTACTCAATTGAAACCCTTTGATTAAATTGCTTTTGTTGGGGTGTTTGCTACCATCGCCCTTAAAGGGCCCATTTAAAATAGTTCTTCCACCAGCAGCGTAAATATCAATCATTTCTGCAATGGTTTCAACTGAACCATTATGCGTATAGGGTGCCGTCAATAGTACATTTTTCAAAGAAGGAATTCTAAATTTCCCACGGTCTTCTTCTTGGCCAGTTAAGTCAAATAAACCTTGGTCTTGTAAAGGATAATTGCCAGCTATATTGTACAATCCTGTATTGGCATAGACCTGATCTTGGGGTTGAGAAATTGTTGGATAATCATGACAACGGGCGCATTGTAACCTTTCGGATTGATACAATTTCATACCAGCCAATTCTTGGGAATTCAATGCTTTTTTCTCTCCTTTTAAATAGCGATCATACTTAGAGTTGAAACTTGTGAGCGTGGTCTCATAAGCAGCAATGGCATTGATAATATTTTCTAGTTGAATGGGGGAGGACTGATTGGGAAATGCTTGTTTAAAAGCTTTTTGATAATAAAGATCAACAGCAATATTGTCTAATACCAAGTTTTCATGTTCCTTGATGCCCAATTCTTTTGGGTCTTCATTAAACATAGGATTGCGCATCTGTTGTGAAAGTCCATGAATACTACTATCTGCCCAGGTTAAATATTTTAAGAAAACTACATTGATCAGGGATGGTGCATTGTGCTTAACATTAAAGCCATCCGTGCCTGCAGAAGTCCTATATCCATCTGAAAAACAAAATTTGGGGTCATGACAGGAGGCGCAGGATTTCTGTTGGTTGTAGGAGAGTCGATTGTCAAAAAATAACCAACGACCTAAGGCTATTTTTGCAGCCGCAATATTTTTTTTTGGTTGTTCTTGCGTACTATTTTTAGACACATAAAATGAGCAAATTAAAATCATCAAACCAATAAGGGAAATTCCCATGCTGGTCTTTTGAATAGTTTGCAAAAACGAATATTTCATGTGTAGTTAATTAGTACAAATTTACCAGTTCCCATTTTTTAGCGCTTTGATTCCATTTAAAATCATAAACGGTTTCTGGTTTCTCACTAGAAGCCTGTAAATTATAATTGAAAGCAATACCATTGATACTAAGTATCCCGTTTGTGAACCTGATTTTTCTAGCTTTATCATCGCCCCTTGGGCCCAAGCCATCTAAACTCAATTCCAATTGCAAAGTCTTTTTAAGGAATCTTGCGTTTTTGTCTATCATCACTGACCAGATTTCTCCTGTTCTAGCTTTGCCAAATAACAATCGCTTGTTTCCAATTGCATCAAAATAGAGTGTCATGCCAATTACATCCATGCCCACCAAACTGTCTTTCAATTTTCGTGTACTTGCATCAATAGCGTAAACAATTCCTTTTTCTAAAAATCTTTTTGAACCTGCAATACTAGCAGCAAATAAAGTACCACTAGTACAATCAAAATTAATACCCATTAAACCAAAGGGGCTATTGCCAGACTCATACTTTTTTAGGGGTAATTGCAACCATTTTTGCATGATCCCCGTTTGGGCATCTACTCGGAAAATGCTGTTTTGATTTTGAGGTGGATTGTCCAAAACAGATACAAGAGGAGCCGGAATGGTGTAGATATTTCCAGCAGCGTCTAAACTAATCCCAGAAAGCCAACCTGCTTTTTTCCAACTACTGTCTTGAAAAATCCGGCCTTTAAAACTTTTGGTACTTGGTTTGACTTCTGAACCCGTTTTGATTAATTCAACCAAAACCAAACCCATTCTATGTTTTTCAGAAGTGCTCAGGGCTGACCATAAGGGGTCAAGACCATACTGCTGTATAAAAGCCGGTTCCTTTTGACAGGGTTTAATTTCTCGTTGACCCATTACTCTTCCGGTCAATAGCATTAAACCACAAAAAATCAATGACTTAAACATGGTAGTGAAGATAATATGAACTCCTGAAAAGCCAATCATTGCTATAAATATCGCCCTTTTTAAAGTAGATCTGTTAAAATTACCTCCCTCATTTGATAAAAAATGTTAACAATTAAGCTGATAACACATTGCAATTCAAGCTT
>JBEAPC010000003.1:0-2645 GCA_041164585.1 Bacteroidota bacterium
ACCAACAGATTAATATTGGACAGTTTATTGCGGCAGACATTGTGATCATCATGGTCATTGCATCGGTTGAAAAACTGATTGCTAGCTTAGACAAAATCTATGACGTTCTTACTTCAGTAGAGAAGCTGGCCAAGATTACCGAATGTGAAACAGAAATTGATGGTACGCATATGGTATCGGAATTTGAAAACGGATTGTCTATTCAGTTTAAAGAAGTTAATTATAGTTATGACAAGGGGAATCCTGTTTTGCAAAAACTCAATTTCAATATTCCATCAGGACAAACGGTTTGTATCTATGGCAAGTCAGGTTCAGGAAAAACAACCGTACTGCGTTTGTTAACTGGTGCCTATACCAATTTTGACGGCGCATTGTTATTAGACGATATGCCCATTGCCAACTACAATCTTGATTCATTGCGTTCAGTAACGGGGATCTTATTGAATACCCAAGATATTTTTCAGGGAACTCTCATGGAGAATTTTACCATGGGCAACACAGAGATTGACAAGAAAGAATTATCTGAATTGGTTAAGATGTGCGGGCTCACAGAATTTATTCAATCCCTGCCCAATGGTTACGATACGGTGCTATTGACCGCAGGCTCAAGATTGCCCGCAAGGATTAAGCAAACCATTTTATTGATTAGAGCTTTATTGGGTAAACGCAGATTGTTATTATTAGAGGAGCCATTTAGTAATTTGGAAATTTCCGATAGGGGTAAAATTTTGGAACTGATTCAAAAAGAAACCACTTCTACTGTAATGATTGCTAGTACAGATAAGGAGCTTGCAAAAGCTTGTAACTATATTATTCATTTGGAGAAAGGGGTGACCATTGAACAAGGGCCTTCATCAGAAATTGGACCAAGATTAAGCTAAGCAAATGGAAAATTTTTTATTAGACAATATTGAAGAAAAAGCTGCCAATAGCCAGCTGCTATCTTATAGGAACCTGTATTTGGTGAATAAAAGATCTGCAGTAAAAAAATGGCTTTATGGGATCTTGATTACCCTAGTGGTGGTAGCATTTTTACCATGGACGCAGAATATCCGTGCCAAAGGTGCTGTAACTACTTTACGCCAGGAACAAAGACCACAGGAACTCAATACCATTATTGCGGGTAAAGTGGTTAAGTGGCATGTTAAAGAGGGCGATTTTGTAAAAGCGGGTGATACCCTCCTACAATTGGGAGAAGTAAAAGTGGAGTATTTTGATCCACAATTATTAGAACGCACCAGACAACAAATTACGGCTAAGCAAATGGCCAATCAGGGTTATGCCAGCAAGGCACAAACAGCTGCGGTACAAATGGATGCTTTAATAGAAGGCAGAAAATTAATGCTCACTCAACTTGACAATAAGATCAAACAACAGTATCTCAAATTGCAGAGCGATAGTATGGACCTATCTGCCGTGAACAATGAATACAGTGTGAGCAAAAGACAGATTGATGCGGCTAAACTGATGTTAGATAGCGGGGTAATTTCTCTCACAGATTTTGAAAGACGCAAAGTAAGTTTTCAAAATAGTCAGGCTAAGCGCATTGGATCAGAAAGTAAATTCTTGCAGAGCAAACAAGAATTGAACAATTTATTTATTGAAAAGAATAGTACGGTTCAAGAATATACAGACAAGATTTCTAAGGCCGAGGGAGAGCGTTTTTCTTCATTGAGCAATATTGCTTCTGGCGAGGCCGATGTGTCAAAGCTTGAAAACAGTTATAGCAATTACGATATCCGTAACCAACTCTATTATATTCGCGCCCCACAAAGCGGACAGATTACCAAGGCCAAGAAAGCTGGTTTGGGAGAGATGCTTAAAGAAGGAGAAATGATTGTGGAGATTGTGCCAACCAATGTACAACACGCTATTGAACTCTTTATCTCGCCCATGGATCTGCCGTTGATTTCTAAGGGTCAGAAAGTGCGATTTATTTTTGATGGATTCCCAGCCATTGTCTTTAGTGGATGGCCCAATTCTAGCTATGGAACTTTTGGAGGTGTGGTGTCTGCTATTGAAACATCGGTGAGTACCAATGGTAAGTTCCGGATTTTAGTTACAGAAGATCCTAAAGAGAAAGCCTGGCCCAAGCAACTCAGTATTGGGGGAGGTGCCAATGGCATTGCACTGCTAAAAGACGTGAGCATCTGGTATGAGCTCTGGAGAAATATTAATGGATTCCCGCCAGAGTATTATCAATCGGAATACGCCAAGGAAAATAAGGAGAAGAAATGAGGGTAGTGGTTAGACATATTGGTGAATTGGGACAATCTTACTTGATGAAAAGGGTGGGTTTGATCTTGAGCGTAGGTATGCTATTGATGATGCAGCCACTGCGCGCGCAGGTGTTTACCCCCGAAGCCTTTATTCAACAAGTAAAGCAATACCATCCTGTAGCCAAACAGGCTGGTATACAAGTGCTCAAGGCTAACGCCGATGTTCAGAGCGCGCGCGGTGGTTTTGATCCCGCCTTTACTTATGAAGGATCAAACAAAACCTTTGACGGAAAAAATTATTATTTCTACAATAACCCTGAACTAAAGATTCCCACTGCTTTAGGCGGGTTAGATATTAAAACGGGTTTGGAAAGCAATGGTGGTGCTTTTTTAAATTCTGAAGCATCGGGTGGAAAGACTTCTTAC
>JBEAPC010000004.1:0-3256 GCA_041164585.1 Bacteroidota bacterium
TTTCAAAGCTCTATTGGCAGAACTGCCGAAAAGCTAACCATTAAATTGGAAAACCTATTGGGCAAATGGATTGACAAGATTGCAGACTAGTTCACCCAAGCTATTATTGGTGTTGTAGAACCTATTGAGCATTCTATTGTTATCTAACTGTATGAAAGAGTTGTATCTACACACCAAAAAGGAATCAGTTTATTGGTTTTGATGAGTTTATTTGGTCTTTGGATGCTCTTAATTTCAGCAACCTCAGACCCTGGAGATAAACCTCAATATATCCCTCCAAGTATTCAAAGAGGTGGAGACCCTCAAAAGGGTTATCAATACTTAATTACGGGTGATTATTTGAAAAGTGGACTACCCTATGGTTATTTCAACCTACTAAACGGCAAAGACAAACACAATTATCTCAATAGAACAGGTAAAAATGCTACGGTACCGCATGGCTACAATGTCATCAGAAATGAAAAAGGGATTGATGTAGTAGTACCCACCTGTTTACAATGTCATGCGCAGGTACTCAATGATAGCTTGGTAGTGGGATTGGGTAATACATTGTTAGACTTTAGCAATATTGGACACGGAAACAATTTCTTGAGAAACTTGGTTACTGGTTTTATGCAAACCGTTTCTCCTGCTCAATATGATGCTAGCAAGGACCTTATTCGTTCCATGAGCACCATTGCTCCCATGATGGAAACAGAAGTAAGAGGCGTTAATGCGGCTGATAGATTGGCCACTTTACTAGTAGCACACCGTGACCCCGAAACATTGGAATGGAAAAATGAGCCCATCTTAGACATTCCCAATGAAGTAATTCCTACAGACGTTCCAGCCTGGTGGTTGTTGAAAAAGAAAAACGCTATGTTTTACAATGGCTTTGGCCGGGGAGATTTTGGAAAATTCTTAATGCTTAGTAATATCCTCACGGTAAAAGACACAGCTGAGGCAAGAGAAGTCTTTAGTCATTTTGGCGATGTGCTGGCTTATATCAAATCTATTAAAGCCCCCAATTACCCCTATCCTATTGATCAAAATTTGTCTGAAAAAGGAAAGACCATTTTCACAGACCATTGCAGCAAATGCCATGGCAGTTATGGAAAAGAAGAGACCTATCCCAACCTCCTCATTCCGGCTTCCATAATACAAACAGATTCCCTACTTTATAAAGCCAATCACCAAAACCCACAGTTTATTGTTTGGTTTAATAAAAGTTGGTTTGCCAAAGGCGATTTACCTGCCAAGCTAGAACCAGCAAACGGTTATATGGCTCCACCCTTGGATGGTGTTTGGGCAACTGCTCCTTATTTACACAATGGCTCAGTACCCACCATTGAAGCTGTTTTAAATAGCGGTATTAGACCAACCTATTGGAAAAGAGATTTTAATCATCCGGTTTATAATACCCAATCCCTTGGTTGGGAATTTAGTAGTGCTGAACAGCCTGATGGAAAGAAAACTTACAACACCAAATTGCCAGGATACAGCAATTCAGGACATTATTTTGGTAATAAACTATCTGACCAAGAAAGAAAAGCCTTGCTAGAATACCTGAAAACTTTGTAGCTTGAAAACGATGCTTCAAGAATCAAAAGGATATGGTGTTATAAACAAATGGCTGGAGAAAAAAGATTTCCATCCCTTTGAATTCCAGGAACAAACTTGGGAGCAGATCATGCAAGGCGGCTCGGGTTTGGTAAATGCACCAACGGGATGTGGCAAAACCTTCTCGGTATTTCTTGGTACCCTGATTCAATACATTAACCAGCATCCCAACCAGTATCAATCAAAAGCTCCAGGGCATTTGCAGCTGTTATGGATTACGCCACTAAGGGCATTGGCCAAAGATATTGGCAGGGCCATGGAAGTGGTGTTAACCGAATTAGAGATTCCCTGGACCGTAGGTATTCGCAATGGAGACACAAGTTCTAGTGAAAGACAAAAACAAAAAAGAAAGGTTCCTGAAATACTAATTATTACTCCCGAAAGTCTGCACTTATTATTGGCGCAAAAAGATTGTAGTTCGGTGTTTGCCCATTTGCAATGGGTGGCTGTTGACGAATGGCATGAGCTCATGGGAAGCAAAAGAGGTGTGCAAGTAGAACTAGCTATTACTAGGTTAATTGGGATGCAAACAAAACATACAATTTGCCTTTGGGGCATTTCTGCCACCATTGGAAATTTAGAAGAAGCCAAAGAGGTATTACTAGCACCATTGCAAGAAACTGGTTGCATTATTAGAGCTGCCATTGATAAAAAAATAGAAGTCCATTCTATTATCCCTGATGAAATTTCAGAATATCCATGGGCTGGTCATTTAGGCATCAAATTAGTCGAGAAACTCATACCCATTATTGAAGCCAGCAATAGCACGCTTATCTTCATCAATACCAGGGGCATGAGTGAGACCTGGTACCAAACCATCCTCAACGTTGCCCCTCAATTAGCTGGTGCTATTGCCCTACACCATGGAAGTATTGAACCAGAGTTAAGAGCATGGGTAGAAGACGCTTTGCACGCACAAAAACTAAAAGCAGTGGTTTGTACAGCCAGTTTGGATTTGGGGGTAGACTTTAGACCAGTTGATACGGTGATTCAAGTAGGATCACCCAAAGGCGTAGCCAGATTTTTGCAACGTGCAGGAAGAAGTGGACATGGCCCAGGAGAAATTAGCAGACTCTATTTTTTACCAACTCATTCCTTGGAATTGGTAGAAGCTGCCGCCCTTAAACAGGCCATTCTAGAAAACAAAATTGAAAGCAAGGATCCCATGTTGCTTTGTTTTGACGTGCTTATTCAATACCTCTGTACCCTTGCGGTGGGTGAAGGCTTTGATGCCAATACCATTTTAAAAGAAATAAAAACCAGTTATTGTTTTGCCGATATTTCTATGGAAGAATGGACAGAAATATTATTACATATTACCCAGGGAGGGATTGCTTTAAACCAATACGACGAGTATCACAAAGTAGTGGTAGAAAATGGCATTTATAAGGTAACCAGTAGAAAAATTGCCATGCGCCACCGCATGCATATTGGTACCATTGTAAGTGATGCCATGTTAAAAGTAAAATTCCTTGGCGGTGGTTATGTAGGTGTGATTGAGGAATACTTTATTAGCCGATTAGATCCAGGAGATGTATTCACTTTAGCAGGTAGAAATTTGGAATTGGTGATGATCAAAGACATGGATGTACTTGTCAGAAAATCAAGTGCCAAAAAATCCATTGTACCTTCTTGGAATGGGGGGCGCATGAGCCTA
>JBEAPC010000005.1:0-6155 GCA_041164585.1 Bacteroidota bacterium
TTGAGAAGACAGAGTTTGAATGCCTATAATTTAACCAATGGGTTAAATGGATTTACCTTGGGTGTTGGATTACTCTTGGACAAATTGCACATGCATTATGCCACTGGTTTTTATCAGCAGAATTTATTTCACCAAGTCTCGCTCAATTTTAATTTTAGGGGAGACCCTTTGTAAATTAATGGTTTCTTTCTTCCAATGCTTTTTTGATTAGCCCCTGGTGGTGTTGCACATGGCAAATGGTAAAATACATCATTTCTCTATAAGTAATTTTACCAAGTAAAGGGTGGGGGAGTATAATAGTATCCAAATCTTTTTCGGTAAAACCGCTAATCCCTTTGGTGAGTTGTTGGATAATTTTATTGAGTTGATTTGAAAGGGCTAACTTTTGCTCAAAAGCAATAGGGGGTGGAATAAAAGCCGCAGTTGCCCTACCTCCTTCCTGCAATTTTAGTTGATATTTCTCTACCAATCCTTCATATGTTTTGGAAGCCCTATTGGCTTTTCCAAACACTAATTTCAAAACAAATTTTGGCAGTCGTATACTGATTAATAGGGGCTTGGTAGATTTTATCAAGTGATCCAATTGCTGTCCAGCTGACCATTTATGCGGATGTGCAAATAGAAAATCAGACTGATTCATGGGTTCCAAATAATCCGTGAATGCCTGGTGTTTTTCTAGCAGTTCATGTACAATTTGAGCTTTGTTCATTCAGTGTTTTTTAGTAAAACTATTTGGGTGTGGCCAAAAAGAAAAACTCCGTTCCTTGATCAAAATGTTTCTTAAAATCTTGAAACTCTAAAGCCGGAGCATGCCTTAACCAAGCATCCAATGTGAATATCTGGTATTTCAGCCGTAAATCCAATAGGTCAAATGCGTCTTTGGCAGAAAAATCATAGACTTGTCCCCCCATATTACCACATTCAAATAGTATAGCTGGTTGGCATCGGTTAATGGTATTGATAGCACCTTCCAATACCCATAATTCAGCACCTTCTACATCCATTTTGATCAAATCAATTTGTACTGTTTGGTCAATTAAATGGTCTAAAACTGCTGTTGCTACTTGAATGGGTTGATCTATTTCTTTTTTCCAGTAAGGTCTTTTTTTAATGCCACTCAATGCCGGATTTGACAATACCAGATTAAAAAGGGTATGACCTGATTGATTAGAAAGGGCTTGAGGATGAATCATCGCCCTTGCACCAAAATCTTTTACTAATTGTTCAAAAAGGGCTGGTATGGGTTCGAATGCATGGTGTCTTCCAAGAGGCGCCGAATCAAGCATCATGGCCAGGATTTTACCCTCATGTGCACCTATATCAATACAATTGCTATTAGGTTGGCAGACCTGTTGAATAATTCGTTGGGTTAATCTGTCATAGCGTTCATTCTTGGTCAATGCTATAGGTAGCATTGTCATGAATTTTTTTGCTAGACGGCGTATGGGTTGCTGCCTTTTCAACTAGAGCTCGTTTTTGTTGCCAATATAGTTTTTCCATCTAGCAATTACTTGCTCCATGTCTTCCGGTATGGGCGATTCAAAAAACATTTCTTTGCCCGTAACAGGATGCACAAATCCTAGGGTTTTGGCGTGTAAGGCACACCTGGGGCAGGTTTCAAAACAATTGTCTACAAATTGTTTGTACCTAGTATAAATGGTTCCTTTTAGAATTCTGTCTCCTCCGTATTCAAAATCATTAAAAAGGGTGTGACCAATATGTTTCATGTGCACCCTAATCTGATGGGTACGCCCTGTTTCCAATACGCATTCTACAAGGGTTACATAATTGTATCTTTCTAATACCCGATAATGCGTAATAGCATGTTTGCCTATTTCTCCTTCAGGATAAACATCAAACATTTTCCGATGCTGTTTGTGGCGAGCAATATGTCCCGTAATAGTACCTTCATCTTCCTTTACATCGCCCCAGACCAAGGCCATATATTTTCTAGAAACAGTATGGTTGAAAAACTGTTTTGCCAAGTGTGTCGCAGCCTCTCCTGTTTTTGCTAGAACAATTAATCCCGTGGTATTCTTGTCAATTCTATGCACCAATCCAAAACGGGGTAATGCATCTTCATCCAAATTGGGATTTTGTTGTTTTAGATAGTAGGCAACACCATTCAGTAGGGTACCTGAAAAATTTCCCACTCCTGGATGTACCACCATATTGGCGGGCTTGTTGATGACCATTAAAGTGTCATCTTCATAGACAATATTGAGCGGAATATTTTCTAGCTTGAGCTCAGTGTGTTCTGGATTAATATAGCTCAGAAATACAATTTCGTCACCTGGCTTAACCTTATAATTTTGTTTGACAATCTTTCCATTCACCGTTACAAAACCTGCGTCAATACCGTTCTGAACTTTATTGCGGGTAGCCCCTTCAATATGCATTTTCACAAACTTGTCAATCCTCAAAGGCTCTTGTCCCTTGTCTACCTTAAAGGCTTTTCGTTCATATAGTTCTTCCGATCCTTCGTCAGCAATAAAATCTGAGGCTGTTTCCATCCGGTAAAAATAGGAATGTTCCCTCATAAGCCCATATTGCTTAATTTCACGGCATGCAACAGCAAGTGCAATTTCAAGACTTGGGTCAGAGGTCCTACCAGCCAGTTTGGGATTTTCAAGAGCAATTGCTCAAGGAAAATGCCGATATCAAAGCGGCTTTTAGGAAGTTGGGAGAGGTTCCTCCAGACCAAGTACCCACCATGCAACACTTATTATTTGTGGAGCATCCGCCCGTGTATACCTTGGGTAAAAGTGGCAAAATTGAGCACTTGTTAATTGGAGACCAACAATTAAAAGACAAGGGGATTGAATACTTCCACATTAATAGGGGTGGTGATATTACTTTTCATGGTCCAGAACAATTAGTAGGTTATCCCATTTTAGACCTAGAAAAATTTCAACCTGATTTGGGTTGGTATCTCAGAAGTTTAGAGGAAGTGATTATTTTGACCATGGCAGACTATGGGTTACAAGGAGAAAGAAGTAAAGGAGAAACTGGCGTTTGGCTAGACCCATTAGATCCTGTAAAAGCTAGAAAAATCTGTGCCATGGGAATAAAATGTAGCCGTTGGATTACCATGCATGGCTTTGCGTTTAATGTAAATACCAATCTGGATTATTTTGGATTTATTGTTCCCTGTGGCATAGAAAACAAACAAGTCACTTCTTTAGCAAAAGAACTGGGTAAAGACATACCCATGGGAGAAGTGAAGTATCGTGTTAAGAAACATTTTGAACAAGTATTTTCTTGCCAATTGATCAGCGGCTAGCCGCGTCTTTTTGGATTAAAATCTTTCCTTTATCTTTTAGTTGACCATCTTCATATAAGTCAAATAGGAACCATCCTGTATGCACAAAATTGGCTTTGTCTAAATAGGTCTCAACATCTTTTATGGCATTGATTTCAAAAATGATTACCCCCGTTTCTTCTTTAAAAACCAATCTGTACAAGTGTTTGCGGGCCGCTGGTAATAAAACAGTAGGTGTGCCCTTGCCATTGCAAAATACATAGGAAGAAGGTATCCATGTACTTTCATTGGTTATACTAGCTTCTTGGTTGGGTTGAATAGATTGAATAGATGAAAAATAAAATTTTCCTCCTTCTAACACATAATAGATTCTATAAAACAGAGGTCTTTCTTTTGGGGCTTTGTCTACAAACCCATTATCATACATATTGGGGGTTTGTGCGTGTAAAATGGTTTTGAATTGAATAGAATCTGTTGATCTTTGTACGGATAATTGCTGACAGTTTTTAAATGGATTTAACCAAGCAACCTGTACCCCTTGTTTGCCCAAGTCTTTGACTTTAAAATGGGGCAGGGTTTCTTGTGCAGCTAACCATGTAAAAGGGTAGATGCAAACCAATAAGAAAAAATAGTAGGGAGAAAACCATTTCATGCGGGCAAAGATAGAGTTGAAATAGTGGATTAAAAGGGGAGTAGACCTTTATTTAAAGATTGGTTTCCTTGCAGGCCCCCGCTGTGAATCACTAAAATTCTGCTACCTGCATCAAACCTATTGTTGGCAATCAGTACTTCCACAGCATAGCATAATTTACTAGTATAGACAATATCTGTTGGTATGGATTCCCTTTCCCAAAGTTCACACATATAGCTTAGAAGTTCAGGAGGGTGTTTGGCAAATCCACCAAAATGGAAATCTTCTTCCAATTCAAACTGCCCCTGTTTGTCAATTCCGCATTGTATCAATACGGCGTTTTTCAGGCCATGATTGTTTTTCTGAGAACTAATGCCAATCAGTTGTTGATGTGGTGCTAGTTTGGAGAGTAGCCCTGCTGCCATGGTGCCTGAACCCACAGAACAGATTATATGGCTATAAATACTTGTATCAAATTGATCCATGATACTTGCTGCACCTTGAACACCCAAAGCCCCAAATCCTCCCTCGGACACAAAATAACGTCCAATGGCATTGTTTTGTTTTTGAATGGCATCCTTGTCTTTGTATTGTTCTCGGCTTACAAAAATTAGCTTCATACCATATTCCTTAGCAGCTTCAAGGGTGGGGGATGATACTGGCCCGGCTTCACCCCTAACAAAGCCCATGGAACCAAGACCTGCATTTTTGCAAGCCAAGGCCAATGCTACCAAATGATTGGAATATGCTCCCCCAAAACTGGCAATTTCCTTAGCGCCAAGCCTTAATGCGTCTTCCAGATAATACCTCAGTTTGTACCATTTATTGCCACTGATCACTGGGTGAATTTCATCTAATCGCAAGATCTCAGTACAAATATGATTATTTGTAAAAGATTTTAATACTTGAATTCGAGGCTTTTGTAGCATTATTTAAGGGAGAATCTGATGGTTGGTTGGTAATAATCTAGTAACTTTATAGCCGAAAAAAACACAATATGATTCTTTTCAAGAACAGAAAAGTAATCATTCTCTTTGAATCAGGTTTCTATTTTTAAACGTAAATAAACAAGATTTTATGAAACCAACACTGGTAATATTAGCAGCGGGTATGGCAAGCCGATATGGTAGCCAAAAACAGACACAGTCTTTTGGGCCAAGTGGTGAAACCATTATGGATTATTCCATATATGATGCCATTAAAGCTGGTTTTGAAAAAGTAGTATTTATCATCAGGGAAGATTTTGCAGATAATTTTAAAGCCATTTTTGAACCCAAATTAAAGGGTAAGATTGCTACTGATTATGTATACCAAGACCTTAGATCTTTTATTGGAGACAAGCAGGTTCCTGCAGAAAGAACCAAACCTTGGGGTACGGCCCATGCCGTACTTTGTTGCAAAGGAAAAGTAAATGAACCGTTTGCTGTTATTAATGCAGACGACTATTATGGAACGGATGCTTTTGTAAAAGCCTATGATTTTCTAGTAAATCAATGCAATGAACAAACCTATTGTATTGTGGGCTATGAATTGAAAAAGACGCTGAGCGATTTTGGCAGTGTAAGCCGTGGTGTTTGCGCAGTTGATGCCAATCATAACTTGACTGATATCAATGAAAGAACCAGCATTTTCCGTAATGAGTCTGGTGTGATTACCTATGAAGACACAACTGGTTTGCACGAGGTAAGCGAAGACTCCTTGGTGAGTATGAACTATCTCTGTTTTGCACCAGGCTTTATAGATGTTTGTGAAACCTATTTCCAAGAATTTTTAAGTGATGAAAAGAATTTACAGAATCCTAAATCTGAATTTTTTATTCCAATTGTAACTGGACAATTCATGAAATCGGGTAGGGGTATCGTTAAAGTAGTTCCTACTTCTGCTCAGTGGTTTGGTGTTACTTATAAAGAAGACGCACCCCATGTACAAGCTAGTATCAATGCCTTGGTAGCAGATGGAACTTATCCATCTAATCTTTGGGCATAGATTAATAAGTTAAAAGTCAAAACTGAATTTGAGTTTTGAAGTAGATTTAAAAAGAATAAAAAAGGGGATCTTCCCCTTTTTTTGTGTCCATAAGTCAAGCATATAAACCATCAATAAGCCATTAAACAAGCTATAAAATCCCAGAAATAGAAAACCCCTGCACGTGGGGCAGGGGCTTCCTTATATTTAAAAAACCAACTGTCTATTTTTGACTGAAAGCCTTAACGTTGAATACGCAATCAGCCACACGGCTAATCTGTTGTTTGCGTTCAACTC
>JBEAPC010000006.1:0-7661 GCA_041164585.1 Bacteroidota bacterium
CTTAGTTATATTGCAAGTGGGTCTGCTGGACGAGAACTTTTTACCAGCGAATCAAGAGCTTATGTAGCTGTTGAGGATGCATTCATTGGATTTTTAGGAACCAATAGTGATGCTTCAGGAAATAGATTTACATATAATCTTTCATTGGGTAGGCAACAGTTCTCTGTTGGAAATGGTTTTATCATTAGAAACACCGCTTCCAATGGTGACAATCGCGCAGCTCTACAACTAAACCCTAGATGGGCTGCTGATTTTCTTGGATTAGTAGCTGTGCGTTACAATAATATTCTTTTACAGGCTTTTCAAGTGGATCCCAATGAGCTTAGCATAGTGGATTCCAAAACAATTATCAGAGGCTTTAACGCCGAATGGGGCGACGGTTATGGTCATCAAGTAGGCCTAATGATGCTAGATGTTCCCCAATCCAATTCCAAGTATTATACCCCTTCTGGAAAAGTATTTGGAAGAAATGGGCTAAAGCTATATAACCTTCGATATTATGCGAACAAACCACCCAATGTGGCAGGTTTGTTTTTTAAAGGGGAATTAGGATATGAAACCAATTCAAATTTCAATATGGCTGCTTTTGCAGGATATGCCGAAATGGGTTGGAGTTTTGCTAAGCATAAAGGGTCTCCAACTTTGCGATATAGGTATGCTTATTTTTCTGGTGATAACCCAAATACGGAGCAATACGAACGATGGGATCCTTTGCTCACTGGGGGTAATGGAGAGGAGTGGGTTATTGGAGCCAATCATTTTAAAATTGTGCAAAATAGCAATATTACAGTTCACCAATTGCAAGCCAATATTAGACCAATTCCTAAAATTGAACTAGTTCCTCAAGCCATTTACATGTACGCTTCCAATAACAACAATATTGGAGGGAATCCAGCATTGAGTACCATGGCAAAAAAAGAGTACGGAACAGAATTTAATATCACATTTAAGTATTTTCAATCTAGACGTTGGTATTGGCATGGTCATATAGCTTATACCATTCCTGGTGCAGGTGTTCAAGATGCATTGGGTAATAGTGCTAAATCTTGGTTAAGCGCTATGATATTTTTTAGATATGGTTTCTAGCTTTTGCAAAAGCATATAAATAGAAGTGCTTCCATTTAACATCGCGCCAGCTCCACCCAACACCCTCCAAAATTAGGTACATTTGAACATGATCAGCTTTCACAAAGCAACCCATTCTTACGCACAGACCCTGTCTGATCTGGCAAAAGCCATTTACCAAGAAAACTACCTGCACCTTTGGTTGCCAGGAGGAGCAGATTGGTATATGAACCAATATGCTTATTCCTTACATCAAATTGAACAAGAACTTGCTGATTCCAATAACGTCTATTACCTGCTTCTAGATAACCAAGAACCCGTTGGATACCTGAAACTGGTTTTGAATTCAACCTTCACAGATTACGATCCAGCCGATGCCCTGGAAATAGAAAGAATCTATCTCTTAGAAAATAGGAAGGGTAGGGGGCTTGGAAAAAAAATGATGCAATTGGCCATGGATACGGCCCTAGAATTGAACAAAAAAGCCATCTTTCTAAAAGCCATGGATAGCAGCCAAGAAGCTATTGCATTTTATCAGAACCAGGGCTATAGCATTTGTGAAACATTTAGTTTACCCATGCCAACTTTTGCTTTGATGAAGGAATCCTATAGAGGAATGCTTGTACTGATGCAATTAATTCCCGTTGATAGTAAAGCGTAAATGATGTAACTCTTTTGAATGTCTTTGTAATGTTTGCCAAAGCTAGGTACTGCAGCTTTGTAGCATCAATATCAGCCTAAAAAAGCCAACATGAGTTTTATAACATCAACATCAGCAAATACCCCCGTAAACATTTTTTATCAGGAATATGGATCAGGTAAACCTGTCATATTTATTCATGGTTGGCCGCTGAACCATGAAATGTGGGAATACCAATTGGCTGAACTTCCCAAACACCATTTGCGTTGTATTGCCTATGACCGTAGAGGGTTTGGCAAATCTGACAGACCTTGGGAGAGTTATGATTACAACACCCTTGCTGATGATTTAAACGATTTGATTGTGCAACTAAATCTATCATCCGTGATCCTTGTTGGCTTTTCAATGGGGGGTGGTGAAATTGCCCGATACATAGGTAAATATAGCGAAGACAAAATTGAGAAGATTGTTCTCATTAGCTCTGTAACGCCTTATCTGCTTAAAGCAGCTGATAATACCGAAGGAGTAGAAAAGGAAGTATTTGACAGCATGATTGATCAAATTTCTGAAGACCGCCCAGCATTTTTAATTGAATTTGGACAAGATTTTTACGGATTCTCTATGATCAATCAACCCGTAAGCAATGCATTATTACAGTGGAATCAAATCTTATGTTTAAACAGTTCTGCAAAAGCAACGGTTGATTGTGTACGTACATTTTCTGAAACGGATTTCAGAGAAGACGTGAAAAAAATAACGGTGCCTGTATTAATCATTCATGGCGATGCCGATAAAACTGTTCCCATTACTATATCGGGAAATAAAACAGCAGCCTTAGTTCCCCATGCCAAATACCTTGTCTATGCAAATGCGCCACATGGTTTGTTTATCACAGAAAAAGAAAAACTAAATGAGGATTTACTCAGTTTCATCAGAGAAGAAGAAGTTGTTTTTCCATTAGACAAAGAAGCTAATTCAGTTCTAAAGTGGAGTTAGTAAATCAGTTTTAAACACTTAATAGCAAAACCATGTCTATACAAACCACAATCCTGCCACTAATCAAGTGGTTAAAACATTTGAAGAAATGACTGACACTGAAGTGGATCATTCCATTGCAAGATCAGTAGCAACATTTGATATTTGGAAAAAGACAGCTTATTCAGAACGAGCAGCATTATTACACAAAATGGCTGGTTTGCTAAGAGAGAAGAAAAAAGAGCTTGCACAATTAATCACCCTTGAAATGGGTAAATTATTTTCCCATGCTGAGGGAGAGATTAAACTAAGTGCTGAAATATTTGACTACTATGCCAATCATGGGGAAGGATTTTTAGCGGATCAGATTCTAGCTCCTGTTCATGGACAAGCATTGATCAGGCATAGCCCGATTGGTGCTTTGTTGGGTGTACAACCTTGGAATTTTCCTTTTTACCAGGTTGCCCGTTTTGCTGCACCTAATCTGATGGTGGGTAACACCATACTGATTAAACACGCTTCCATTGTTCCGCAATGTGCCATAGCCAGTGAAGCGCTTTTTTTAGAAGCAGGTGCACCACAAGGGCTTTATACTAATTTACTGATATCAGGCAAGAGAGCTTCCGCCTTAGTAGCCGATAAAAGAATCAAAGGTGTTTCTTTAACGGGAAGTGAAGCTGCCGGAGCAAGTATTGCATCAGAGGCGGGCAAGTATTTGAAAAAATCTGTTTTAGAATTAGGCGGTAGCGATGCATTTATTGTGTTAGACGATGCCGATATTGACAAAGCAGTAGAATGGGCGGTAGTGGGCAGAATTAATAACAATGGTGAGTGTTGTATTGCGTCTAAAAGATTTATTGCAGTGGAAAGCATAGCCGATGAGTTTTTTGGAAAATTAAAAGATAAACTAGCCAGCCTAGTCATTGGCAATCCAATGGATGAAAGCACAGAGTTAGGGCCTTTGAGTAGTGAAGAAGCTGCCGTTAATATAGTAGATCAGGTAAAGCGTGCGGTAGATGGAGGAGCAAAAATTCTATTAGGTGGCAAAAGATTGGTGCAGCCTGGCGCCTATATGGAAGCCACTGTGATCACTAATATGTTGCCTGATAATCCTGTCTATTATGAAGAGTTTTTTGGTCCTGTAGCCGTATTTTTTACCGTTGAAAATGAACAAGCGGCTATTGATTTAGCCAACGATTCTCCATTTGGTTTGGGAGGCTCATTATTCACTAGTGATATAGAAAGAGGCAAAAGGGTAGCAGATCAAATTGATACAGGCATGGTTTTTATCAATCACCCCACATGGACACAGGCCGATTTGCCTTTTGGCGGTACCAAGGGTTCGGGTTATGGCAGAGAACTTGCTGAGTTAGGTATTTTTGAGTTTGTCAATAAAAAGCTCATCAGGGTGAGTGAATTAAGCGACCCGTTTTAATTTGATTTAATTAACTTTCATTTGGCATCGAGCCAGCCACTTAATCCTAAATTAGTCATTATATAATATCTGTTTTTAGCAAGTAACTATTCAATCAAACTCAATAGAAGAAATAATATGAAAAATACTGTAATTCTTCTATTTTTCTTTCTGCCCCTTATCTCTTTTAGCCAATCAAATTCCAACGAATTTGATCCCAAAAAATGGGAGCCACCCTATAGTTTGGAAATCCCAGCAGGTTGGGAAGTTGAAAGATTCCCAATCCCCATTTCATTTGCTCCCAAGATTTTGTACAAAGGAGTAGAGGATTTTAGATTTGCCCCAGGTTGGAGTAAGCAGGCATCTACAGAGTATTGGAGTTATGCCTTTTTATGGTATTTAGACGGTAAACAAAACTTAACTGCCAATATTATTGAAACCAATTTAAAGGAATACTATACCGGACTCATTGCTGTTAATAAAAGAGATGCTTCTATAAATAATTTCAAGGATGTTAGAACTTTATTCAAGCAGGTTGCAACTCAACAAGGCGATGTAAAAACATTTAATGGATCTATTTATATGCTTGACTATATGTCTAACAAACCCATTTCGCTATACTGTAAAGTACATCTTAGATCTTGTGAAGGGCAAAACAAAACCTTTATTTTTTACCAATTATCTCCAAAGGATTATACAGATAAGGTATGGCTAAGTTTGGATGGATTGTGGACAGGGTTTAGGTGCATTAAATGAGCTTTGAATTTATACCAGTAGTTGATATATTTAGGTTGAAATTCAATTTTATGGCAAGTGATACTTCATTAGTATTTGGAGAGCATAATGGCAATTCTAGGAAAGAAAATAAAAAATTGCTAGTTAATGCGCTCGTAATTGGAGAGAAAAGCCCGAGGATAGAAAATTTTGACCCTAAAGCTCATCTCAAAAAATTACATGATCGAAAAAAATGAAAATTTATATTTCTTATGTTTTTTCAAAAACTGAATTTGACAACATTCAAATTTTACATGCTCAAATAGATATCCCCAATAGGCTTGTTGATTAGTAATTTTTCAAAGTAAAGGATAAAATAAGAATTTCCATTTTGAACCCTCCTTTGCCACAAGACCCAACCGACCATCTCCCAAATTCCAGCTTGAAGCCTTTTATTTTGCCTTAGAAATAAAGATGCTATTCCTAAAGACTATTGAATCTTATCTTCAAAGCATTAAATCTTAAACGATGAGTAACAATATTGGTTTTGGAGAAAAAGTGCCAGGATACCAAATCCTAGTCATGAATGAAAGAGAAATTAGAGCTGCAGCAGGTCTGATGTTCCTTGCAACTTTTATTTCACTTATGCTCATCATCTTTGAAGAAAATTTTGTTCCCATTAAATATGTGATCTCCATTTTTCTAATTGACTTTAGTATTCGTTTATTTATCAATCCAAAATTTTCACCAGTATTAATACTGGGTCGTTTTTTTGTAAGCAATCAAAATCCGGAATACGTAGGCGCTATTCAGAAGAAATTTGCTTGGTATATTGGGCTAATTTTATCTGCCACTATGTTTGTACTCATGGTGTTAATGAATACCTACAGTATTATTACAGGAATTGTTTGTTTAATCTGTTTGATCTTAATGTTTTTTGAAACTGCTTTTGGCATTTGTATAGGTTGTAAATTGTACAAAATCTTTAAAAAAGAAGAAGCACAATATTGTCCAGGAGAAGTTTGTGATATCAAAGCAAAACAGCCTATTCAGAAGATCTCTCAAGTTCAGTATTTGGTGGTCATGGGATTTACCGCTTTAGTGTTGCTTTTTTCTTCCTTGGTTATTGAAAAGCTACAACAAAAGCCCGTTGACCTTTTTAAATCAGGAACAGTTGAGAAGCCTAAATAGAAAAGAAAGACCCAATATTGAATTTATAGCCCGCTATTTCCGTAGATTAGAATCCTCAAAACCAACACATGAAAAGAGGTCTGATCATCTTACTGCTTTTACCCATTGTCAGTTTTGCTCAAATAGTTGATTCTGCTTGGGTAATCAATAACTATACTAAAAAAGAATACCTGATTCCCATGCGTGATGGGGTCAAACTATTCACCACTGTCTACGCACCAAAGAACAATGCAGAGAAGCATCCCATCATGCTGACCAGAACCCCTTATTCCTGTGCGCCATATGGAGAGAATGTATTCACAAAAATTTGGAATGGCCCAAGAAAAGCTTTTTTTGAAGAAGGTTATATCTATGTGATCCAAGATGTAAGAGGACGTTGGATGAGTGAGGGTAAGTTTGAAGACATTAGACCCTTCAATCCCAATAAAAAGGGCAATGAAACAGACGAAGCCACTGATAGCTATGACGCCATTGATTGGTTAGTTAAAAATATTCCTAGCAATAACGGAAATGTTGGGGTCTTTGGAACTTCCTATCCCGGTTTCTATGCCACCCTTGCTGCGCATAGCAATCACCCCGCACTAAAAGCCGTAAGTCCACAGGCACCGGTTACCGAATGGTTCTTGGGTGATGACTTTCACCACAACGGAGCATTTATGTTAGCCGATGGTTTTGCCTTTTACTCAGGATTTGGTAAACCAAGACCCAAACCTACCACCGTTGGACCAACAGGATTTAAATTTCCCATTGATGACAATTTTGAGTTCTACCTAAAAACGGGTGCTGTTTCAAACTTTACCAAATTAATGGGCGATAGTATTCAGTTTTGGAAAGACCTGATGGCGCATCCCAATTATGACCAGTTTTGGCAGGATCGCAACGCGCGTAAAAATGTATCAGTGATCAGTCCCAATATTGCAACCTTAGTAGTAGGTGGTTTGTTTGACGCAGAAGACTGTTATGGTGCATGGAATTTGTACAAAGCCATTGAAACCAAAGCCAAGAATAACAACAAGATTGTAATGGGTCCATGGTCCCACGGCCAATGGGGTCAGAACGATGGTACCAAATTGGGTAATGTGCAATGGGGTTCTAATACCAGCGAATGGTATGGTAAAAACATTGAACTGCCCTTCTTTAATTACTACTTGAAAAACAAGGGTAGCATTGATCAGATCAAAGAAGCCAATATCTTCTTTAGTGGTGCCAATGAATGGAGACAGTTTGCTAAATGGCCCATTGATAATTTACAAATGGAAAAATGGGCCTTGGGCAAGAACGGGACTTTTGCAAAAGCAGGAGCTAATTCAAACCTAAGTAGCTTTGACCAATATATAAGTGATCCAGCTAAACCAGTAGCTTATATTTCAGATGTGTATCTCATGAAATCTAAACCCAATAGGCATTATAAGGAATACATGGATGAAGACCAGCGCTTTGCTGCTAGAAGAACAGATGTATTGGTGTATCAAACACCTGTACTAGAAAATGACTTAACACTGGCTGGGCCGATAGTCGCCGACCTAATGGTGGCCCTATCAGGTACAGATGCAGATTTTGTAGTAAAGTTGGTAGACGTATTCCCAGATGATTTTCAATATGAATCAGGATCCAACTATTTAATGGGCGGCTACCAAATGCTGGTTAGAGGTGAGATCATGC
>JBEAPC010000007.1:0-3544 GCA_041164585.1 Bacteroidota bacterium
GTTCATCAGACAAACAAACTCTGCTAAACCCTTCTTCTTCTGCCACCCTATCAAAAAACACTACGGGAACATTGGAAGCTTCCATTTTGCGAAAGGTTGTTAAATCTTCCGTTTCAATAGAAATCGACACAAACAATCCTACAATCTTATTTCTTCTAAACACATTCATGTTAGAATTCTCCAAAGACAATTTGTCTAAGGATTGCATGATCATGATAGAATAGCCATGTTTAACAGCTTCTTCTTCTACAGCAGCAATAAAAAAGTCGTAAAAATAATTGTTGATACTGGGAACCAAAATACCCAGCATATTGCTTTGTTGAGTGCGCAACTGAACCGCAAAATGATTGGGTTCATAGTCTAGAGCATTAGCCAATTCCCTTACACGAGTCTTCGTTTTTTCAGAAATATCTGGATGGTCTTTCAGCGCTCTGGATACGGTTGAAATACTCAAACCCAATACTTCAGAAAGCTGCTTTAAGGTATTTTGTTGCATCCTTTTGCGGCTGTTAAGGTTTTTCAGGGATTTGCCGCAGACTAAAGGTAATTTTTTAAACCCAACTAATAGCTATCAATTGAATAACACTATTTTTTCTTGACCACCAGGCCAAGCACCAAATTTTTGTTCGGTAGCAAAAAAGCGATGGTCAAAAATTCCTTGTAATTGAGATTGTACAAATAAGCTATTGGCTATATCTCCCAAAATCCAAAGTGGCAAACGGTAATGAACAATATCGGTCATTTCAACACCGCCTTCAATGGCTTTAAAATGGTGTTGGTGATGCCAGAGGGTATAGGGTCCAAAACGTTGTTCATCAATGAAATAAGTATGATCTGCTACCGTAGTAATTTCTGTCATCCAATAAAGGGGAATGCCCAAGATAGGTTTTACGGTATATTCAATAATTTGACCTGGATACATGGAAACTCCATGGTGTTTAGACTTAATCAAAAAGCCAAGATTGCTGGGGGTAATGTCTTTCAGGTTATCCGGTTTGCTGAAAAAATCCCAAGCTTGATCTAAAGAAACGGGGATTTTTTGAACGGTTTTAATGGAATAGGTCCTAGACATATTGTTTGTTTGCTAGTTTAACAGTAATTGACTCATAATGTTTGGTTCTACTTGAATTTGATAAGGAATTTGGGCAAGGATGTTTGATTATCTTTAACCTATGGCAAATCAGGAGGAACAAAAAGCCCGGTTTTTAGAAGTGTATACCGGTCTGAACAAGGAACAGAAAAAAGCGGTTGATACCATTGAAGGACCTGTGATGGTCATTGCGGGCCCAGGTACGGGTAAAACTCAGATTTTAGGTGCTAGAATTGGAAAAATACTGCTTGATACTGATGCACAACCCGATAATATTCTCTGCTTAACTTATACTGATGCGGGTGCAGTGGCCATGCGCAAACGTCTGCTTGGCTTTATTGGAGCCGATGCCTACAAAGTACATATCTATACTTTTCACGCTTTTTGTAATAATATTATTCAAGATAATCTTTCTCTTTTTGAAAAAACCAGTTTGGATCCAGTTTCAGACCTAGAGAGAATAGATCTTTTCAAACAGTTGATAGATAGTTTTCCTAAGAACCATTTATTAAAGCGCTACCGCGGCGATGTCTATTTTGAAATTGGCAATCTGCAGAACCTCTTTAGTAATATGAAGAAAGAAGGTTGGACTCCTGCACATATAAATGAGCGGATTGATGCGTATTTGTCAGAGATAGAAACCCGTGATGAGTTTGTCTACAAGCGGGCTTACAAACAATTCAAGGCTGGCGATAAGAAAGAAAATAAGATTGCAGAAGAGCGTGAACGCATGGAGAAACTTAGGGCTGCCGTTAATGAATTTGATAGATTCCAGCAATTGATGCGTAGCCGGAATAGGTATGACTTTGACGATATGATCAATTGGGTCATCAAAGCATTTGAAGAACACCCTTCATTACTCATGCGCTTTCAAGAGCAGTTTCTTTACATCTTAGTTGATGAATACCAAGACACAAGTGGTACCCAAAATAATATTGTTGAACTACTCATTAATTACTGGGAACAACCCAATGTATTTGTGGTGGGTGATGATGACCAAAGTATTTATCGTTTTCAGGGCGCCAACGTTGAGAACATGACAGCATTGGCAAAAAGATATGAAAATGACTTGGTTAAAGTAGTATTGACCAATAACTATCGATCTACCCAACCTATTTTGGATATTGCCAAAACATTGATAGACCGCAATCAGGAGCGCTTGATTAAGCAGATGCCGGGTTTGAGTAAAGACCTAATTAGTTCTAATGCAAAATTAAATGGGATTACAGATCCGCCAAAGATTAAGGAATACGAATCCATGCGCCAAGAAATGATTGGCATCTGTTTAGAAGTAGAAACCTTATTAGCCAAGGGAATGGCACCAGGCAAAATAGGGGTTATCTATAAAGAGAATAAATACGGCGAAGCACTTACACAATTCTTCAAAGAAAAACAGATTCCGGTTTATAGTAAGCGAAATTTAAATCTACTAGAGATACCATTGGCTCAAAGGATTATTCTCTTTTTAAAATATTTGGCTGCAGAATGGGACACAGCTTTTGGAGGAGAAGAAATGCTGTTTCAAATTCTGCACTTTAATTGGTTTGGTATTCCGGCAATGGAAATTGCAGAGATTACCGCCAAAGTTGCGGATCTAAAATATGGTGCTAACAAAACCAGTTTGCGCAAACAAATCAGAGAAAAAGCCAATGCGCCTGCAGCAGATTTATTTAGTCAGGCTCCGGCAAAAGGATTTGCACTGGTCAGTATTGCCATTGAAAACCTCATTGCAGCCATTGCCAATAGCAGCTTGATTAATTTGGTAGAACAAGTGATTCAACAAACAAAGGTCTTGGGTTGGATTATGCAAAGCCCAGACAAACACTGGCATTTGCAAGTCTTGAGTGGTCTGTTTGAATTCATTAAAGAAGAAGCCAGAAGAAACCCTCATTTAAGTTTAGAACAGTTAGTGAATATTTTCTCTCTAATGGAAAAAGAGGAATTAGCATTGCCATTGGTGCAAGTAAGTGGTACAGAAAAAGGGGTAAACCTAATGACGGCTCATGGATCTAAGGGTCTTGAATTTGAAGCAGTATTTTTTGCCGGTTGCAATGCTTCTAATTGGGAAAAGAAACGCAAACCAGGCGGTGGTTACCAATTGCCTGACACTATGTTTAGTACGGCCCCCGTCCATAGCGAAGAAGAAGAATTAAGGCGTTTATTTTATGTGGCATTGACTAGGGCAGAATTACAATTACAGATTTCTTTTAGTCGTTTTAAAAACGATGGAAAACCCTTGGAACCCACCATGTTCCTAGCAGAAATTTTAGAACAACATAGTTTGGTTATTCAACCAATAAACATATCGCAGGATGCATTGAGTGAATTTGCATTACTTGATTTTGAAGCAGAATTGGCCCCTGAGATTGCCAAAATGGAAGCAGATTTTGTCAGCAGAATGCTGGAGAAATTTGTGATGAACGTAACTGCTTTAAATAACTATTTAAAATGTCC
>JBEAPC010000008.1:0-3413 GCA_041164585.1 Bacteroidota bacterium
CGAGGGATTGCCTCCATTTGAAGCAGCTATTGAAGGCGCTAGGTTGCGTTTTAGACCTATTCTGATGACCAGCTTTGCATTCATATTAGGCGTTGTTCCGTTAATGACTGCTACAGGTGCAGGTGCAGAAGCAAGAAGGGTAATGGGTACTTCTGTATTCAGTGGTATGTTGGTTGCCACCATTGTTGGGGTGATCTTAATACCGGCTTTCTTTGTATTAATTGAAGGGAAGAAAAAGAAAAAAGCAAGTGTTGCACCAGCAACAGTAACCAATCATTCAACGCACTAAACATGACTAAGCAATTATCAATATTTACGCTAAGCGCCTTATTGTTGTTTGGAAGTTGCCGTGTTTCCAAATCATACGAACAACCTCAAACTACCGCACCAGCGGCTTATGCAGATAATGCCAATGCTGATACTACTCCCTTGGTTAAATGGTTTGAACTATTCAAGGATACAGCATTGCAAACCATTATCAAAACCACTTTAGACAATAATAGAAATCTGCAATTAGCAAGTGCAAGGGTTTTGGAAGCACAAATGCAGGCAGATATTATTAAGATAAACCAATATCCTTCCTTTAATTATCAGTTACAAGCTGGTGGTGGTACGGCAGGAACCGATGCACTAAAAGTTGGTGGAGGATTGAATAGTGCTGTTTTTAAAGCAGCGGGTGTATTGAATTGGGAGATAGACCTTTGGGGTAAACTCAGAGGCGCTACTGCATCTGCAAGAGCACAAATTTTGGCAGTAGACGAAAATAAAAATGCCTTAAAAGTAAGTCTGGTAGCAGAAGCAGCTAGTTTGTATTTTATTCTGAGAGATTTGGATAATCGTTTATTGATAGCACAAAGAACTTTGGCTTCAAGAAAAGAAAGTACCAAAATCATTACCCAGCGTTATGAGAAAGGATATATCTCTGAATTAGACCGTTATCAGGCCGTTCAACAAGAAGCACAAGCAGCCGCTTTAATTCCCAATATTAGTAGACAGATAGTACAAACAGAAAATGCCATCAATCTCTTGATGGGTAAATCTTCTGGTACCGTATCAAGAGGAGCTAGTTTGTTTAATCAAGTAATGCCTCCAAATATTCCTGCTGGACTTCCTTCTCAATTATTGCTACGTAGACCTGATATCAGGGCTAGCGAAAAAGCTTTAAATGCGCAATATGAAAAAATTGGAGTGGCAGAAGCTTCTAGGTATCCTTCCTTCTCACTTACAGGACTTTTGGGATTTGCAAGCCCTCAATTAGGGTCCTTGGTGAGCAATGGGTTTGTAGCCAATGGCTTTGCTGGTTTGGTTGGTCCCATTTTTCAATTTGGACAAAACTATAAACGCGTACAAGTAGAAAGAATTAGAACGCAACAAGCGCAATTGCAGTATGAGCAAGCAGTCCTGGCTTCATTTGCAGACGTAAACAATGCGTTGATTGCCAACAAAACTTTTGCAGAAGAATATGCCAATAGAAAAATCCAAGCTGATGCCGGAAGAAAGGCTTTAGAACTTTCAAGAGCAAGATATGATTTTGGCTATACTTCTTTCTTGGAAGTATTAACACAAGAAAACAGTTTATTTGATGCTGAATTACAAGAATCCGTACTGATGCAACAAAAGCTAAATGCACTAGTTAGTTTGTATAGAGCACTTGGTGGTGGATGGAATTAATAGAATATTGAACCTATAAAAAAACAGCCTCCAGTATTTATTGGAGGCTGTTTTTATTTGAATGTGGTTGACCTTTATTTGCTAGACAACACAAATGAAACGGTTGAACTTGGTTTAGTACTCAAGCTTGGAAAGATTGTGGTATTAGTAATTGGATCAGTGTATTCATCTGCTAAGAAGCTATCGCCGTAGGCTTTTACATAAATGGTTTGACCTTTCTTGAAACCTAGGTTTACAAAAAAGCTGGTGGTTAGGTTAAAGTCATTCAATTGTGTTGCAGCGCCACTACTCCTCACTTTTACTTCTGCTAAATAATTATTAGCGCTTACACTGCCATTATCGCTAAAGAACAATCGTATATATTTTTCTTTTCCTGAAGGATTATTGAAGACTGGATCAATATGTACACCTGTAACACCTGCAGCTTGAATTGCTGCATTAAATGGCGTGATCACTAAATTGCTTACAGCGATGCTAGAATTTACAGCCATGGATTCACTCTTAGAAATAACGGTGGTGGCATGATTGGTAGCAGCATGATAGATTCCCATGATTTTACCTGTACCATAACCTTGTTTGGCATAACTAATATCGTAAGTGCCATATGGAATACTGTCCAGTGTCCATTTTCCATCAGCACCTGTTTGGGTACTTACCGTGCTATTATCAATACTAACGGTTACGCCACTCATATCGGTTTGGCGGTTTCCTTCCTCATCATATAGAAGAATCATACCTTGAATATTAGCTCTGTTTTGTTGCGCTAGAACCACATCAGGAACAGCAATACTATGATTGCCACTGTCTTTGCCACATCCCATTGCTAGGACTAGTAAAAAGGCGAAGGATTTTTTCAAGTTTGAGTTTTTATGTTATAGTTGAAATGGAAAATTACGAAATCGTTATTGGAAAAAATGTCAAATATGCTTCAACTGTTTTTGATTTCTCAACAGATTGATGGGATATTTAATCCAATAAACGCTGCCATGAAGCATTCTAAGTACCTTTTATTATTGGTGTTAACCATTTTTATATCTCAAAGCCAAGCTCAAAAAACAATTCGCTTTAAAGATATTTTATTCAATAACCAAGATTCTATATTGAATATTCCCTACGGATCTGCCCAAAATCAAAATGGTAAAACTGAAGAGTTGTTATTGGATTTGTATTCTCCAGGTATAGAAGACACTGCTACTAAAAGACCTTTAATGATCTTCATACATGGGGGAGGTTTTCAAAGCAATACCAAATCAGGTGCTTATCCCAATTTAGTTTGCAACGGTTTAGCCATGAGAGGGTATATGGTGGCAACTATTGATTATAGACTTGGAATACCAAAAACCAAAACAAATCTTGACTATGCTGAAGCTCTGTATCGTGCTGTGCAAGATGCAAAAGCGGCGATTAGATTTTTTAGACGATATGCAGATAAATACCGGATTGACCCTGATCAGATTTTTGTAATGGGCAGTTCAGCTGGAGCCAAAACAGCCATGCACTTGGCCTATATGAATCAAGAAGAAGTTCCACAAGGAGTAGACATTGTTAAACTTGGAAACTTAGAAGGGAATAGCGGCAATCCAGGCTATTCTTCCAAGGTTAGTGCTGTAGTTAATTGTTGGGGTGCAATGATTGATTATCGATGGATTCAAAAAGGAGATGCACCCTTATTAAATATCGCCGGAACGGCAGATAAAACAGTTCCTTTTGATTCTTCTTTCAACTACCATGTATTTAAATAT
>JBEAPC010000009.1:0-4082 GCA_041164585.1 Bacteroidota bacterium
GGGGAGCAGTATATTCAATTGCAACAGGACTATTTAACTACCAAAGAAAAAATTGGTTACTTACAAAAAGAGTTTGAGCGCCAGCGCGATTTAAATAAAACACAGGCGGCTAGTGACAAAGCTTTTCAGCAAGCAGAAACTGAATACAAAACCCAATTAGTACTGATTAGTGCTTTTAGAGAAAAGCTCAAATTGGTTGGGATTAACGCAGATAAATTATCCGAGAATAGTATTTCTAGAAGTATTAATATTTTCTCTCCTATTGATGGTTATGTGTCTAAAGTGAATGTCAATATTGGAAAATATGTTTCTCCAACAGAAGTGCTATTTGAACTCATCAACCCAACAGATATTCATTTGGCGCTGAAGATTTTTGAGAAGGATATTAATAAACTCTATGTTGGACAACCCTTGGTAGCTTATACCAATAACCAACCCAATAAAAAACACGATTGTGAAGTCTTATTAATTGGTAAAGACATTACTGAAGAAAGAAGTACGGATGTACACTGTCATTTTGAAGACTATGATAAGACCTTGATTCCTGGAACCTATATGAATGCAGAAATTGCCATAAAAAATGCAAAAGCCTATACGTTGCCAGAAGAAGCCATTGTTTTGTTTGAAGGAAAACAATACGGCTTTATCAAAAATGCAGACAAGAACTATAGCATGCAGTTATTAGAAACCGGTACCGTGGATAAAGGCTTCGTTGAAATTTTGAATGCAGAGAAACTGGCCAGTAAAGACTTTGTTATCAAGGGTACTTATTCCTTGCTCATGAGTTTGAAAAACAAAGTAGAAGAATAGTATCAATATTGCAATGTAGCAGGATGGAATGTTTTCCAGCTATGCCAAAATTCTTGGTAGGCAGGAACGGTTTTTAAATTAGCGGAACTATCAATGGATCTTCCATTGAGTAAGTATTGATGATTAGACCCAGACAAGCTATCCTGCTGCAAAGCAAAATTTTCATCAGCAAAATTCCTTTCAAAAGCAAAAAAG
Source organism: Bacteroidota bacterium (assembly GCA_041164585.1). Taxonomy (GTDB): domain Bacteria; phylum Bacteroidota; class Bacteroidia; order Chitinophagales; family Chitinophagaceae; genus Sediminibacterium. Next base: position 1,006 of record JBEAPC010000009.1, read on the forward strand.
CTTTGGTTGTTTTTGCTGATCACCAACAGGATGGGTTTGTTATCAATTACATCATAAATAATCCTTTCTTTGATCAATCTATTCCAGTCATAGGCTTTGCTTGTCTTGCCAACAACTATTCCTACTACCCAGGATTTTTTATTCCAAGAAAGACTATCGGTTCCTGTTAATTTCTTTTTGCTTTTTCCTGATTCGTAATTTAATGTAGTGTCATAGCTTTTGAGATAGGCAGGATCTGCCTGCATGATTTTTGTAGTTGGATATAATTTGATCCAATCAGCTAAGCTTGTTTGATAGCTAGGGTATTCTGGTAATTTCAACCCTTTTAGTGGTCCAGTAACGGCTTCACCGTTTGCTTGTCTAAACCAAGAGCCTGTTGTCCTGTCTTCAAACATGGCATTAAAATGATCCATACCTACCAAACGGAAAATTTCTGTAGACCCATTAATGATGGGTTCATAAACCCTGCCTGTTCTGCAAACCGTACAATAAGTAATCAGTATGGGTTTACCATCCAAACTATCCATGACCAAATGATGATAACCAATAAAGCGAATAGGGTAGGCCTTGGTTTCTTGTTTGCCTACAATTCCCAAAACCAATCGATTAGTATCTACTTTATTTTCTGAAACAGGTTTCATTAATAAGGTAGCAGGCTGGTAGAACATACTATCTGCAGCCATTTGAAAATTGACTACATAAACAACTGCTCCTAAGACTAGGGCTGGAATCCATGCCTGCCAAGCTTTTGGCCAAGAAGATTTGAACCATCCAACCAATAGTAACAAACCAAAAAAAATGCGAAATGCCCATCGCAAAGTATAGAGAAAATAAGCAGCATCCAAGCTATTCATTTCCTGACTCCCAGGCATGGGCATAATGCAATACACATTGGCCAATTCAAAAATCAAAAGACCAAGTACCCCTATATAAAAAAGTTTTTTCATCATTAGAATGAAGCAACCATGGCCATGGATTCACGGGCCATTTGTTGGTTGTACTCAAAAGTCAATCTTTTGTGATTCACCAAGTCTACAATGGTACCAATTAAGCAAAGCCCTCCTGTGAAAAAGTAAAGGATGCCCATGCCATTCTCACCTACCATAAAACGCTGTACACCAGCTACCCCAAAAAAGCCCAAAATACAGCCCAATAATACCTGGTCTGTTTTTCTTCTCTTGCCATTATAAACGGCTATAAAACTTTGCAATTTGTGTTCAGGAATTTCTCTAGTAATGGCTTGTAAAAAGATCAGTTCTTCACCTTCCAATGCCGGAATCAAGTTAATTAGGTTGTTGCTCATGTTTGTTGTTTTGTTTGATTAGTAGCCTTATTCTGTTAAATATAACAAGAACTGCTAAAATTCCCAGCGGATGGTGATGAAAGGAGCTGCTAAAGTCTGCACGGAGCGCATAATGGATGGAATGCCCAATGCCACAGCCAGGACATTGACCAAAACCCAGTAAACTAAATACGCAAAGCGATGTCTCAGACTTGTTCACGGGTAGGAAAAACAAAACTATTAGTGCTGCTGACCAAAACAGCAGCTCAAAGTTTTTCCAAATCCATTTGATCATATGTTGAATAGCGCTGACCATTATTTACCAAATGCCCCAATATTGGAACTAAAGATTTTAACGGCAATGGCCAATAAGATGACCCCAAAGAATTTGCGTACGGCCAACAAACCGGCTTCACCCAAAGCGTGTTCAATCATTTTTAAAGACTTGAGCACTATATAGACCACAATTAGGTTAATGATGATGCCAGCCAAAATATAGGTTTCGTCAAAATTGGCTTTTAAAGACATGATGGTAGTAAGGGTACCACTTCCGGCAATAATTGGGAAAGCAATGGGTACCACAGAGCCAGACTTGGCATCCTTATCACCCTTAAATATTTCATGACCCAATACCATTTCTAAACCAAGCAAAAAGATTACAATAGAACCACCCACGGCAAAACTTCTAATGTCAAGTCCAAGGATTCTCAAAAAAGGCCTTCCTGCAAAAAGGAATAAAATCATCAGACCTCCTGAAACAAATGTGGCTTGAAAAGATCGGATGCCCCCCATTTTATCTTTTAAGGAAATCAACAGGGGTATGGAGCCCACAATATCTATTACCGCAAAAAGGGTAAAGCTCACGGTTAAGAGTTGGTCAATTTGAAAATCCATATGCCTGATTTTATTAAAGATACTAATTAGGTGAAAGATGGTCTATGTTGTTCCTTGGTAGAAGGGGTAATATTGTGTAATAGCTCATATGCATAACCTTCTGCAGAAGGAACAATCTTCACTACTGCCCCATAATGTAATTGAAAGGCACTAAAGGATTCTTTTAATTCTATACCTGTAATATGGGCCAAAATACTTCTTAATACTCCACCATGGCCTACAATGGCCGAGGTTTTGCCCGTGCTGGAAATCTCTAGAAATTTTGCCAGCACCCGATCATGCAATTGCTGATAGCTCTCTCCGCCAGGAACTACCACGTTGATAAAATCATCCATCCAGGGTTGGATTTCGGGTTTTGGAATGGCGTCCCAGTATTGCATTTCCCATTCACCACAATTCAGTTCCATTAAATGCGGATGCAGGTTAATGGCGTGAGTAGGGAAGAGCTGATTGGCCAATTTTGAACAGCGTTGTAAAGGTGAGCTAAAGACCTGTTCAATAGTAGCTGGTAGGCTTGCGCGAATGGCTTCTGCCTCTGCCTCAAAACTTTCTGTAATATCTAAATCGGTTTGTCCATAACAGATGCCTTTTTCTACAAGGGGCGTTGTATGTCTGATCAGGTAGATTTCCATGATGCGAATTACCGGATTTTTCCGCTAATCACCCCATGAAATGATTCTTAAGTTGAAGTTTACTACATTTATCACTTACTATTTAATTATGCAAGGCAAACAGCAATTGAATCTATTTAGCTTCACCATGATTGTGGTGGGTTTGGTTATTGGGATGGGTATTTTTAGATCCGCAGCCACCAGTGCCAAAGACGCTATTGAACCATCGGTCTATTTTACCGCATGGTTATTGGGCGGTTTCTTTGCTTTTTGTGGGGCATTAACCTATG
>JBEAPC010000010.1:0-34029 GCA_041164585.1 Bacteroidota bacterium
AAGGGCAAAAGATGTATCTATCCACATGGAGAAGTGATGATTCACCAACCAAGTTTGGGTGGTTATTTTCAAGCCACTTCTGCAGACATTGAAATTCAAGCTAATCAGATTCGCAAAACCAAGGAATTGGGTGCTAAAATCCTAGCCGAAAATTGTGGTAAAACCGTTGACCAAGTTATGGCCGACTTTGATCGCGACTATTGGATGGATGCCAAAGAAGCAGTGGCTTATGGCATAGTAGACCAGATTTTGGAAAAAATCTAAGCAGTCAGGCTCAATAAATATTGAAATTATTTCATTTGTACTAGTTTTTTCCCTAAAAACGGGGAACTATGGTACATTTGCATCCCCCAAGGCAACAGAAAACTAGGTTTTACTGTCTGACGTTTTGGGTCAAATCCTTTTTATGGCTAAACAAGCGCAATTACACTGTTCCTTCTGTGGCAGAAGCCGCGACGAAGTGAAGATCCTGATTGCAGGACAGGAGGGGCATATCTGCGAGAACTGCGTAGAACATGCACAGGAAATTATTGTGCAAGAATTGAATCTAAAAAATGAAGGCGGAGTTGGCGGTAACAGCAATTTTAAATTGAGTGTACGCAGACCTGCTGAGATAAAAAAATTCTTGGATGAATACGTAATTGGTCAGGACGATGCTAAAAAAGTATTGTCTGTTGCCGTTTACAACCACTTTAAAAGAATTGTACAGAAAGTACAACCAGATGATATTGAAATTGAAAAAAGCAATATCATCATGGTGGGTGAAACCGGAACTGGTAAAACCTTATTGGCCAAATCCATTGCTCGATTATTAAATGTACCCTTTGCCATTGTAGACGCTACCGTATTTACAGAAGCTGGTTATGTGGGTGAAGACGTTGAGAGTATGCTAACCCGTTTATTACAAAACTGTAATTATGACGTGGCTTCTGCTGAAAGAGGGATTGTTTATGTAGATGAGATTGATAAGATAGCCCGTAAAGGCGATAACCCATCCATTACGCGTGACGTAAGTGGTGAGGGTGTGCAACAGGGTTTATTGAAAATGTTAGAAGGAACTGAAGTATTGGTTCCACCACAAGGTGGTCGCAAGCACCCTGAACAGAAAATGATTAAGGTAGACACCAAGAATATTCTATTTATCTGTGGTGGTGCATTTGACGGCATTGACAAAGTGATTGCCCGCAGAATCAACACCAATGCCATTGGATTTAGCGTAAACAAAGATGAACAGGAACACCAGCGCAAGAATCTCTTGCAATTCATCAATGCTACGGATTTAAAATCTTTTGGTTTGATTCCTGAATTGCTTGGTCGTTTGCCCGTGGTTACACATTTGAACCCATTGGACAAAGAAACCTTAAGAAGCATTTTGACCAAACCCAAGAATGCTTTGATGAAACAATATACCCGCTTGTTTGAACTGGAAGGAATTACCTTAACCATTGAAGAAGCCGTTTTAGACTTTATGGTAGACAAGGCTTTGGAATACAAATTAGGCGCCCGTGGTTTAAGAAGCATTTGTGAGAGTATTCTAACTGACGCCATGTTTGAATTACCTGGTACAGAAACCACCGTATTGAATATTACGCTGGACTATGCAGAAAGCATGTTTAGCAAGAGTAAACTTTCTGTTTTGAAAGTGGCTTAATTAAAACACACATTTTTTGAAAACAGTGGGCATAAGTTCCCACTGTTTTTTTTTGCACCTACCCTAACTTGCGGTCAAGATAAAAGCGAAAAACTACCAACATGAACGAACTGATTGAACGTCTAGTTAAAGAAGCAAACCTTAGCCCAGAGCAAGCTGGACAAGCCGTAACCACTATTGCAGCATTTGTAAAAGAAAAATTTCCGATGTTGGGCGGAGCGGTTGACCAGATTTTCTCTGCAGGCAATAAGGAAGACTAATTAATTGGGCAGTTTCACTGTAAAAGTGCTGCCCTCTCCTTTTGCACTCTCAATCAAGAGTACACCACTTTGTTTTTGTAAGAGGTCTCTACAAAGTATTAGACCAAATCCACTACCCTTTTCTTGAAGGGTTCCAGTTCTAGTAAAGTATTTCTGTGCATTTACTCTTTGTAAAATCTCCTCACTCATACCAATACCAGAATCCTTGATGTGAACATAAGAATGGGTATCATCCTGTGAAAAGCTGATTTCAATTCTACCATCTAGTGGCGTGAATTTAATGGCATTGGTAATCAGGTTACGGAAAATAATTTTAATCATTTCTTTTTCCGCCATGATATTGCAATCAGAAGAAGTATTGTTAATGAATTTAATTCGTTTGCGCATGAGTGCAATCTTTTGCTCTAAGTGCATTCCATTCATTAACTCGTATACATTAATGTCTGATTTCTCCAATTCCTTACCCGTAATCTGACTCTTTAACCAACCCAATAAATTATCCAGCAAACCAGTAGTATTAATATACTGAGTCTCTAATTGCTCTAACAATGTCTTTGATTCTTCCTCAGTTAAAGCCCCTTTATTAATCAGCGATAAAATGGTTTGTGTATTGGTAATTGGATTGCGCAGGTCATGAGAAATAATGGACAACAATTTATCCTTGGTCCGATTATCTTCTTCCAACAATTGGTTTTTGGAATAAATTTCTTTGTTCAATTTATCTAGCGAAGAAGCATTTTCTTCAATGATGGCATTTTGTTTGGTCAATCGCTGGCTCAGGTATTTCTGCTTACGATAACTAATAAAAGTGAAAATTACCAAGAGGGCCATGACCACCAACATAAGACTACCAACCGCGATAATCAGCAATTGGCTACTGGCTCTTTTATTGGCTTTTTCCTTCTCGCTTTCTGCTGTTAATTTCTGTAACTCTTTGTCCTTTACAATTTCAATGAAATTACTGGCGTACTGGGTTTCATTTTCATTCTTGGTAACCAAAACACTAATTAAAGTATCCTGCCAGGCAGAAGTGTGTGGCAAGTCTCCCAAACGCTGATATTGTTGCCTAATCAAAGTGGCTGTCTTGGTCATCAAATTATAAGCCCCTGATAAAACCGCACAACTGTAAGCCGATTTGGCTAGTTCAATAGCTTCCGAATTTCTTTGTTGCTGCACCAGCAATTCTGCTAATTGTAGATTGTTGGAAGCCATACCATAATGGTCATTCAACAACATGTCTAGAGAAAGAGAATTCTCAAAATAAGACCTAGCAGTAGCAGTATCATTCTTCACCCTGGCCAATAATCCTAGGTTATAAAATGCTTTTTTCTGACCGTATATATACTTCTCTTTCAAGCTTATCTGAAGAGCTTCTTTTAACAAAGATTCAGCCCTAGGATAATTCTTTCGCTTGGTTTCAAACAGACCAATACTGTTCTTGATATTGGCAATTTCTTTTTTGTTGCCTTTTCTAATAGAGATTTCTAGAGATTCTGTACTAATGCGCAAAGCCTCGTCTAACTTGCCTTCTTCTGCATAATAACCGGCTAACTGATTGTTGATCCGCACCAAATTGATGCTATCCTCATGAAGACTACTATTTTCCAACGCCATTTGATAAATACCCAAGGCTCGTTTGGAAAACCCATTCTGTTGATAAATACCAGCCTCATAAAAATAAGCAGTTGATAAACCCTGATGATATTGGAACCGAATAGAAAGGTTCTTAGTAGAATCAAGCAACTTTAGTGCTTGGTTCACTTTAGAACGCTTCATATTAAAAGCGGATTGGTTTAGTGAATCAATAAAATGGAAAATGGTATCATTGCTGGCTTCTAATTGTTCTCCTTTTTGGGCAAACAGCAGGCAGGGAAACATTGCCAATAGGACCAGTAAATGTACCCTGCGGTTTCTCATCAAAAAAATGCTTAGCCGCTAAGATACTCAACTTTCAAATACAACCAACTCAAGTACACAGCTTGAAGGAATAATACAACTATCGTAAAATCTCTCTGGCTATCACCAATTTTTGTATTTCTGAAGTTCCTTCTCCAATGGTACAGAGCTTGGCATCCCTATAAAACTTCTCAACAGGAAAGTCTTTGGTATAGCCATACCCACCAAATATTTGAACCGCATCATTGGCAATTTTTACAGCAGCTTCACTGGCTTGATACTTAGCCATAGCGCCCTCTTTGGTAACTGGAAGATGACGCTGTTTTAGGTCACAGCATTGGGCAATAAGTAATTCCGAAGCCATGATCTCAGTTGCCATATCGGCCAACTTAAAACTAATCCCTTGAAAAGAACTAATAGGCTTGTCAAACTGATAACGTTCTTGAGCATATTTTAAAGCCGCTTCATAAGCTCCTTTTGCAATACCCAAAGCTAGGGCAGCAATAGAAATTCTACCCCCGTCTAAGATTTTTAAAGACTGTCTAAATCCATCGCCCACAGAGCCCAAACGATGACTATCTGGAATTCTGCAATCCGTGAAAATCATTTCTGTGGTTTCACTGGCGCGCATCCCCAACTTGTTTTCTTTTTTACCTGCTTGAAAACCAGGCCTACCCCTATCTACCACAAAAGCCGTGGCATTTCCACTAGTTCTAGGCTCTCCAGTTCTGCAAATGACAACGGCCAAATTTCCTGACAAACCATGGGTAATCCAGCACTTGGTGCCATTCAACACCCAATCATCCCCGTCTTTAACAGCAGTAGTTTGCATATTCCCAGCATCACTACCCGTATTGGGTTCCGTTAAACCCCAGGCCCCAATCCACTCACCAGTTGCCAATTTGGGCAACCAGTTTGTTTTTTGTTCCTCGGTTCCAAAACTAAGTATATGATTGGTACACAATGAATTATGAGCCGCCATACTCAAGCCAATAGAGCCACAAACCTTGGCAATTTCTTGAATGGCCACATTGTATTCAAAATAACTAAGACCTGCACCACCATATTCATGGGGAACCAGCATACCCATCAGACCTAGTTTACCCATTTCATGAAATAGGCTTACTGGAAATGTTTGGGACTCATCCCATTCCATTACATGGGGGGCAATATGCTTTTTGGCAAAATCTCGGGCAGTAATTGCCACTTGTTGGGTGATTTCAGTTGCGGCAAAGTTCATGGACTGGTTTTAAAATAGATGAAGGTTGCCGAAACCAAGCAATCGTTATCCGGCAACCTTCTGAAAAATAAACTAGCGTTAGTTAGTTTTCGATGCAAATGTAGGGGATTTTTATTTCCACCCAAATTTTTAATCTTTTTTTTCAGCCCCCTGATTCAGGGTCAAAAATGGTTTCATTAATTGAAAAAGGGAATCCTTAATGCCATAGGTTTTGCCTACCTGATCAATGGATTGGAAGCCCCCCATCTTGTCTCTGAATTTGACAATTCTTGCTGCCAATATTGCTCCAATACCAGGAAATTTCATCCACTGTTCTGGAACCGCTGTATTAATATCAATGGGCGGGAGGTTCCAATTTTTATGAGGCTTTAAGCTACTACTATCCTGAACAGGTGCGGCTTTCCAAACCAGTTCTTTTTTTTTGCCTGCGGCGATGGTTACTGGAATTTGAACATAAGGAATGAGCAAATCTGCTTCTGTTGGTTTTAATCCCCAAATCTTGCGCAGGTCATCTGGTTTTCTAAACCTACCTCCTTTTTGTAGATAGTGCTGAATAGTCAAAATGGTCTTATCTCTTAGACCCAGTTCCTGCCATTGCGCTGGGCTAATGGTATTGGGATCAAAAGGAAAATAATGCGCCACCTTGGTAGGGGTTTCATTTGAAAAACGGTTATGATTGGGTGATGTTGTCCCTGATCCGTTGTTTGTTGCAGCAGCATCGCCGTAGGCATAACTATTAGCACTTGATGCACTAGCTTTAGATGCTTGGGTTTGGGGAAAAGATATCTTGGGCGGTTTTTCCGGAAAAAACAGCGGTAAAGTCCAAAACAGCACCATCAATAAACATAATACCAGGATTGCCAGTCTTTCTCTACTGGTGAACCTGAAAAAAGATTTCAGCTTTTCCATATGTCCCTTTTTAAAAAAGGGTTACAAACGCAGTTCTAGGCCATCATAGGCCAATTGTATATGGGGAGGAAGTTCTTGATTAATGGTATCATGCAAACCCAACTGATGGCTAATATGGGTAAAATACACTTCAGGAATGTCTAACTCATTTGCCAAATCAACCGCTTCTTGCAGGGTAAAATGTGAAATATGGGCTTCTTTTCTAAGTGCATTTATAACCAAGACTTTTGAACCCCTGATCAGTGTCTTCTGATCTTCTTCAATTCTATTGGCATCCGTGATATAGGTAAAGTCTCCAAACCTAAAACCAAAGACGGGCATTTTGTGGTGATACACTAAAATGGGTTGCACTGGAATATCTCCAATCACAAAAGGATTTTCATCAATGGTGATCAGGTTCAGCTCCGGAACACCTGGGTATTTTTTGTCTGCAAATGCATAATAGAAATCCCTTTTTACAGCTTCTTCTGTGAGCGAATTAGCATAAATATCCATGGCTTTTTGACTAAAAAAATTAAAAGCTCTGATATCGTCCAGACCAGCCATATGGTCCTTATGCGGATGCGTAAACAATACCGCATCTAACCTGCGCGTATGGGTACGCAACATTTGGTATCTAAAATCTGGGGTTGTGTCTACAATCAAACTGGTTTTGTTTGATTGCACCAAAATGCTGCTTCTTAATCTATTATCCTTGGGATTCTTAGAAGTACAAACTGTACAATCACATCCAATCATGGGGATGCCGGTACTAGTACCTGTTCCCAAAAATTGTATGTGCAGAGAAGGAATAGACATAAGACAAATCTAAACCATAATCTGCAGCTTTATAAATAGCTGAAATAATTTAGGCAACTGACCCTATTCTCCAATAACTGCAGACTGCTTAATCAAAGAATCGTAAAGCTTCTGAGATTCTAATGTGAGTTTGTCGTAGTCAATATTTAATTGGGGAATCAATTCTATTAAAGTGTTGATTCTTCCTTCTGTATTGAGGAACTTATTCAGTACCACTACTTTGCGTGCTTCCAGCAAACACCAGCCACTTTGGAAAGTACCACGCTCATATCTAACCACATAGGAGGATTCACCCAGTATGTCTTCCAGTTTGTCAACCGTTGATTGTGTGTATTTCATAGTTTTCTCCTTAACCCTTAAACTAGGTTAGTTCAAAAATAAGTCAGTGCCTGCTGCTAAAGGCTTTCAGTTATCCACAACCGGTGGCAAAATGCTGACCCGGCTTATTTACTCTCCATTTTGATGACCGGGACAATCATTTCTTCTAAACTAACCCCTCCGTGCTGAAACGTATTCTTATAATAGTTAACGTAATGGTTGTAATTGTTGGGATAACAGAGAAATCCGTCTTCTTTGGCAAAAATAAAGCTGGAATTGATGGTTGGAATGGGTAAACCTGCTTCTTTGGGGTCTTTAAAAGCCAACACATCCCTAGGTTCAAAATTCAGGTTACGCCCATGTTTATAGCGCAAATTGGTGGTGGTTTGCTTGTCACCAATGACTTTATGGGGCGTTTTAACACGCACAGAGCCATGGTCTGTGGCCAAGACCAATTTCAGTTTTTTATCGGCAATTCTTTTCAATGCCTGATTCAAAGGACTGTGTTCAAACCAACTACGCGTAATGCTTCTATAACTTACTTCATCACTGGCCAATTCTTTCAACACTTCCATTTCTGTTCTGGCGTGTGAGAGCATGTCTACAAAATTGTACACAATCACATTGATATCGTTTTGTAGCAGGTTGTGAATATTGTTGACCAATTGTTGGCCATCTTGGTGATTCACAATTTTATGATAGCTAAATTTCAAATGTTCTTTTTTCAATCGCTTTAGCTGGGCTCTAAAAAAATCTTCTTCGTGTAAATTTTTTCCGCCTTCTTCTTCGTCATTTTTCCAAAGACCAGGAAATTGTTTTTCAATTTCTAGGGGCATCATACCAGCAAAAATGGCGTTCCTACAATACTGTGTGGCCGTGGGCAAAATACTATAAAAAGATTCCTCTTCTTGAATGCGAAAATTCTCTGCAAATATGGGCTCAATAGCTTTCCACTGGTCAAAACGCAAATTGTCTATGAGTATGAAAAACAAAGGAGTTCCGGCTTCAGCATGAGGCAAAACTTTGAACTGAAATAAGTGATGACTCATGATGGGTGAATCAGCCGATTTAGGGTTCACCCAAGAAGCATAGTTTTTAGAAACAAACTTGAAAAAAGCTGTATTGGCTTCTTGTTTTTGGGTATTAAAAACTTCCTGCATTTCAGGACTATCACTCTTCTCCATTTCCAGTTCCCAGTGCACCAAACGCTTGTAAATTTCCATCCACTCATGATGGTTGGGATTGTCACTAAGCGCCATGAATAATTCCCTAAAATTCTGTTGATAAGAAGTAGTGGTTTTTTCTGCTACCAATCGTTTATTGTCAATGAGTTTTTTCAAACTCAACAAGACTTGATTGGGATTCACTGGTTTAATCAAATAATCGCTGATCTGACTTCCAATGGCTTCATCCATCAGATTCTCGGTCTCATTCTTGGTAATCAGTACAATGGGCAACTGCCTATTGATGGCTTTGATTCTGGTCAGGGTTTCTAGACCGGTGATACCAGGCATGGACTCATCCATGAGTACCACGTCTACATAATTGGATTTTACATATTCCAGCGCGTCAAAACCATTGGTCATGGTCACCACTTCATATCCCTTATGCTCTAAAAACATTTTTTGAGATTGCAGACTTTCAATCTCATCATCTACCCAGAGTATCTTTGCTACCGACATAATCCAAACGTATTGAGTAAAATTATTTTATTAAGTGCCCCTAAAACTATTTGAATCTTTTGATTCGTCAGGGTATTTGTACTTTTGCAGACAGCCCAAGCAGTTGATTTAACAATTCAGCAACAGCATGAACCAGATTAAAAGAAAAATCATCAATGACCCCGTCTATGGTTTTATCACCATTGACCATCCATTGATCTTTAACATATTGGCCCACCCCTATTACCAACGCCTAAGACGCATTCATCAAATGGCCATGGCGCAATTGGTCTATCCTGGTGCGGTGCATACCCGATTGCATCATTCCTTGGGCGCGTATCACCTTATGTGCAATGCTGTTACAGAATTGAGGGCCAAGGGTGTTGAAATTACAGAAGCAGAATCCGTTGCCGTAAAAGCTGCTATTTTGTTGCACGATATTGGTCATGGTCCTTATTCCCATGCACTAGAGCAGGTCTTGGTTTTGGGTACCCATCACGAAGCCTTGTCTATTCGCATCATGGAAGAAATGAACCAAGGCATGGATGGGGCTTTGGATTTGGCTATTCAAATTTTTACCAATAAATATCCTAAGCCATTTTTACACCAACTAATCAGTGGTCAATTAGACATGGATCGCATGGATTATCTAAGCCGAGATAGTTTTTATTCTGGGGTTAGTGAAGGTGTGATAGGTTATGACCGCATCCTCAAAATGTTGGTAGTACACCATGGCCAGCTCATGGTAGAAGAGAAAGGCATTTATAGCGTTGAGAAATTTTTGGTAGCCCGCAGACAAATGTATTGGCAGGTATACTTACATAAAACTGTTTTGTCTGCAGAAAAAATGATGGTTAAAATTATTGAACGCGTAAGAGAAATTTATCAGTCATCAGACCTGGCTTTACAGACCCAAACAGCATTGGATTTTTTCTTAGGTAGTTTTTCTGGGGTCATGGATCATGACGCGCTGGAACAATTTTGTTCCTTGGATGACCATGACGTGATGCACGCCATTAAACACTGGAGCAAACACCCAGATTGCGTACTTTCCTTGCTCTGTAAGCGTTTTCTCAATAGGCAATTGTACAAATCCAGAATACAATCAGAAGATTTTGAACCCCTATTTCTCAAGGAAAAACAAGACGCTGCTGCCAACAAATTTGGGATCAATCCAACAGACGCTCACTATCTCTGTTTTAAAGGAGAAGCTTCCAATACCATGTACCAAACCCTTGACGAGCGGATCAATATTCTCTTCAAAGACGGCATGGTCAAGGATATCTCAAAGATTGACAATGCTTTAATCCAGCAAAACCTTTCTGCTCCTGTCAAAAAATTTTACATTTGTATGCTGTCTTAAATTAGACAGCCCACTATTTAAAAAATGCCCATGACATTTACCGCAGCGCAAATTGCTTTAATGATACAAGGAAAGGTAGAGGGCAACCCTGCAGCTGCCGTTGGTGCATTTGGTAAAATTGAGGAGGCCAAAGAAGGAGAATTATCCTTTTTGTCTAACCCCAAATACGAGGAATACTTGTATCAGACCAAGGCTTCTGTGATTATTTGCAATGAATCTTTGGAACTCAAACAACCTACATCGGCCACTTTGATAAGGGTTACAGATGCTTATTCTGCCTTTGCCATCCTACTGTCTAAATACCAAGAAATCATGACACAACAATTGGTTGGCATACAGCAACCAAGTTATATATCGCCCAGCGCAAAACTGGGAGAACAGGTCTTTGTTGCCGCTTTTTGTTATATTGGAGAAAATGTTGTGTTGGGTAATGGCGTAAAACTCTATCCTGGTGTGGTTATTGGCAATGGTTCCAAAATTGGAGACAATGTCATCCTGCACGCAGGCGTGAAAATTTATCATGACTGCATACTTGGCAATAGGGTTATTATTCATAGTAATACCGTTGTAGGCGGAGACGGTTTTGGTTTTGCTCCGCAGAGCGATGGCTCCTACCATAAAATTCCCCAGATTGGGAACGTGATTATTGAAGACGACGTAGAAATTGGTAGCAATACGGCTATTGATCGTGCCACCATGGGTTCTACCATCATTAGAAAAGGCACCAAACTAGACAACCTGATTCAGGTGGCGCATAATGTAGAAATTGGTAGCAATACCGTGATTGCCGCTCAAGCTGGCATTAGTGGTAGCGCCAAAGTAGGAAATAGCGTGATGATTGGAGGTCAAGTAGGAACGGCTGGGCATATTGTCATTGCCGATGGCAGTAAGATTGCAGGTCAAACCGGTGTAACCAAGAGCATTAAGGTTCCCAACAAAACACATAATGGTACCCCTGCCTTGGAGTTCACCAATTCTTTGCGGATCCAGGCCCATACTAGAAACCTGCCAGAAATGGAAAAAAGGCTCAAGGAATTAGAAAAAATCGTTGCAGAACTGCTACAAAAACAGCTGGAAAGCGCTCAAAAAACGGATTAATCCTTTATCCGTATTTTTGCAGCCCCTAACCAAGATTAATACTACCAATAACCTATTCAAGATATGGACATCAATTTTAACCCTGACAAACAACATACCCTCAATAGTTCCATTAGCATTAGTGGCACTGGTTTGCATACAGGTGTGTTGGTAGACATGACCCTTAAACCAGCCAATCCTGGATTTGGAATTCAGTTCCAAAGAATTGACATGCCCAACCAACCTATTATCAAAGCCGATTGTGATTTGGTTACCGATACCAGCCGCGGTACTACCCTTCAAGTGGGTGATGCCAAAGTAAGTACGGTAGAACACGTATTAGCTGCCCTAGTGGGTATGGGTGTAGACAATGTGTTGATTGAGTTAAATGGTCCTGAGATTCCCATTATGGATGGAAGCTCTATGCCCTTTATTGAATTGATTGAAGAGACTGGTGTCTTTGAGCAAGAAGCTGCCAAAGCCTGGTATAGCATTGACGAAAATATTTATCACTACGACGAGGAAAAGCGCGTTGAAATGGTAGCCCTGCCTGCCATGGACTATCAAATTACTACGCTGATTGATTTTAATAGTCCTGTATTGGGTACCCAACATGCTGGTCTGAAAACCATTCGTGAATTCAAATCAGAAATTGCACCCTGCCGTACTTTCTGCTTCTTACATGAACTAGAAGCATTATTGGACCATGACCTGATCAAGGGTGGAGACATTAATAATGCCATTGTGGTGGTAGACAAACCCGTTACGGATGCAGAAATGACCCGTTTGGCCAAAGTGTTCAAACGCGAGAAAATTGAAGTAAAAAGTGAGGGTTATTTGAATAATCTAGAACTACGTTTTCCCAATGAGCCAGCCAGACATAAGCTCCTAGACGTTGTGGGAGACTTGGCCCTGATTGGATATCCCATAAAAGCTAGAATTATTGCTAATAGGCCTGGTCATAGTACCAATGTAGATTTTGCTAAAAAGATCAAGCAATACATTAAGCGAAACAAACACGTGAAAAATGTACCGGTCTATGACCCTACCATTCCACCTGTTTATACTTTGGAGAAGATTGAGAAGACCCTGCCGCACAGACATCCTTTCTTATTTGTAGACAAGATTATTGAACTAACAGATACTTATATTGTAGGTATTAAAAATGTGACTTTTAGTGAATACTTTTTCCAAGGTCATTTTCCGGGCAATCCAGTGATGCCAGGGGTTTTGCAGATTGAGGCACTTGCTCAAACCGGTGGTATACTTTGTATTAACTCTATGCCTGAAGGTGATTATGACACTTATTTCTTAAAAATTGATAACTGCAAATTCAAACAAAAAGTGGTTCCAGGCGATACCATGATTTTGAAAATGGAGTTAATTTCACCTATTCGCAGGGGCATTTGTGAAATGAGGGGAACGGTATATGTAGGGGGTAAAGTTGCTACTGAGGCAGACCTAGTTGCCCAAGTAGTAAAAAGAACTTAAATCTTAAAAAAAAGCCAATACCCTTATTTTTGTGATAAGAGGAGCAACTTTGGCATTCTTTTTATACTCATAGTGCATTATGAATGCACTGATCAACGCAAAACCAACTGAAAGGATGACACATCCATACACTTACATTGATCCAAACGCAAGGATAGCGCCTAACGTAAAGATTGACCCTTTTACTGTTATCCATGGCGATGTCCGGATAGGTGAAGGAACTTGGATTGGTTCTAATGTGACCATCATGGATGGAACCCGAATTGGTAAGAACTGCCGCATTTTTCCTGGCGCAGTATTGGGTGCTATTCCTCAAGACCTGAAATTTAGCGGAGAGAAAACAACCGTAGAAGTTGGAGACAATACCACAATTCGTGAATTTGTGACCATTAACCGTGGTACGGAAGACAGGGGTAAGACTACAGTGGGAAATAACTGTTTGATCATGGCTTATAGCCACTTGGCCCATGATTGCATTATTGGAAATAATTGCATTTTAAGTAATAGCGTACAAGTAGCAGGTCACGTGACCATGGGTGATTATGCAGTAGTTGGAGGGGTAAGTGCCGTTCACCAATTTGTACAGATTGGTCAACACGCATTTGTGGCGGGTGGTTCTTTGGTTAGTAAAGACGTTCCTCCCTATATTAAAGCGGTTCGTAACCCATTGAGTTATGGTGGTGTCAATAGCGTTGGTTTAAAAAGAAGGGGATTCCCATTGCAACAAATCAATCATATTCTAGACGTTTATAGGACCATTTACAACAAGGGTTTCAATACCTCTCAGGCTTTGGAATATATTGAAGAAGAACTTCCAGCAACCGACGAAAGAGACGAGATTGTTACTTTTATCCGTGAAAGTGGTAGAGGCATTATCAAGCGTTTTACCAAAGGTGCTAACGACGAGGACTAATATTTCCCAAACAGGTAGTCAAAATTGAATTTGAGATGTCTATAGACTTCTCTCATCAGGCTGATTAGCGGGTTACCACTTTCTCTCCAGATATTCCTTTTCATAGTACTAGGTTCTGCAGAACTGTTCTCTTGGTCTAATAAAGACTTGAAAGATCTGTAGAACATGCCCTTCCCTTTTTTCTGTAAAAAAGACATCATCATACTGTATTCAGTAACATCCCCTTTTACCCCTTCTTTATACCGGCCAAACTTTTCCAAAAAATTAGACCTTCTCAAATGAGGATGGTCACTATAGTAATAGAATTTTTTATAACCCAGTTTCCAAAAACCAAACAGCATTTCTGAGAACCCGTACTTATAATCTTTCAAATAAGGATAGTTGAAATAGGCATAAAACCTTACCATGTCTATATCTGGCCTCTCTTGCATGATTTCTAAAGCATGTGCTAAATGCGTTTCAAAATCAGCCGCTGGAACAAAGTCTTCTTGAATATATAGCGTTAAACCAGTTTTAACTGCTTCCTGCCCTTTATTGAGGTTATTTCCCAATCCTTTATTCACAGGACCAGTAACTAATTCAAAGGGATGCTGTTCTTGCAAAGTTTTAAGATAAGCTTGGTGCTCGGGTTTGCTGCAGTCATCGCTTACTACAATAGACTCAAAACGCATGTTCAATTGCTCAAAAGACAATAATAATCTTTCTAAAGATCTACTTCTATTGTAATGCGTAATCATCAACGTAACATCCTTGAAATGACTAGTCTCCATACTTTTAGATTGGCCTTTTGGTGTTCAATTGTATGGTTAAAGTTAAGGTATCTAAGTCTAACCAAAATAGGCTAGGCTTATTTGAGAATTTTTTTTGCCGCTTTTCTTTGCTTACTTTGCCTCCCATGGCTAAGAGAACGCATACGGTAAAAGCTACTAATCACTCATTAAGCGGTATTGAATTAACGGGCGCTGGCAAACGTTTTAATAGAGAATGGATCTTCAAGGGTTTTAGCCATTTGTTTTTACCTGGTACCTATTATGCCATTACCGGGCCAAATGGTTCTGGAAAAAGCACCCTTTTACAAGCCATTGCAGGAAGCTTACAATTGAGTGAGGGAACTATGGAGTGGAGAAATGAAGCGCCTATTGACCCTGAAGAAGTTTTCTTACAGTTAGCCATTGTTGCGCCCTATCTTGAATTGATTGAAGAAATGTCTGCAAGGGAATTTTTACATTTTCATGCGCAGTTCAAACCTTTAATTCCTGGTGTCAGTATTGATGAAATACTTCAAATCATAGGATTAGAAAAAGCTGCAACTAAACAAATACGTTTTTACAGCAGTGGTATGAAACAACGTGTAAAATTGGCGCAGGCCATTTTTGCGGATGTACCAGTAATACTTTTGGATGAACCCTGCACCAACCTTGATCAAACAGGCTATGCTTTGTACCATCAATTAATTCAGGATTACGCCAAGAATAAACTAATCATTGTTAGTAGTAATGACCAACAAGAATATGATTTCTGCTCAGAGATCATCAATATCAAGGATTACAAATAGCAGTTTGTGTTTTGGGAAAAAGGGTTTAATTTTCTTTCTCTAAATCACCTCCCACAAAACTGCAACATGAAAAAAGACAAAATAATTTATTGGACAACCACCATTCTTATCTTCTTATTTGAAGGCGTTATGCCTGCTTTAACTTCCCAAACTGAACTAGCCAAGCAAGGCATAAGTCATCTGGGATATCCGCTTTATTTTGGCAATGCCCTAATAGTTTTTAAAGTATTGGGTACCCTTGCCCTAATCATTCCAGCCGTTCCAAAAAAGATCAAGGAATGGGCTTATGCTGGATTTGTCTTTGATTTCATTTTTGCCTCTATCAGTCATTTTGCAGTAGATGGACTAGGATTTGAAGGATTTTTTCCATTGATTGTTTTGGCAGTTCTGATGGTTTCCTATACCTATTACCATAAATTGGAAAAGACAGCGGTTTAAACAACCTTACAATTTTTGTTGATCCAAAGATTAATAAAATTTTACTTATTCCTACTAATTTAGTAGACTTTTGTTATCTTGCACAACAAATTCAATTTCATGAAAAGAATATTATTGATCTGCTTGTTTTTTGCAAGTGCTACCATTATAGTTGTTGCACAGACAACTAACCCAGCTCCAAAACCCAATCTTAGCTTAACAGCAGACCTAAGTAGCATTCAACAACCATTGTCAAAGATTTATTTGTCTTATTACAATACCAGCACCAAATTCAGATTTAACGATAGTGTTGATTTGCATAATACCAAAACCGCCAACTTTCAACTGAACCTGTCTGAACCCATATTGGCACAGTTAAGAGTGGTTCCAGATAGAACAAGCGATACCAGTAGACGCGCTAGACAGGCATCTGCTAGAGACATTTTGAGTGTTTACATAGAAGCAGGAAGCATTTCTGTAATAGCAAAAGATTCTTTGAGTGCTAGTATTGTCACTGGCTCTAAGGTACATGAAACCTATGTTGCCTTAAAAGCAAAAGCAGCCGCCTATGATCCTTCCATGAAAGCACTTTATGCTAAGTACTCTTAATCAAGAAAAAATAATGCTTCCACTGAACTAATTGAAAAATCCATAGACTCATTAGACAATCTTGTAAAAGAAAAAGTTTACTTGGGTTTTCTTAAAGCACCTGCTACCAAAAATTCTCCAGTTGCAATTTATGCCCTGATCCAATATGCGGGGTATGCCATTAACCCAGTAACTGCAGAGCCTGTATTCAAACAATTAGGTTCTGTTCCAAAAAACCTACCAAGTGGTAAGATTTTTGAACAAAGAATTGCCCTTGCCAAAAAACTAGAAATAGGCCAATACGCCATTCCTTTTTCACAAGCAGATACTGCTGGCAAAATTTTTAATTTGGCATCTTTAAAAGGAAAAGTGGTTTTGGTTGATTTCTGGGCCAGCTGGTGCGGACCATGTAGAGCAGAAAATCCCAATGTAGTTTCCGCTTTCCACAAATACAAAGACAAAGGATTTACCGTATTGGGTGTCTCATTGGATCAACCCGGAGCAAAGGAACGTTGGATGAAAGCCATACACGATGATGGTTTAACATGGAACCATGTTTCAGATTTAAAATATTGGGACAATCAAGTTTCCAAAGCTTATGGCATTCAGGCAATTCCTCAAAACTACTTGCTAGATGCTGAGGGAAAAATCATTGGGAAAAATCTACGTGGGGAAGCATTGCAAACCTTCCTGAAAAATTTGTTTGAGACAAGTACTGGTACTAACTAATCATTTGCAATTTTAGTCAATAGGCAAACCCTTCTTCGGAAGGGTTTGTTATTTCAGGCATCTTAAGTAGTTACTATTTACAAAATCATTAATTTGAGATACAAAGAAATTTCATGATTCGTCTACTTAGATCAGATAGCAGTCATCCAGATTTTAGAACAATGGTTCAATTATTGGATCAAGACCTTGCTATTCGGGATGGAGCAGATCATGGGTTTTATGCCCAGTTTAATAAAATTGATGCCATTCAACATAGTATCATTGCCTATGATGATGAAAAAGCCGTTGGTTGTGGTGCCATCAAGGCTTTTGGCACTGATGCTATGGAAGTAAAAAGAATGTATGTGTCACCAGCATCAAGGGGCAAATCCATTGCTTTAAAAATACTCACTGAACTGGAAACCTGGACAAAGGAATTGGGTAAGTCTAAAACCGTTTTAGAAACCGGACAAAAACAACCAGAAGCCATTGCCCTTTATTTTAAAGCCGGTTATTTACGAATACCCAATTATGGTCAATATATTGGCGTAGAAAATAGTTTGTGTTTTGAAAAAATATTAGGATGACAAAAAAACAGAAACACTATTCTACTTTACTTGATAATTGTTGATTTCTCTTTTATTTGATAGCTGATACAACAAAAAGGGTTTGCAACGTCTCTGATAAAAAAGGTCATTAGTTAAGAATTTGGTAAATGCTTTTTTAGCATTAAACCAGTTCTTGCCATTGGCATCAGAAGGAAAACGCTTACCATGAGAAAGACTCAAATTGTCACCTACAGTTTCTTATTGATTGCTGCCTTAATTTTGGGTTGTTCCAAATCAGAACCAACGGCTGTTGCTGAGCCTTATGCGGCCATTAAAGCGGCTTTTGGCAGCAATATAGACCTAACTAGTCTGAACAATTATAGTAAGCAATCCATCCCCGCCTATATACTCAAAGACAACGGCACTGGGAATCCCATTACCGATGCCAAAGCCACATTGGGTAGGGTGTTGTTTTATGATAAACAACTCAGCATTGACAACAGCATTTCTTGCGGTTCTTGTCACAAACAGGCTTTTGCATTTGGAGATACGGCGCGTGCTAGTAGCGGTGTTGTAACTGGAAAAACGGCAAGGCATTCTATGCGTTTGGTGAACACAAGATTTTCTGATGAACCCAAGTTTTTTTGGGATGAACGTGCTGCCAGTTTAGAAATACAAACCACAAAGCCTATTCAAGATCATGCAGAAATGGGATTTAGTGGTTTAGAAGGCAGGCCGGGCATTGCCGCTTTATTAACCAAACTTGCAGGCATTGGTTATTATAAAGAATTGTTTCAATCAGTGTATGGTGATCAACAAGTTTCTGAAACTAGATTGCAAGAATGTCTTGCTCAATTTATCAGAAGCATTCAATCTTTTGATAGCAGATTTGACGCAGGAAGAGCATTAGTAAATAATGATAGGGCTGCTTTTCCCAATTTTTCAGCAAGGGAAAACGCGGGTAAAGACTTGTATTTAAGTAATCCTGTATTTGACGCCAATAGCAATCGCATTAGCGGAGGGTTTGGTTGTAACCAATGTCACAAATCACCAGAATTTGATATTGACCCCAATAGCAGGAATAATGGAATTATTGGAACCATTGCCGGAACTGGTATTGATGTTGCTGTTACTAGGTCTCCAAGCTTGCGCGATTTAATGAATCTTGCAGGAGTGGAAAACGGTCCTTTTATGCATACTGGAAATTTAGCGACTATTCAAAACGTGATAGGTCACTATGCCAATATTAACCAAGCCCCAGGCAATAATAATTTGGATAGAAAACTTTCTCCAAATGGAGCTGGACAACATTTGATTTTAACGGCAACTGAAGTAAATGACCTGATTGCATTTTTGAAAACCCTCTCTGGTAATAGCATTTATTCTGACAAAAAGTGGAGCAATCCTTTTTTATAATTTTTTTTGTAGATTGGGGAAAATCTTTTCAAACCAATGTCTATTAGCAGAAGAAAATTCCTACTTGGCGGCTTTGTAGTCACTGCAGGAGCTCTTTTATTAGATGCATTTTGGGGCGAACATTTTTTCATTGAAAAGAAACTTGTCTATCTAGATACAGACCCCTTTTCTGACCAACATCTGAAAATACTACAGATCTCAGACCTACACCTACAATCGGTTAATTATCAACTAGAACAATTGGCCAAGGATATTAACCAACAGCAACCAGATTTGATTGCCATTACAGGAGATTCTATTGACGCTAGTAAAAACCATTATGTCTTAGATGAATTCTTACAACTCATAGATAAAAACATACCCAAGGTAGCCATCTTGGGTAATTGGGAATACTGGGCTGGATTGAGTTTTAGTGACCTCACGGATATTTACCAAAAACACAATTGTCAGTTGTTGGTAAATCAGAATAAGCGTTATGAATTAAAAGGAAAAACCGTTTCCATCACCGGTATTGATGATTTTATTGGAGGCAAACCCGATTTTGAAACTGCGGTAAAAGATCACCAACTCAGCGACTATCATATTGTTTTAAACCATTGTCCAGTCTATAGTGACAGTATAGCAAAAATGCAAGGCGGAACTACTAAGGCCGATTTAATCTTATCTGGACATACACACGGTGGGCAATTGAATATTATGGGCTTTGCGCCATTCAAACCTTGGGGAAGTGGCAAATATTTAAAAGGAATGTACCACCAAAACAATACCAGAATTTATGTTTCCAGGGGTATTGGAACAACCAAATTACCCATTCGATTTGGGGCTAGGTCTGAAGTTACTTTATTCCATTTCAAAGCATAGTGATTCACTATTTAGTTATAACAAGGCATTCATAATTTATTTCATAAAATAAGAAAGCCACCCATTAGGTGGCTCTCTATAACCAATCGTCCTATCCATTACCAAACCAACTTTTTTATTTATTGGGAACCTGAAAACTTGTTACGTCTGATCCAGTGGCTGCAAGACTTGGGAATACAGTGGTTCCGTTTACTGGGTGACTAAATTGATCATCAACTTTACCATCGCCAAAGGCTTTTACATAAATGGTCTGTCCTTTTTTAAATCCCATATTTTCCAATTCGGTAGTGGTGAATAAATGATTATTAGGATTATCATTCACACCGCTTACTAAAATTTTCCTTACTGCTTGATACTGTTTAGCATCAACTTGATTACTGGCAGAGAAGAACAGTCTAAATGCTTTTTGTTCATTATTGTTATTGAAAAATACAGGTTTAATACTTACTGAACCGCTTGCTATTCCAAGCTCAATCAAGCCAGCAATACCAGGTTCGTTGCTCATGTCTTTGATATGCAAACTTGTTACTTGAATATTAGAAACCTGGTTCATCATGGCAGTTTTTTCAATTAAGCTAAATTGCTGTGCGGTTGTTTGATGATTAACTTCTGCAAATAACCCTGAACCATATCCTGTTTTTGAATAACTGATTTGGTATTTACCATATGGAATTGCTTTTAAAGAAAATTGACCACTTTGATCAGTTGTTGTGGTATAAGCACCATTATTTACACTGATTAAAATACCACTATGATCAGATAATTTATTACCATCAAGGTCTATTAACTCAACCCTACCTTGAATACTTCCTGTTTGATTGCTCTGCTCGGTAATAGGTTTTATGATAGCATTTTCGCTACTGTTTTTACTGCAAGCTATAGCTAAAACAAGGGTGAATGCAATCAGGGCTAATTTGATGGTGTTGAACTTTTTCATTTTTTAACTTTTAGTTGTTTTGGTGTATTTTGTTGTTGTTTGTATTGCAAAAATGCCTCGGCCAACTTAAAGCCATCTTAAAGCCATCTTAAAGATGGATTAAAATTATCTTATTGATTATCAATTACTTGTTATAATTAAAATATAAAAAAGGGGAAATCAGTTACCCGTTATTCAGTTACTTGTTTACAAAGAGTTATTTTCAGGAAAATTAAAACAACCCCTAATCAATCTCTATATGATTCCATTAAACATAGTCAACCAAATTGAAATTAAAGCGCCTGTATCTAGTGTTTGGGATGCGTTAACCAATCCTGCTATGACCAAACAATACATGTTTGGTTGCGAAACCATTTCTGATTGGGAAATTGGAAGTGAATTGTTGTGGCAAGGAGAATACGAGGGTAAAAAAATGGTCTTTGTAAAAGGACATATAGTAGAACTGGTACCTTATGGTTTATTGAGCTATACGGTTATTGACCCTAATGGAACTATCCCAGACATTCCAGAAAATTATTTGACAGTAAGCTATCTATTAGAACAAAAAGAAGGCAGTACCCTTTTAACAGTTACGCAGGGCGATTATAATAAAGTAGCAGAAGGTACAAGAAGATTTGAAGAATCATCCAATGGTGGTGAGGGCTGGAATCCAATTTTAAAAGCCATTAAAGAACTTGTAGAAGCTTAATCAATGAGTAAAAGCAGGAACAACCATCAATGGCGGATTCGGTCTATTTTAGGAGGCTCGGTGGGTAATTTGGTGGAATGGTATGACTGGTATGCTTATGCAGCTTTTTCCATTTATTTTGCCAAGCATTTTTTTCCTAATAGTAACCCTACTGCACAATTATTAAATACTGCTGGAATTTTTGCTGTAGGATTTTTAATGCGCCCCTTGGGGGGATGGCTATTTGGAAATATTGCCGATATTAAGGGTAGAAAAAAAGCCATGACCATTTCAGTATTGTTAATGTCTTTTGGCTCCTTACTCATTGCATGTTTACCTAGCTATGAACAAATTGGCTTATTGGCACCTATTTTATTATTGGTTGCTCGCTTATTACAGGGTCTGAGTGTGGGTGGAGAATATGGCATTTCTGCCACTTATTTAAGTGAAGTGGCGCATGAACAAAAAAGAGGATTTTATTCCAGCTTTCAATACGTAACCTTAATTGGAGGTCAGCTATTGGCACTGGGTTTGCAATTAATGCTTCAAAGAATATTTCTATCTGCAGAAGCACTAGAAGCATGGGGATGGCGTATTCCATTTGCCATTGGGGCTTTGCTTTCCTTAGTTGCTTTTTATCTAAGAAGTAATTTACATGAGACAACTGCTTTTGAAAAAATAACCAAGGCAGAACAGAAAAAAAGTGGATTAAGAGAATTACTAAAACATCCTAAAGCCATTATTACGGTAGTAGGATTAACATTGGGTGGTACCATTGCTTTTTATACTTATACCACTTACATGCAAAAATTCCTGATCAATACGGTAAAGCTTAGTAAGGATGATGCTACCCTTTTGTCATTTTGTTCCTTATTTTTATTTGCTTGTCTACAACCATTGTATGGTTGGGTATCAGACAAAATTGGAAGAAGACCCCTATTAATAGGCTTTGGGATCCTTGGCACCCTTTTTACAGTTCCACTGATGAATGGATTAAGTCAATCAACCAACCTAAGTATTATTTTCTTATTAATGGTCTCTTCGCTTTTAATAGTAAGTGGTTATACTTCTATCAATGCCGTAGTAAAGGCAGAACTTTTCCCGGCAGAAGTAAGGGCTTTAGGTGTGGGTCTACCCTACTCTTTAACAGTTGCCATCTTTGGAGGAACCGCCGAATGGTTGGCATTGTATGCAAAAAACATAGGGCATGAAACCTGGTTTTATTGGTATGTTAGTGCCTGTATTTTTATTTCATTATTGGTGTATCTACGGATGAAAGACAGCAAATATCATTCTCTTATAATTGAATAAAATCCAATGAAAAGAATTCAAAACATTGACATTGCTAGAGGACTTGTTATCTTGATCATGGCACTAGACCATTGCAGAGACCTATTGCATACCACTGCCATTACCCAAAATCCAACTGATTTAAATACAACTACGCCCATCTTATTTTTCACAAGATGGATTACCCATTTTTGTGCACCCTCATTTGTTTTTCTTGCTGGGAGCTCGGCTTATCTATCATTCAAAAAAACAAATAACCTTTCAGCAGCTAGAAATTTTTTAATCAAGAGAGGATTCTGGCTGATAGTTTTAGAATTTACCGTCATCGGTTTTGGTATCTGGTTTGATATCCATTTTCAAATGTTATTTTTTCAAGTGATTGCAGCCATTGGTTTTGGATTTATCATCCTTGCAGCTTTGCTTTCGGTATCCCCTAAAAAAATCATGGCTATTGGTATTGGCATTATTAGCATCCACAATTTATTGGAATGGCTATTTCAAGGAAGTCAAAGCATTTGGATTAAGATAGCTTCTCCATTATTTGTTCCTTCCATGTTTCCTTTAACAGAACATGTGACATTTTTTATAGGTTATCCCCTAATCCCTTGGCTTGGCATTTTGCTATTGGGTTTTGGTTTGGGCAGGATTTTTGAACTGGAATCGGGCGCTAGAAGAAAAAGATTCTTGCAATACGGCATAACTGCCTTGATTGGTTTTCTTGTCATTAGATTCATCAATATTTATGGTGACCCATCGCCTTGGGCAAAACAAGAAACCCTTGTCAAAACAATATTATCTTTTCTCAATACCAGCAAGTACCCACCTTCCTTATTATATAGCTTGATGACCCTTAGTGGACTGTTTTTCCTATTAAGCTTTACGGAAGGGATCCAAAATACTGCTTCGAAATTTTTAACCGTCTATGGCAAAGTACCTTTGTTCTTTTATATCATTCATTGGTATATCATTCATCCCATCATGTTTAGTATGTTATTTTCACAAGGATATCAATGGAGTAATTTACCCTTTGGCAATTTCCAATTTGGTAGACCTGCCACTGAATCGGGCTGGCCATTGGGTATTGTTTACCTTGTTTGGATCTTGGTCATTTTAATCATGTTTCCCCTTTGCAAATGGTATGCTACCTACAAAATGAATCATCCTGAAAAAACCTATTTGCGTTTTTTATAAAAAAGTTGGGGGTTTTTGTGATTTTGATACCCTTCTTGCGATTAATAGGATAGTAATCACATGAACCAACCAGATACCATACAATTTACCAACCTAATAGAAGCCAACAAAGGCATCTTGTACAAGGTTTGCAATAACTATTGTAAAGACCCATCTAAAAGGGATGATCTTACGCAGGAAATTTTAATCCAGCTTTGGAAATCCTTAAGCAGTTGGGATGCAAAATTCCCTTTTAGTACTTGGATGTATCGGGTTGCCTTAAATGTAGCCATCTCGCATTATAGAAAAGAAAAGAACTTATTGACCCCAGAGACCTTAGACGAACAAGCCATTCAAGTGGCAGGGGACAATGACAATTGTACTGAAAAAGAAGAGAAGCTACATCAATTACAACGCTTGATTAACCAGTTAAAAGCATTGGACAAAGCACTCATGCTACTCTACTTAGACGGGAAATCTTATCAGGAAATAGGTTTGATACTTGGCATTACACAAACCAATGTAGCAACCAAGATTAGCAGGATCAAAGAACAACTAAAACAATCATTTTCAAAAATCTCATAGTATATGGAAAGCATGGAACTTGATAACCTATTACAGCAATACCAACAAGCATTGAATAAAGCACAGCTGTTAAATATGCAATCATGGCAATTAAATCTTAAGTGCTTTGAAAACCAACAGGGGCAAAAAGCCAGATCAAGTTTGCGTCCTGTAATTGGCATAAAAGTATTTGCCCTTTTACTTGGAGTTCTTTGGGTAGGTTTTTTGGGCATCTTGGTTTTTGCCGTTGGTTGGAAAAATCCCTATTTCAGCATCTCTTTGAGCATGGTGATTTTATTTACCATTTTGGCAATGGCGGCTTATACTTGGCAATTGACCATTCTTCTTAGCATTAAATATGAAGACAATGTGCTAGATACCCAAGCAAAAATTGCAAAGTTGAAACTATCTACCATTCAAATGCTCAAGATTGTCATTTTGCAATTACCCTTTCATTGTACTTGGTTTTGGTCTCCGGGTTGGGTGAATAGTCATGATATCAAATTCTGGTTAATTAGTTTTCCTATTTTTTTAGCTTTCACCGCACTGACCATTTGGTTATTCATGCAGATTAAACCAGAGAATGCCAACAAACCATGGTTAAAGAAGTTTCTTTCTCTTGGAATTGAATATAAAAATTTGGAAATGGCAGACACTATGTTAGCAGAAATTAATGAATTTAAAAAGGACCTAGTCTAGGTCAATTTTTGCGCATTTGTTAGAAAAGCTACAATTCGGTAGCTTTAAAAAATGCTTGACATGAAAACCTTTACCATAGAAGCCATCAACGAAGTGTTGCAGGGAACCCTTGTTGGTCATACTAGTACCGCCATCATAGGGCCTGAGCAATTAGAAATGGCCCAGAATAACCATATTAGTTTTATAGGCAATAAGAAATACTTAAAATTTTGGGAAAGCTCCAAAGCCTGTGCTGCCATTGTGAACCAAGAATTTGAATTGGAACCAGGTGAAAACAGGGCCTTAATTAAGGTAAAGAATGCAGACCTAGCCATGGCCAAGCTCTTAGAAATGTATGTTCCCGATGCTCCTGAATTTGATGAAGATATTCATCCAACAGCAGTGATTCATCACACAGCCATTGTTGGGAAAGGATTTAAAGCCGGAGCGGGTGCTTATGTTGGAGCATATTGCATTATTGGAAAAGACGTAACCCTTTACCCCAATACAACTATTCTTGACCATTGCCAGATTGGAGACCATACCACTATTTGGCCCGGTGCCGTGATTAGAGAAAGATGTGTGGTGGGTCATCATTGTATTATCCATGCCAATGCTAGTATTGGTTCAGATGGTTTTGGATTCAGACCCAGTGACGATGGTAGAGGCTTGGTTAAAATTCCTCATATTGGTAATGTGGTCTTGGGTAATTATGTAGAAGTAGGATCCAGCACTTGTATTGATAGGGCTAAATTTTCTTCTACCATTATTGGCGATGGCACCAAATTAGATAACCTAGTTCAAATAGGTCATAATAGTAAAACAGGCAGGTTCTGTTTAATGGCAGGAAGTAGTGGACTGGCCGGTTCAGTAACTATTGGAGATGGCGTAATTATTGGAGGAGGCGTTTGTGTTTCCGATCATGTTACCGTTGGAAATGGGGTTTTAATTGGCGGTATGTCAGGTGTGATTAATGACGTAGAAGACGGTAAAAAAGTATTGGGTTATCCAGCAGTAGAAGCCAGGGATTGTTTGAGACAATGGGCATTTTTGCGCAAGGCGATAGCTCCAGCAAAATAATTCAACTAAAAAAAAAGGCCGTCCAATTTGGACGGCCTTTTTTAATTAAGATCTACATCTCCGGTATTATCATCAGGAATCCTATCAATTAATTTATTGTAAGGATCAATACCTGCTTTAACAGGTTTTCCTTTTACTTTAAATTGATAGGTCTTGACACCTGCCACCATTTTTACTTTTTGAAGTAATAGTGGATTGGTTTGTTTTCTACCATTTTTATCTTCCGTTTCTTCTGCAAAAATGCCTACGTCTATATAATCGTTCATTTTAGCAATTGATTCTTTACCAGAACTATCGGCATAAAATTTATTAGTGCTCACATTTAGCGTTACTTCATATTCATCCTTATTCAGTTTTTTTGCACTCGCTTTCAAAAATTTATTATCATACAGGGTGATTTTCTCCCAAGTATCTACTAAATAATACTTAAAGGAATCAGGGGTGCTTTTTTGGATAAAAGCATATAAATCATCGCTACCTGCAAAAGGAGGATTTTCTTTTAATGCAAAACTGTCTCTAAATGCATGCAGCGCATTATTCAGGGCTTTGTCACCAATCAAATCTCTTAGCCCATACAATATCAAACTACCTTTTTGATACCATTCATATGGTCTATTACAGTTAATAAAGGTATTTTCCTTCTTGCTCTCTCTTGCCCTTCCTGTTAAATAACCATCTAGTTCGTCTTTTAAGAAGCGTTTCATATTGTCCCTACCATATTTTCTTTCAGACAATACCAAGGCAGTATATTCTGCTAATGATTCACTGATGAGGTTGCTCCCCCTTGTTTTATTGGGTACCACTTGATGACCCCACCATTGATGGGCCAATTCATGAGCGGTTACATAATAAACATAATCAAAAGCATCCGGCTTACTAAAATCAGCAACCCAACCAAAGCTTTCCGCAAAAGGAACTGTATTTGGAAAGCTTTGAGCAAATCCCGCATAGCGTGGAAATTCCAATAAACGCATTTGTCTGAATTGAAAATCGCCATAGGCAGAAGAGAAAAACTCTAACCCATCTTTATAAGCGGCCAGAAATCTATCTAGATTGTATTTATGTGTTGGGTGATGAAATAACTCAATGTTGATATTTTTTCCATTACTAAGTTTTACAGAGTCTCTTAAAACATCATAACGTGCAGATACTATAGTAGCAAAAGCATCAATAGGAGAGTCTTGAATATAATGGAAATACTTTCTTCCATTAGTTTCCCAAGATTTTTGTAAGTAACCTGGAGCAATGGCTATTTGGTCTTTTGAAGTGCTTACTGTAGCTTCAAAATGAATCAAATCAGCATCGTCATTAAACAATAAGGTTCTTTTACCAACAGGATCCGACTGAACAGGGAATTCATCCGTTTTTACAGGCAAGCCATATTTCTTTCTGTCTTCATCACTGTTTAATTCCCTTTGTACATTATAGCCAAAGCCTGGTAAAACGTCACTGTAAAAAGTTCCATTAGCCAATATTTCTCTGGTAAAACCACTATTCACAAATCCTTTATATTGGGTAATGGCATGAATTTCCAATAAAGCGGTATCACCTGGCTTAAGGCTGGCAGGAAGCGCATAAATGCGATAATTCGCAGTGTCTTTACCCTTTTTAAGAAAACTAAATATTGGCTGATTATACCAAAGCGGTTTTCTGTATTTGATTGCTTGCCCATTGTACAATACATCATATTTAATTTGGTCTGACATTTCAATATGAAGCGAATCAATGACATGTTCTGTTTTGTTTTTTATGGATACCAAAGAACGGATAACCACCTTTCTTTCATCTGGAAATATATCTGCAAACAAAACAACATTTGTCATTTTAGGCTGTGGAATATTTTCAAACTTTTTTAATTCCTTTTCATATTTGACAGAAGCTTTTTTACCCTCTGTTGAGGTGCTATAACTATTTAAATAACTCACGTTATAATAACAGTAGGCACCAGCACTAACCCAGCCCATGAAGAAAAGAACAATTAATAATCTTGGTACACCCACAAATCGTTTCATGGCCACTTTCCACCTTTCAGAAAAACTACCTGCAATTCCACGTTCAAAAAACAAATATGAAATGGTCAATAATAAAGCTCCAAGACAAATCCAATATAAATTGAACCAAAATTGTGGCGCTATAAAATGTCCAATCCCATTCATATCGCTCCAACGATAAGCTGGTGTGTAAAAATAGAAAAGTAGGTTATAATCAAAGTTGGCATAGGATCTTAAAATAAACATAACTACCCAAATAAGCATACCAATGCCATGACCTCCAAACTTATTATTGACCAATAAGTGTACTGCAAATGAGAGCAAAATCATTTGTACAAATGAAGGAAATGTAAGCAGGTACATCTCTTCTACATAAATCAATAATTCAAAGTTTGTATATCCCTTCAACAACTGAATTAAAACGCCTGCAACTATAGGAATACTCGCTAAAATAAAAGCAATTCCCAACATGCTTGTTAATTTCGAAAAGAAAAAAACAGCATTGGGCACCGGCATAGCATCGTTGATAATATTAAACTTGGTAGTCTTTTCACGATGTATGGTTTCACCTGAATAAAATAAGAGTATAATAAAAATGAATACAATGTAGTCATATCCCTTATAGTCCATTAAGAATATGGTAATGGGTCTATCCTTAACACCGTATAGCGTATTGCCAATCCAAAAATCAAGGATTAAAAAAACCAATCCTCCCATTAAAATGGCTCTGAAATAATTATCCCTAATAATATTGAAAAATTCAATTTTTGTTAACTGCCACCAAATACGTTTTGTATAACCATTGCCAAAATCCGGTTGCAATTTTTTGATTTGCCTATCAGCTGGAGCCTCTTCTACTGATTTGGATTTTTTTGTTTTCTCTATATCGGCTGACAAAAACTGAAAGAAACTAAATTTAAAGTAGGCAATGGCAGTAATAATAAATGAAATGCCTAACCAGATTAATCTATTATAAGCAATGGTTTTGGTAAAAGGCAAAAGCAATGTATTCTTTTCAACAGGTGTAAAATACCTTGTTTCTAAATTGAAGGTATTTAACATGAAAGGGTCTAATAGTTTTACCAGATCTCTTTTCTCAATATCCGTGACTAAGAAAGAGGCTAATAAATAACCAATCAATAGTAAAATACTAGCACTATAAACCACTTTTACATTTCTGGTGATGGCAACTAAGGAAAAAAAGATGGTTGAGGCCAACAACATATTTCCAAAAGCAAAATAGAAATAAGGTTGAAAGTAATTCCACAAGCCAAAGCTTCCAATTCGCTCAGCAGGCACCCATCCCATGATTGGTCCAATATTAGTTCCCGCTATTGATCCCCAGTTAAAGGCTGAACCTATTACAAGCACCACAAAAAATGAACCAATAAACCTGCCCCAGAAATAGCCAAATTTGGTAATAGGATAGCTAAATAAATACTGCCTGGTTTGATGCTCAATATCGCGGTAAAGGGGAACTCCCATTACAGCTGAACAAACTAGCATCATTAACATGCTAAAAGTAATATTGGCACTAGCCATTACCCATGGTGCATTATGGAAAACTTTTTCAGAGGCCGGTGTAGAGCCAGTTGCCATTGACAAAAATCCTATTAAAAAAAACAGAAAAAAATACAAATAGGTGGCTGGCCGCTTAGCACGATATCGTAACTCAAATAAAAATATTTGTAGAAACATAATGAATAGTTTTGGATTGAATTAAATGGTTACTACGTCTACTTTACCTGAAATCTGGTGAAAATACACGTCTTCCAAAATGGGTGCAACAGGAATAAACCCTTGCATAGGGGTGCTTTCATTATAAATGCGCACACTCAATCTTCCACTTTTCATTTGAACAGAAATCACTTGTTCTTGGTTTCTAATTTGTTCTATATCTGATTTGTCAACGCTTTTTACATAGATCTTACCATTCAATTCTTCAACGGCTTCCTCTGGATTGTCGTGTCTCAACAATTCACCTTGGCAAATGATGGCAAAATCTGTACAAAGGGTTCTAACGTCTTCAACTATATGCGTAGAAAGAATTACAATAGTATTATCCCCAATCTCACTTAACAAATTATAAAATCTATTACGTTCTGCTGGATCCAATCCTGCAGTAGGTTCATCAACAATGATTAACTTAGGATTTCCCAACAAAGCTTGAGCAATTCCAAATCTTTGTTTCATACCACCAGAGTATGTACCCAGATTTTTCTTTCTATCCTTGTATAAATTAACCCGCTGCAAAAGAGCGCCAACTGACTCCTTTCTTTCGCTCCCATTAATGCCTTTTAAACTGGCTATATGGGTAAGCATTTCCTCTGCATTAATTTTTGGATAAACACCAAAATCTTGAGGAAGATAACCCAACAGCCTTCTAACCGATTCCTTCTCTTTTAATACATCCAAATCATCCAGATAAATACTTCCTTGATCAGCTTCTTGCAATGTAGAAATAGTTCTCATCAAGGAAGATTTTCCAGCTCCATTTGGGCCCAATAACCCAAACATTCCTTGATTAATGGTGAGAGATACATTGTTCAGGGCCTTAACGCCATTACTGTAAGTCTTAGAAAGGTTTTCAATCTTTAGTTGCATGTGGGTGCTAGTTTAGGGTTAACAAAATCCTTATCCAACCATGGTGGTTTATTATAATTTCAATAAAAATAGATCCTAGAAACTATCTGCTTCGCGATAGGCTTTGATCAAAGCAAGCTCTCCTTCTTTTCCTGGTTGGGCATTTCCGTGTTCCATACCATATACCCCTTTGTAACCCTTGCCGTGAATGTATTTGAAAATATTTTGATAATTCATTTCACCAGTGCCGGGTTCTTTTCTACCAGGGTTATCTCCAATTTGAAAATAGCCAATCTCATCCCAGGTCTGTTCAATATGTTTAATAATGTCTCCTTCATTGCGTTGCATATGGTACATATCATATAAAATCTTACAAGAAGGAGAATTGATGGCCTTACAAATGGCATAGGTCTGGTCACTTCTGCGTAAGAATAATTCTGGTGTATCGCTCAAGGGTTCTAAAACCATGACCAAACCATGCTTTTCTAAAACTTCAGTGCCTGCCCTAAGCATATCTATCACATTGGCCATTTGCATATGTTCTGTCAATTTGCGTTCATAGTTACCAGGCACCACTGTCATCCATTTGGCATTGCAACGTTTGGCAACTTCTACTGCATCCTTACAATATTGAACAAATTTATCTCTCCATTCTTTTTTTCCAGAAGTCATAGAAATCTGCAGTGGCCATTTATCATACTCAATTACAAATACCCCCATATCCATACCCAGCTTAGACAAGGTCTCTCCAATTTTAGACTGTTCTTCAGGTTTACGCCCCATCATTCCATTGTCTTCAATAGACCTAAAACCCATGCTATGCCCAAACTTAATCTGGTCTATAAAATCAGGGCCTGCATGATTTTTAAACATGCCGTTATGGAAACCATAATTACATTTGAAAGGTTTTGCATCTTCGCCAATTTTACTATTAGCTGAAGCTGCCAATCCTGAAGCGGAACTTACCAAGGCACCGCCAGCTAATAAACTTTGTTGCATAAATTTCCTGCGTTCCATGATGTTGATTTATCACTAAATTTAACGATACAAACAATACCATGCGTCTGGTCATTTTTTTTATTTTATTGTTTTCCATACTGGGTATACCTTGTTCATCACGGGCTCAAGCCAAAAAGTTTCATTTTTCTGATAATAAGATGGGATCACCCTTAAACCTTGTCTTTGTTGACCAAGATTCCATTCATGCCCAACAAATAGCAAAAAAGGCATTTGAGTTAGTAGATTCACTGGTATCTATCTATAGTGATTATGATAGCAGCAGTGAGTTAAGTCGTTTAAATGCAAATGCAGGTATGGGGCCGATTCCTGTTTCTAAAGGACTTATGGAAATACTAGTAAAAAGCCAAGAAGCATTTTTTAAAAGCCAACAGCGTTTTGATATTACCATGGGGCCTTTGAGTCTGCTTTGGAGAAATGCCAGAAAAACCAAGACATTTCCTGATTCAGCAAAGGTTACTGCAACTAAAATTTTAGTAGGATTTGATCAACTGGTCATTAATCAAAAAGACCAAACAGTTTCGTTGGCTCAAAAAGGGATGCGTTTAGACCTTGGGGGAATTGCCAAAGGTTTTGTGGCTGAAAAAATAGTTCAACGTTTAAAAGCACAAGGCATTAGATCTTCATTAGTAGATGCCGGTGGCGATATAGTCATGGGTGATGCCCCCTTAAATGCCAAAGGCTGGGTGGTTGGTGTAAATGCACCAGAGGAAGCAGAAACCTTATTGGATCAAAAACTATTATTGAAAAATATGTCCGTAGCTACTTCCGGTGATGTGTACCAATTCTTCTTGCACAATGGCAAAAAATATGCGCATATTACAGACCCTAAAACGGGCTATGGGGTTACCTTTCAACGCAATGTTACCGTTATAGCTAGTGATGGGGCAACGGCTGACTGGCTAGCAACTGCTTGCAGTATTTTACCCATCAAAACTGCCCTAGAAACAGCAGCCAAACAAAAAGCATATGTTTTAATTACTACAATAGAAAACGGTCAAATAAAAGCTCATAAAAGCAAGGGATTTGACCGATATTGGAAAAAGGATTAACTTACTGTTTCCAAAATTTTTAAGGTGAAACAATTTCTTCTAACTGCTTGCACTTGCTACATTTTGCTTTTATCGCAAGCCCAGAATACTACTACAAAACAAAGTTCACGCATACAGCAAATACCTGGCTCTACCCTCTCCTTTATAATGCAATCTATCCCGGCAGGATCATTTTTAATAGGGAGTTCTATTTCTGAAAAAAATAGACAACAAGAAGAGTGGCCGCAGAAGAAAATTCAAATGTCCGCTTTTTGGATGGGTGCTTATGAAGTAACCAGAGATGAGTTTGATGTGTTTTTAAAAGACGAACAAACCAGCCAGAATGTAGACCTTGATGCCATTACCAGACCCAGTGCACAATATGTTGATCTTACTTGGGGAATGGGTAAAGAAGGAGGCTATCCTGCCAATAGTATGAGCCAGTTTGGTGCACTTATGTATTGTAAATGGTTGTACCAAAAAACGGGAATCTTTTTTAGACTACCTACAGAAGCCGAATGGGAATATGCTTGCAGGGCAGGAACCAATACCACTTACTATTATGGCAATGATCCCAAACTATTAAATCAATATGCTTGGTATTTAGACAATAGTGAGGAGAAGTATCAGAAAGTTGGATTGAAAAAACCCAACCCTTGGGGCTTGTATGATATGCTTGGAAACCTGATGGAATGGACATTGGATCATTATGAATCAGAGCGCTATAAAGACTTTGTAAATAATGCTCCTGAAAAAATAATGCCAGCAAAAGCAGCTAAATATCCAAAAGCGCTAAAAGGTGGATCTTATGAAGAAACATCAGATGAATTAAGGGTTGCTGCCCGTTTTCATTCTGACCCCAGTTGGAATAAGCGAGATCCGCAAATACCCAAGAGTAAATGGTGGTTAACAGAAGGAAAAAATGTTGGATTCCGTTTGCTGCAACCGGAAAATCAACCCAGCCCCGCAGAAGTAAAACAGTTTTTTATCAATTATCTAGGAAAATAAAAACACATAACATGAACGATGCTTCCAACCATCCCTCCAGAAGGGATTTTGTAAAATCCGCTTCGCTGGTAGCTGGTGGATTAATGGCTAGTCCTTTGCTCACAAGGGCCAACTTTTTCTCTGGTGCTAGTGATACTATTAAAGTTGCTTTAGTGGGTTGCGGTGGGCGAGGAACTGGTGCTGCCATGCAAGCCTTGCAAAGCAAACAGAATGTTCAATTGGTGGCCATGGCCGATGCTTTTAGAGATAACCTGGATAACTGTTATAAGAACTTAATGAATGAAGCCAGTAGTGAGGGCAAGGGGTTGGATAAAAACATTCAAGTTCCAGAAGAAAGAAAGTT
>JBEAPC010000011.1:0-3325 GCA_041164585.1 Bacteroidota bacterium
CAACCTGAACATCTGTTCCATGATCACAATCAAATCCACGTAAAAATATTTGTTCCGCTTTTCCACCTCCTGCGTGTTGGGCAATAAAAAGCCCTGGTACTTTGCGCATCAATTCTTGGGAATTTTTTACAGGATGAAGCGCCAAGTCTAATTTACTAATAGTACTAAACTGTAGTTTGGTATTGGGTTCTAAAACCAAATCTTTTAATTGAACAATGGGTGCTTCTACGGTAAGGGTATCTACCTGTTTTTCTTGCAGCTGCGTTTGTGCAATGACTACATTGGCTGTTATAATAAAGAGGAATAATAAAAGGCTTACTTGTTTCATAGCGTTAGGTGTTGGCAGATTTAAAAAGCCAGAGTAATTGGCTCTGGCTTTTTAAAAATTTGATTGCTGTATAAATATTACCAAGCTGCTGCTAAATAAGGAAAGCTGGTTGAAAATGCTTTGTCATTGGCGTTTACATTATCCTTGGTTAAACCTGGATTGCTGGCACCGGTTGGTCCTCCAAAAATTAACAACAGTTCCACATCAATCACATCATCAGAAAGTGTTCTTCCTGTTAATACATTGGTTCCGTCAAAGAAAGTGGTTACTCCTGTTGATGAAACACCCAAAACGTCTGTGGCCAATAAGCCTGTAAAAGTGGCTGCATTTTGTCCCAATGCATTGGTAGTATATCCTGCATTAAGACCCATCAACCTTGTTTGAAATTTACTCTGAAACGCTGCACCCATGGCACTTGGAATGCTGGTGTTGAATAAATCTTTATCACCCGCTGCTGTTACAAATACGGTGTTAATGGCTGGTCTTCCCATTTGATCTTGTTGCTCATAAAATACGGTGGGTGCCACTACATTATCTGATTTTTTGCAAGACATGATTAAGAAATTGCTTGCTACCAATAAGGCTAGGATTATTTTAGTTGATTTCATGTTATTTGATTTTGATTGTTTGAAATAATTAGATTTTCTTTTTTGTTTCTAACCACACGTTAATATTGCCTGTTGCGCCAATCATTGTTTTGGGAACTTCCACTACCACACTCAACACATTGGTACCTGCAAACGTATCTGTACCCGGATTTGAAAATCCTGGAGCTGTTCCTGCTAGTATTGCTTTATACCTATTTAGATCAAAAAAGAATGGATCATCTCTTGGTCCGGCAAAAACCTTAATGCCTGTTGTACCTGTACCGGTTACAGCAGCAGATCCATAAGCAGTAACAGCTACTTCTGCTGTAACAGTACCTTCTAATTTGCTTTTAGTACCTGTAGCGCTAGGAGCAATAGGACCATATACTTGCATTTTATTAGAAGCTGCATCATACTTACATTGTATAACCAAGTCTTCTATATTATCTCCGTTTTTGTCAATGTTAAATTCTAGAACAGTGTTCTCGTCAAATTTTAAATTGGCTGTATTTGCAGGACTAGTCAATCCCTGACTATTGGCTACAAATACTAAATTGGCTGGGTCTGCTGCTCTAAACACATAGAGGTCTGTGATGTCAGTAGTTTGGTTAGTTACCGCTGGCGTATCAATATGATCCGCTGCGTAAAGAATTCCTCCGGTAATAAATGCTGCTGCTACAATGCTTGCTAGCACTAGTTTTTTACGATTCATGTTGTTGATTTTAAGTAAAGGATTTTTGTTTCTGTTACTTTACCTACGAACAATGAATCTGATTGGATTAAATAATCCAAAAAAAAATTTCAACAATAAAATAGAAAGGAAATAGTAGAAATGATAATAGTAGTAAACTAAATAGTAGATATGAAAATGGTAAAAAAGGAAATAGTGGAAATTAAAATTGTAGAAATAAAAATAGATGCTACGCTTTGTAGTCTATATTATTTTACCCAAACTTACAACAGTAGTGGGCGTAGGATTACCGCCAGCTTTTTCTAATGAAATAGCAAATGCCTGAGCCTTACCAAAAGATTTCATTTTTTGGATGCGGTATTTTTTTCCCTTGTCATTGGTAATAATCATACCCCCATCTACAGGATTACCATCTACTATTGCCCAGAATTGGTATTGCATGCCAGATGGGGCATCGGGTAAATTACTAGCGTCAATACCCACTTCACCCGTTTCTTGAAACCAAAATATTTTGGCCGTAGCATTGGGATTGTTTTCCAATCCTTTTAAAGAAACCATGGTATTGTTAGGATCCTTCACAAGATCCAAATCAGTTTTAAATTCCTTGGTTCTTAGTTGTTCTTTTTCTAATAATGACTTGGTCTCTTCTAAACTATTATTGGCAACGGAATACTTATTAAAGTAAATCAGGTTAAAGGTTGCACTCACCAAGAAGATGCCAATAGAAGCAGCAGCAATCATTTTCCAATTTCTTGAAATGGTATAAACAGGTGCTGGTGCATCGCTAGGAGTGGTTTCCGCGCTTTGTTCGGCTTCATTAATTTTTGCAAAAATGGATGCTTTCATTGTAGATGCTGGTGTAACAGCATTGGCTTTTGCCAATTTTTCCATAGCTAATTCAATAGCCGCTATTTCTTCTAACAACTCAGGATACTCCTTTGTCCACTGCTCAACTGCTGCATTTTCAGCTGCAGAGCTTAAGCCAAGAACATAGAGTTCTAAAATGCCAGATGATATAATGTCTTTTGCGTTCACTTTTATGCTACAATTTTTCTTAGTTCAAGAATAGCTTTTCTTAGCCTAGATTTTACCGTACCCAAGGGTATAGCTGTTTCCTGAGCTATCTCTTCCTGTGTATATCCTTGAAAATAGGCAAGTTCAATTAAATTTTTTAATTCGGGTTTTAGAAGGGCTATTTGTTGTTTTAATCCCAAACTATCCTGTTTTTCAGCAGCCCTATTATTATCCGTTAGATTACCTACGGAATTTTCATCTGAAGAGATTAAACGCTGTTTTTTATAGCCCTTACTTCTCATGGTATCAATGGTCAGGTTCCTGGTTAGGTTAATCATCCAGGTAAAAAGCCTTCCTTTTGACGGGTCATACGATGAAAAATTATGCCAGATTTTCACAAAAGCTTCTTGCAAAATGTCTTCTGCCAAACCGGTATCTTCTACCATGCGCAAAATGGTACCATTTAAAACAGCCGAATAATTATCATATAGATAAGAAAACGCTTCCTGATCCTTATTCCTAAGCAGCAGTACTAATTCTTCCTCACTATATTTTAATTCATTCATTCAACAGATTTGGATCAGGTACATGAAAATAGCCAAAAAATGTTTCTAGATTATTTTTCTTTAATAAATGTCTTGATTATTTATTATTGGGAATTTATCTAATTATTAGGATTTGCTCATAGTTCTCATTGACCCTGTA
>JBEAPC010000012.1:0-5681 GCA_041164585.1 Bacteroidota bacterium
GCAGCAGCAAGGGCCACATCGGCCAATTGTTTTTTGATGGCTACATCCATGCCCCCATTCAAAGCGGCTTCCACTTCAATGGGGGTTGCATGCAACATGGAGCGGGGAACCATAAATGCCCCCATACCCATGGCAGTGTTTCTTAAAAAGTCTTTTCTATCCAAAATAAAAGGTTTTAAAAATGAATATTTAAACAGCGTCAGAAAGTGAAGAAAAAGTAAAGTCTCTAATACGCATAGGCGGAATCAAAGCTGACAAGCCAGATTCACCACTTACACAACGTTCGGGTTTACCCAAAGCATCCAAATTATTGAGCATGATCACAGGGCTTTCATTGAAACGAAAATTCTTCACGGGGTGTTTAATTTTTCCGTTCTCTATATAAAAAGTTCCGTCACGTGTTAACCCGGTTAGTAACAAAGTTTGAGGATCTACAGAGCGGATATACCAAAGCCTAGTTACCAAAATACCTTTCTCAGTTCCTTTGATCAGGTCTTCTAAGCTGGCTTCTGTTCCTTCCATGATAATACCATCTGGAGAAGGAATAGGTTTGGCATTTTTCTTATTGGCCCAATAGCGAGAATAATACAAATTGTCTACAACACCCTTGTTAATCCAACTCATTCTTTCTTGTGGTCTACCATCACCACTCCAAGTAGAGGTTGGCATTTCAGGATGTTGGGGGTCTGAATAAATGGTCACTTTATCGTCAACCAATTTTTCTCCCAATTTGGTTTTACCACCGGGTTTACTTAAGAAACTTCTACCCTCGTCTGCCTGTCTGGCGTCCATTGCAAAAAATAAATTCTCTAGTAACACCACAGAAGCTGCGGGCTCCAAAATCACGGTATACTTTCCTGGCTCCAAAGCCTTGGCCGTAGCGGATCCTGCTGCTTTAAACGCAGCAACCTTGGTTAAATTATCTACGTTTAATTTACTTACATCGTTAAAAGACTTAGAAGCATAGCCCGAGCCCTTGCCATTTTCAGTTCTTAGGGTTACATTAAAATCAACCCCTGTGCTGGTATTGTAGGCAAACAAACCATGAGAGTTCATCATGGCAGAAAAGCCTGCACTGTTTTCCATGAAACCAGCAGCAATCAATTTATTTTCTTTGGCAATCTTTAAACTGGTAGCTACCGCGTCTGCTCTGAGTTTGGGGTCAATAGCAGCAGTAGCTGGTACATAGGTGGCGGACTCTTTGTATTGTTGTGGCCCTAGAAAAGACATGAATTCAGGATTCTCTGGAGCAAGCTTTGCCAACTCTTCAGACCTTCTCACAACTTTTTCTAAAGACGCATCATCAAATTCATTAATGGTGGCCACGCCTAATTTTTTTCCGTATGCGGAGGATACTACCAAACTGCTCCTGCTAACGCCTCCACTAGTAGAAACCGCGTTTCGAGCATACCTGATATTTCCGCCTTCAGAACCGCTTAGGTTAATTTCACATTCATCGGCTTTTGAGAAAGCCAGTACTTTTTTCAGCAATTGTTCTGCCTGTGCTTTGTTTAATATAGCCATGATTAGATTTTTCTTGCAGTGTTAATAACATTGATACCATTGAATCTTGTGGTAGAAGCTCCGTGTGATACGGCACTTACCTGACCAGGTTGGCCCTTACCATCAAAAAAAGAACCACCCAACCTATAATCGCGTTTGTCAGCAATAGCTGTTACAGAATTCCAGAATTCCTGGGTATTGGATTGATAAGCCACGTCTTTGAGCATGGGTCCAATTTTACCATTTTTAATTTCATAGAATAACTGACCGCTAAACTGAAAATTATAACGCTGTTGGTCAATGCTATAAGAGCTTTCTCCAACAATATAAATACCCTTCTCTACATTTTTAACAATGTCTGCCGGGCTCATGGTTTCTTTACCTGGTTTCAGAGAAATATTGGGCATCCGTTGAAACTGAACCGAGCTCCAGTTGTCTGCGTAGCAACAGCCCTGAGATTGTTTCAATCCCAAAATATGGGCCTGATCTCTGGTAGCTTGGTAGTTCACCAAAACACCGTCTTTAATAATATCCCACTCTTGTGTTTCTACCCCTTCATCGTCAAAACCAACTGCACCAAGAGAATGAGGTTGTAATTTATCGGCAACAATATTCACCAATTTGCTACCATAATTAAAGTTGCCCGATTTCCATTTGTCTAAGGTTAGAAATGAAGTACCCGCAAAGTTGGCTTCATAACCCAATACCCTATCTAATTCTGAAGGGTGGCCCGATGATTCATGAATGGTCAAGAATAAATTGGTAGGATCAATGACAAGGTCATATTTGCCTGCTTCAACAGATTTGGCAATCATTTTTTCTTGCACTTGTTTTGCTCCATCTTTGGCATCCTGCAACATATCATAGCGGTTGCGATATAAGTTCCCAGTTAATCCCTTGATGGTATCTGCAGCAGAAGGATTGAGGTATTCATACCCCATCCCCATGGGTGAAGACAATGCACTCCTGGTTTCAAACTTTCCTGAAGTTGCGTCTATCTTGGTAATAGAGAATGTAGGCCAGATTCTGTGTATGTCTTGGTCAATATAAGAGCCATCGCTACTAGCAAAATATTTTTGTTCATTTACCAAGAAGAGTAGACTATTCATGTAGTTGGCACCACCTTTCATAGCAGCGTCATTCACACCAAGTAATAAGTCTACTTTTTCTTTGATGGGAACTTCAAAAGCATTTTTTTCTATAGGTGTTTTCCAACTCACTTCTCCCTGACCCTTTTGAGGAGCCAGTTGCACGGGTTCAGTTAATAAGCGAGCGTTTTCTTTGGCAATAGCAACCGCTAATGCCGCTGTTTTTGCAATGCTATCGGTATCTAAATTATCCGTAGCTGCAAAACCCCAACTTCCGTTGGCTATGACCCTAATACCAATACCATAGCTTTCTGTATTTACTACATTCTCCACTTTGTCTTCTCTGGTAATCACAAACTGATTCAGGTATCTACCAATGCGCACATCGGTATAACTTGCCCCCTTTGATCTTGCCGCATTTAAGGCAATATCTGCCATGCGCTTTTTTTGTGGAATATCAAATCGGGTTTCTAATAATGCTGCTGCGTCTACTTGATTGGCATAGAGCATTGATTTGGGAAGAAAGAGCGCCCCCATTCCCATGGAAGCGTTCCTAATAAAGTCTTTTCTTTTCAAAATGCATCAGGCTTTATAGGGTGTATAATAAACTCAATATAAGCAACTAGACCAAACTTACCACGCCATTTATCATATTATTCCAATTTGGATTCTATCCACAGAACTGCTAGCCCCAATAGCAAAATCAGCCAGGCCCAGATAGCAGGTACAACTTGCCTTTGAGACACTTCATTTTCTAAGGTGCTATCCTTGGTATATTCCACTGGCTGGGTTAACCATGACTCTGTGAGTTGCCTGCGCTTTGTCCATTGCATGAGTGGCCATTCCTTTTGATCAAAGACATACCAAGGCTTGAATTGCCCACTTGTTGTAACTAAGTTTTGCCAGCCTGATTGCTGAGGCCAGAATTGACCTTCTTGCTTGAACCCCAATAAAGGATTGTGTTGCAAATAGATTTTTGAACCAGATACCAATGCAAAGGAATCTTGGGGCGCATCTTTATACTGAATAATGGGAGTAGCCTGTTTAACAAAATCCATTCCCGAACCTAGTGTCCAGGTTTCTTTGGTGGCTGATTGACTGGCCACTGATTCCAATAACTGGGTCCAATAAAAATCATAATCCCATTGTTTTCCAGCTAATGACCAAAGATGGGTTTGCCCTAGGGTACTAAATCCAATTTTGCCCATGCCTTCCAAATAAATTCCCGTTAGTATCCTACCCTTTTTATCAAATACCAAGGATTGCCATTTTGAAGAAGCAGCTAAGACTAGATAAGCATCTTTGTTTAGGACTGGATGCCAAGCGCTGTCTTGGCCTTGCATGTTTAGAATATGGTTGGCACTAAGACTATCTTGAATAGATGTTAACACTAATTGTTGATCCAAGATTGCCGCATGTTTTAAAATAGTATCCGTAGTTACTAATAAACCCAGGCCTTTTTCTCTAATGGCAGCCCTGATCTGTAATTGTTCCAAGGCAGATAAGCTATTAAGTGATGTCTCATCTGTTAACAAGAGATCAAAGCCTGAAAGAAGATTGGCATT
Source organism: Bacteroidota bacterium (assembly GCA_041164585.1). GTDB lineage: Bacteria > Bacteroidota > Bacteroidia > Chitinophagales > Chitinophagaceae > Sediminibacterium. Next base: position 4,157 of record JBEAPC010000012.1, read on the forward strand.
GATGTTAAGCAAATTAGCGCTGGCGCGATTGGAAAAAGCTTGATCAAATAGTTGTTTGCTGATCCTGGTTCTAGCAGCCAATTGGTATCCATGATCTGTTAGCCAATTCTTTAAGAATTTCTGTTCAAAACTAGGAGCGTCTTGCAACAACAATACCGAGATGGGTTTGGGCAATTGCACTATAAATGGAATGGTATATATTGCCAAAGTATCCTTGCCTGTCAGAAGCACTAATTGATAGCTACCGGTACCTAAATTTTTAGGGTTTGGATTCAATTGAAAATTAAGACTGGTTTGAGCGCCTAATACCCTTTGCTCAATTACCTGTGAACCTGATACTAATTGAAGTTGCAAATTTTGTTGCTTAGGATTGCTTACCCTTCCTTGTATTAATAGACTTTGCCCAAGGGTAATTTCTTGTCTCCAATGAATATTGGCAATACCTGTGGGCAATGCACTAGCATGAAATTGAATTTTTGATTTGGGAATTTTCCAAATACTGGTATCGGGTAACCCGTATCCAAACACATGTATTATGGCCGCTTTGTCAATGGCTGCTTGATCCAAATTTTCCCAGGTAATTTTTACGGCATTAGACTTGTTGTAGGCAGCAACAGTATCTTCTTGATAACCTTCTGTAAGAATTAACAAATGGGTATTGCCAGCAATAGTAGCTATTTTGTCAAACGGAATCACCAACAAAGCCATACCTAAAACAACTGCCAAGGAAGCCCAAAGTCTTAACCAACGTCTACGCTGAATAGGATTGATAAAAACTACTCCTAAAAATACAATTGCCAACAGGACAATACCCATCAGATAAAGGATCATCATGGTTTCCTGTTTAAATGAATAAAATATTGTTGAGATAATCCACCATCTGCTGAACGCTGTTGCAAATTGGGCAATCTAGTTGCCGTTTTTAATAATTGCTCACAGGCAGTAATAGCCAAATGCCTGTCATTATTGGAAATGGGTTTTGATAAAGGCAACTGTTCCATGATTCTTTTCATGGCTTCAAATGCCAATAAATATTTACCCGGCTTGGCAATGGCTTCTTGGTGTAACTGATTCAATGTTTGATTCAAGACAAGCAAACTAGCTGGCTGTTTGACCGTGCCAAGATCCATTGAAGCAAGTAAACCCATACCCTGTCTTAAAGCCAACAATGGATCCATGTTATTGGGGGCCGTTTGAATTTTAATTGGCGGAACAATTTTACTCAAATCGGCCGTTAATCTTTTTTCAAATTTGATGGGGGTTGTTTTCTGACTAGTTTTAGCTACATAAGCCCTTGATTGCTGTTGCAAGTCTTTTAGTAAACGAAGGGCCTTGTATTCAAAGGGCAAGGCTTCTTTTGGAAAGAATGTACGGAGCTGTAATTCTGATTTCCACATCTCATTGAGAATGGCTTTTAATTGTATTTTGGTTTGCGGATCAAAAAAGCTGGCGTCTTCTGCATTATCATGTTTGTGTGAAAACTCATCCATAATGGCCGATGCGTCTCCAAATACTTCAGCACCAT
>JBEAPC010000013.1:0-7052 GCA_041164585.1 Bacteroidota bacterium
ATAAAATCACGGGTATAGGGAAAGGACAATACTTTTCTGTTGTCACAATAAATGGGGCTTTTCCATCCGCTTGCCCAGGTAAATGGTTCCTCGGGACGCAGTTTTACCGCCCCTACTTGCAATAATTTCTCTGCAACTGCCTTTTCGTTTGTCATAAAACGAAGTTAAGCAGCACATTATAAATTTTGCTTGTAGATTGCAGAATCTTATTCACAGGATCCATGAAAAAAATCATCAAAGCCGGCGGTGGGTTGGTAAGAAACGGAGAAGGAGAATTGTTATTAATCTTCAGAAGGGGAAAATGGGACTTGCCCAAGGGTAAATTAGACGAGGGTGAAACCATTGAAGCCTGTGCCATGCGTGAAGTGGAAGAAGAAACTGGTGTCAAGCATTTGGCATTGGGAGAATTGATCTCTGTTACCTGGCATGAATATTTTGACAAATGGGTGGGTGAAGATGTGATTAAAGAAACCCATTGGTTTAAAATGGATGTGGCTGGCGTACCTGCATTGGTACCTCAAACCGAAGAAGATATAACCGCCATTGAATGGACCAAGAAATCTGACTTACCCAAGAGAATGGAACAATCCTATATTACCATTATTGATGTGTTGGAAGAATCTGGATGGTTGCCCATGGATAACCTAGGCTGATGGCTTCTTAATCACCGCAACTGTTAATCGGCTAATACAAACCAATTTATCTCTTTGATCTGTTATGCGGATATCCCAAACATGGGTGCTGGCACCTATATGAATGGGTTTGGCAATTCCTGTAACAAAGCCATCGCGTACGCTGCGCAAATGATTGGCGTTGATTTCTAAACCCACACAATTGAATTTGCTTTGGTCAACCACTAAGGCGGAGCCGATGGATCCAAGGGTTTCTGCCAAAGCTACAGATGCACCACCGTGTAATAAGCCATAGGGTTGCTTGGTGCGATGGTCAACGGGCATGGTTCCCTTGATATAGTCTTCCCCAATTTCAGTGAATTCCATACCCAACTGTTCACCCAAAGTGTTTTTGCCAAGATGCAGAAAGTCTTCTAGCTTGATATTTTCGTAAAACCAAATAGCCATGTTAGGGATACAATGTGTTGATGACTGCCTGAGGCAAGAAAGGAGAAGCATTACCACCGTTACGTAAAATGTCTCTTACAATGGTAGATGCCACCGATGTGTATTTGGGTTCTCCTGTTAAGAAGATGGTTTCAATGGATTTGTCCAAGGTTCTGTTGGCGTCAGCAATGGTTTTTTCGTATTCAAAATCACTCACAAATCGGATGCCTCTTAAAATAAAATGGGCATTGATTTCTTTACAATATTGAATGGTCAATCCTTCGTATACAACAGATGCAACCTTGGGTTCATCCTTATAAATCTCATTAAACCATTCCATTCTTTGTTCAGCAGAGAACATAGGATTTTTAGAAGAGTTGATCCCAATACCTACATAGATCTTGTCAAAAAGCGGCAAAGCCCTGTTGATGATGTCAATATGTCCCAAGGTTACCGGGTCAAAGGTTCCGGGAAACAAACAGATTCTTTGCATATGCGTTTTTGTTGAGGATTAGTTTTCTCTATTGGCTAGTAAATATAATACTGCCATCCTTACCGCAACCCCATTTTCTACTTGATTCAAAATAATAGATGATCCGCCATCGGCCACGTCACTGTCTAATTCCACACCGCGATTAATGGGGCCAGGGTGCATGATCACAATCTCTTTACCCAAGGAATCCAATAATCTTCTATTGATACCGTAAGCCAAACTATATTCTCTCAGTGAAGAGAACAGCGGCTGGTTCTGTCTTTCTAATTGAATGCGGAGCACATTGGCTACATCGCACCACTGCAAAGCCTTTTTCAAATTATATTCTACCCTTACACCCAATGCTTCACTAATGTATTTTGGAATCAGGGTTGGCGGACCAGCTACAGTTACTTCAGCACCCATTTTCTGCAATAAGTACATATTACTCAACGCCACTCGGCTATGCATGATATCACCAATGATGGCTACTTTTAAACCTTCCAATCTGCCTAGTTTTTCCTTCATGGAAAAGGCATCTAATAAAGCTTGTGTAGGGTGTTCATTAATGCCGTCTCCCGCATTTACAATGGCTGCAGGAATATGTTTAGCCAAGAAATGGGGTGCTCCTGAAGCGCTATGCCTCATGACCACCATATCCACTTTCATACTCAAAATATTGTTCACGGTATCTAGCAGGGTCTCCCCTTTTGCGGCAGAAGAACTACTGGCTGCAAAATTGAGTGTATCTGCAGAAAGTCTTTTTTCAGCAAGTTCAAAAGACATTCTAGTACGCGTACTGTTTTCGTAAAACAGGTTCACAATAGTTACATCGCGCAGCGATGGTACTTTCTTTACTGGTCTTTGTAAAACTTCCTTGAATTGTTCAGCGGTAGATAGAATAAGCTGTATATCCTCGGCGGTGAGGTGCTTAATACCAAGTAAGTGTTTGGTAGATAGTTTCATTAAAGAACAAAGATAAATGATTTAGTTATCCAACAGCATGACTTGTTCGCTATCGTTGTTTTCTTTCCACAAAACCGTTACTCTTTGGGAGTAAATGGTGTCAATGGCCTTTCCTAGGTAATCCGGTTGAATAGGTAATTCCCTACTAAACCTTCTGTCTACCAGTACACATAAAGCTACTTTAGCAGGTCTTCCATAATCCAGCAAGGCATCCAATGCCGCTCTTATAGTTCTTCCGGTGTACAAGACATCGTCTACCAAAATCACGTTTTTGTTTTCAATGCTAAATGGAATATCCGTGTTAGAAGCAATATGCAGGCTTTTGCGTACATCGTCTCTATAAAAAGTAATATCCAATTTGCCATATAGAATAGTTGCTGGAGGAACCAGTTTTTCTAATTCCTGCACTATGCGGTCACTCAAAAAAATCCCCCTTGGCTGTAGACCGATGATCACGGTATCCTCCAACCTAGGATGGTTCTCCAGTATCTGGTGAGCCAGTCTTTTGATGGTTAATGCCAGTTGTTCCTTTGATAAGATGGTCTTCAAAACAAAAATTTTAATAAAAATAAATCCTTTCTTTCAGACTTACCGCTTTATTCAGCAATGAGTTGATTAATTTGCTGCCTCAATGCTCCGATTAAACCAAATAGAACTGATTCAGTTTAGAAATTACTTAAACCAAGGCTTTCTTTTTCATGAAAGAGTGGTAGGTATTTGTGGTAAAAACGGAACAGGAAAAACCAATCTGCTAGACGCCATTCATTATTTGAGTTTTGCCAAAAGCTATTTTTCAAGGGCCGACCAAACCAATGTACATCATGGGTTACAAGGACTAAGATTGGTTGGTAATTATGATTTGAATGGGGAATCACAGGAGTTGATTTACATTATGCGTGAGAATAACCGCAAGGAAATGAACTTGAATGGGGAGCCCTATCAAAAATTCAGCGACCATTTGGGCAAGTTTCCAGCAGTGATGATTGCCCCAGATGATATTACCCTGATTGGTGGAGCTAGTGAAGAAAGACGCAAATTGGTAGATAGTATCCTCTCTCAAATTAATAAACCCTATCTGCTTTCTTTAATACAGTACAATAAGATTTTACAACAACGTAATAGTTTGTTGAAACAATGGGCAGATCAAGGCAGTTTGGATGAAACCCTATTGTCTATTTTGGACCAACAGTTATCGGTTCAGGGTAATCAGATTTATCAAATCAGGCAACAATTCTTGGCCCAGTACCTTCCTTTGGTGGGAGAAATTTATCAGAAAATTGCGGGTCAGTCAGACCATATTCAATTGCAATACCAGTCTCAATTGCATGGGGCCGATATGTTGGCATTATTGGGTTCCAATCTTCCAAAAGATAAAGCCTTGCAAAGAACTTCAGCCGGTATTCATCGGGATGATTTAGTATTTCAATTACAGGATCAGTCTTTTAAAACAGAAGCCTCACAAGGACAAAGAAAGAGTCTGCTCTTTGCACTTAAATTGGCCGAATGGCAGGTGTTGAAAAAAGAAAAAGGCTTCACTCCCATTTTGTTATTAGATGATGTGTTTGAGAAATTAGACAAAACCCGCATGTTTCAATTATTGCAGTGGGTTTGTACGCAGAGCGATGGTCAGGTTTTTATCACAGATACTCATCCTGAAAGGTTAAAAGAGCAAATGGACCAAATACAAACCAGTTTCCAATTGATAGAATTAAACAACTAACCTAACTTTGACCTATGTCTGAATTTCATATTGGCGATGCCATCAAAGGTTTTTTAAAAAAAAGCAGGTTGGATAGCGGTGTAAAAGCGGTTCAAATAGAAGCTATTTGGGAAAAGCTGATGGGAAAAACCATTGCCAAATACACTGATAAGATTAAAATCTTCAATAAGAAACTCTATATCCAAACCGCAGTTGGCCCTTTGAAGAATGAATTACAATTCCAGAAACCCCAGATTATAGCAAGGGTCAATGAAGCGTTTGGTGAAACCGTGATTGATGAAGTAATTATCAGTTAAGTTTTCTACCCATCAGAATTTCAACAGCGTCTTGCATCAGGCTTTGATTATAAACACTGAATTTCTCCTTGATTTTTGAACGCTCCATCAACATAATAGTAGGTTTAACCCTAGCTGCAGTTTTCATAACCGTAGCATCGCATTTGAGAATTTCAATGGTTCTAAAATGTTCGCTAGCTGAATTGGCATCAGCTGTAACCATAAAGATGGGTACATGTTTGGACTGTGCTTCTTGGATGAATTCATGAATGGCCGTTTTCCAATGCTCATACTCTTCAAAGTCCCTAGACATGACCAAAATATACTTATCAGTCTGGAATATGCCCCTGGTGGTATCTGCTCCAGAAAGGGTTTGTAAACTAAAATCTGCAATGGGTGCTACCAATCCATTTCCTTTTTTGGCAACCACGTCTTTGCGATCTAAATATTCATAGGTAGAATCAAAATCATCCGGAAAATGTGCTTGGTCAAAATTGATGATTTTACCATTTTTCTTGTATACAAAATTTAAGGTAAGGCTATCAGGAATAGCCCCAGCAGGTACTTGCATTTGCTGTACAATATCATTCCCTTTTTTATAAGGCAAACAATCTACAACAGGCAAATATTTCAAATCTCGGTACTGCAAAAAAGCGGTGCCTATCAAACTAAATAATAATGTTTTGATAGCAGTTTTGCTATTTAGTCCTGGTTGAATTTGATTACGCATCATGAATAAGAAAATGATCAAAGCCAGTAAAATCAAGTCTTTGACAAACGATTGCTCTGCACTAAGTGGAATACAATCTCCAAAACATCCACAGGTTTTGATCTTGCCTGAAAGAACGGCATAGCCTGTTAAAAATGTAAAGAAAATGATGAGCAATAACAGTAACCAACTAAATAAACGCATTTGCAAACCAACTATTACAGCTACACCGGCCACAACTTCAAACGTATTCATCAACAAGGAAAACCAAAGAGTATAGTCCTGTAAACCATGTAACCCCCATACTTCAAAAAATTCCTGCATTTTATAGGCCAATCCAAGAGGATCATTGGCTTTAACCAAACCAGAAAAGATGAACAATAAGCCCACCACCCATCTGATGACCAATAGCAGTATTTTCATATTAGCTTTTGTGTTTTCCTTCTTCCATTAATATCAATGCAAAAACGGCATAGTTCAAAATGTCTACATAGTTGGCGTCAATGCCTTCAGAAATCAGGGTTTTCCCATCATTTTGAAGAATCTGTTTTATACGCAAAAGCTTTACCAAAATCAGATCGGCAAAGCTTTCTTGACTCATGTCTCTCCAAGCTTCACCATAATCATGGTTTTTGTTGAGCATGGTATTGCGTGCAAACGTGACATATTCCTGGTACCATTTATCAACTTTCTCCACAGCCACTTCTTCTACCGTTGGATTATCCAAGGCCAATTGAATTAAACCAATCACGGCATAGTTTACAATTCCTTTGAATTCAGAAGGAATTCCGTCTTCTACTTTTTGTGTACGCTTGTCTTGTATGGTACGGATTCTCAGGGCTTTAATATAAATCTGATCTACCACAGAAATGCTTCTTAAGACCCTCCAAGCTGTACCATAATCCTTGGTTTTTTTAATAAAAATGTCTTTACACTGCTGTATAGCTTGGTCATATTGTTGATTGGTATCCATTTTGCTTGTACGCCGTTAAATGCTTAGTAATATCTTTGAACTGCATGCAAGATAATTCAAACCGCAATAGTTTCACGCTTAACTGTAAGGGAAGATTGGTTCATTGGCCAACAGCCCAAGTTATGGGTATAATCAATGCCACCCCAGACAGTTTTCACGCTGAAAGTAGAACTGCTTTGGATACAGTATTGGAAAAGGCAAAATGCATGATTGAAGCTGGAGCCGCCATTCTGGATATTGGTGGGCAAAGTACCCGGCCAGGGGCAGAGATGGTAGGCCCTGAAATAGAAATAGAACGGGTGGTACCCATGATCCAAGCCCTCAAATTGGCCTATCCTCATGTTTTGATTTCAATAGATAGCTTCTACCCTGCTGTGGTAAAAACCGCAGTTCTGGCAGGCGCTGATATAGTCAATGATATCAGTGCTGGATTGTTTTTTCCTGAAATGCTTGCTACGGTTGCTGCTCTAAACACACCCTATATTGCTATGCATATGGCTGGCAGTTTAGACAATCTGCATCACAGAGATCCAACAGATAATATTAGTAGAACGGTGATAGATTTTTTCATAGAAAGAAAATCAGCGTGTAGGGCGGCAGGTATTAAGGACTTAATCATTGATCCCGGTTTTGGTTTTGGCAATACTGCTGCTGAAAATTTTCAATTGGTAAGAGACTTGAATCTTTTAAAGATCCTAGACTGCCCCATTTTATTGGGTGTTTCTAGAAAATCAAGCATTTATAAAACATTAGGAGTAACAGCTGCCGAAGCCTTAAATGGAACTACGGTTTTGCATACAGCCGGATTATTAGCAGGTGCCAATCTGCTGCGTGTGCACGATGTAAAAGAAGCACAAGAAGCCATTGTACTAACGGATT
>JBEAPC010000014.1:0-62682 GCA_041164585.1 Bacteroidota bacterium
AATTTTATCCTTTACCAGTTCCATGTCAAACCCAATGCCATTGTCTTTGAATACTAAGTGTATATCTTGTTGATTCTTAAAAGTTTTAATTTGAACCCTCGGTTTCCGGTCTGGGCTTTTATACCTGATACTATTGGTAATTAAATTTTGAAAAATACATTCAAGATAAGATTGGTTAAAATTTACCACTGGCGCACCTGAAAAGTCTACTTCTAATTTAATACCAGAAGATTCCATAACAGCCGTGATGGAATGCGTAACACGGTCTAAAACTGATTCAAATGTGATAGGTTTAATATCAATATTCGTATTGTTCTTAACTAAGAGAATATGGATTAAATCATTTAAAGTGTCATTTAACCTAGTAGTGGTGGTTTTGAAACCATTGATAAGTTTTAGACTACGTTCCGTTTCAATGGTATCCATGTCTAAAAGGTTGGTCATGGATATTAGGTTTGTTAAGGGACTGCGTAGGTTATGTGAAACTATATAAGAAAACTGTTTAAGATCTCCATTGTTTTTAGTAAGTTCTTGAATGAGGGATTGTTTTTCTGACTCCCCTTTTTTTCTAACCGATATATCTCTAGAGGTAACTACAATTCCAGCTATACTTGGATTAAGAATTTGATTGGTGGCTTGTGCTTCAATGTAAAAATAGGCGCCATCTGAGTTTAGCAGCCTAAATTCTATCAGTTCAGAATTTCCACCTTTGAGTATTAGATTTTGGAAAGTACTTAATACAAATTGAAGATCATCTGGGTGCACCACTTCCATGATATTTCTTTTTCTCAATCCATTCTCTTCATAGCCCATAATCTGTCTTGCAGAGGCACTCTGGTACAAGATCTCTCCATTTGCACTGATAATGGTGATGATATCACTAATGTTATGTACCAGTGAACGGAATTTTTCTTCACTTGCAACAATGATTTCCTCTGCTTTTTTTCTTAAGGTAATATCCCTAGAAATCATAATGATAGATTGCAATGCCGGATTGTGTAATTGTACATTACCAATGCCTTCAAAAGAAACAAAAGAGCCATCTTTGGCTTTCAACCTGAATTGTATTAATATTCCTGGTCCAGTAGTATTGATTTGGGATTGAAACCTTTCTGAAATGCGGATTTGGTCTTCTGGATGCACAAAGGTTAAGAAATGCTTACCCAATAAATCCTCTGGCAGATATCCAAGAATGCCAACAACAGCTTGATTGGTATATTTAATACTACCATTTTTATCAATCATGTTAACAATGTCAGATATATGATCTGTAACTGAATTGAATTTATTCTCACTATTCATCAACGCCTCTTCCATCAGCTTTTCCTCATGAATATCCGAAAGTGAACCTATCATTTTTACTGGTTTACCATCTTCATTCCAAATGGCTTGTCCCTTGACCAAAAACCAACGATACGTTCCATCGGAAATCATTAAACGGTATTCCGTTTGCATTTCTTTTCGTTGGAACAAATGCAATTTGTAAGCATTAATAGTACTAGTGATATCATCAGGATGCACGTGTTTTACAAAAGCTTCCATCCCCGAAATTCTAGTATCAAATTGTTCGCCTACCATTTCCTGACAGCGGGGTGAAAAATAAGCCATATCGTTATCAATATCCCATTCCCAAATACCGTCTCTAGAGCCTGCCAATGCTAAATGGTATCGCTCTTCACTTTTTCTAAGATTTTCTTGAATTTTTTTAAGTTCACTAATGTCTTCTACCATTGAGAAAACGGAAAGTATTCTGCCATTACTACTTCTTAAAATAGAGTTATGCCACTTACAATGAATAATAGCACCATTTTTATGACGGTTCTTGTTTTCTATTACTAAAACAGTTAAATGGCCTTGGACAATTTGATCAATATCATGTTGAATTCGTTCAGCTTCATTTTCAGGTAAAAATGAAAATTCATTAAAATGTAAGCCTGTTACTTCTTCTGAGCTCCAACCAAATATCTTTTCAGCTTTTTGAGACCATCTTGTAATTCTGAAATCTTTATCCCATTCAATAACAGCAAAAGGACCATTGTCTAGATGGTAGGCCAAAGTAGCTTCTTGGCTTAGATTGCTTTCTGGTTTGAAAGTTTTGTTTGCTTCACTCATGTATTGAAAATAATCTGGCGGACCAATCTGTGGGGGGAGAACAATTGGGTTGAATAAATATATGAAAAAGAATGTTTTAATACAAGTAAAACTATTCTAGCGTATGGCTTTTGAGATTCCTAATTCTAATCAGTGAACTATACAATTTATTGGGCCAGCTATGGAACAACCAGCAGCCCAATTTAAATCTGTTTTGCTATTATTTACAATGGCAATAGTGCTAGTAATAGCAAACTTGGTTTGTCATTCCGCTTATAGTAGAACTGGGTCAGTTCCTATCAATTCCTTATTTTTATTCCTCGCTTTAATCAAAGCGGGTTAAAATATGGAACAACAGATTGCACATATGGCCTTGGTAGTTGCGGATTATGATGAAGCCATTGCTTTCTATACCCAAAAACTACAATTTAGATTAATTGAGGACACTAAACTATCAGATACCAAACGTTGGGTAATGGTAGCCCCTCCTGGGAATTCAACAACTTCTCTGTTATTGGCAAAAGCTGCAACAGAGGAACAGCAAACCCGCATTGGTAATCAAACCGGTGGTCGGGTTTTTCTGTTTTTGTATACCGATGATTTTTGGAGAGACCACACCCGTATGATAGCCGATGGAATTAGTTTTGTGAGACCTCCTGTTGAAGAGGAGTATGGAATTGTAGCCGTATTTGAAGACCTTTATGGAAATCTTTGGGACCTTATTCAACCTATAAAAAAATAGTATGTCATATTTACCAGCAACCAACAGATACCAAAACATGGAATACCGCCGTTGCGGCGTGTCCGGTATTCGCTTACCTGAAATTTCACTAGGCCTATGGCATAATTTTGGTGGAGTAGATACTTTTGAAAATTTTAGGAAAATCCTGTGGAGGGCTTTTGATACAGGAATTACCCATCTAGATCTAGCCAATAACTATGGTCCACCTCCTGGATCAGCGGAAGAAAATTTTGGCATTATTTTAAAAAAGGATTTTGCCGGCTATCGCGATGAAATGATTATTTCTACCAAAGCTGGATTTACCATGTGGGACGGGCCTTACGGCGATTGGGGATCAAGAAAATACTTGTTGTCTAGTTTAGACCAAAGTTTGAAAAGAATGGATTTAGACTATGTAGACATTTTCTACTCACATAGGCCTGATCCTGAAACACCGTTGGAAGAAACCATGGGAGCATTAACTTCTGCAGTTCAACAAGGAAAAGCCCTTTATGTTGGAATTTCAAATTATCCAGCAGATCTAGCAGCAAAAGCCATAGAAATACTCAAAGCTTCAGGAACCCCTTGTTTGATACATCAACCAAAATATAGCATGCTGGTGAGATGGGTAGAAGAAGGTTTAATGGATGTTTTGCAAGATAAAGGAGTGGGATGTATTGCTTTTTCACCATTGGCTCAGGGATTGTTAACCAATAAGTACTTAAAAGGGATTCCTGCAGATTCAAGGGCTGGAAAAGAACATGGCGCACTACAAAGCGCTGCTATCACGCCAGAATTGTTGACCCAATTGCAAGCATTGCAAAATATTGCTGAACGCAGAAATCAGTCATTAGCGCAGATGGCCATTGCTTGGTTATTAAAAGACCAACGCGTTACATCTGTATTAATTGGAGCAAGTTCTGTGGCACAATTGGATGACAATTTGCACGCACTTAAAAACAAGTCCTTTAGTATTGAGGAGTTAGATGCAATAGAAACCATATTGGCTAATAAGCCCAACCATTAACCTTGATTAACCATTGGCCCATATTCATTAACACTTGTTTTGAATAGGTTGCAGTAGTTTTAGCCAAACTAATTGGATGAATCGATTTTTATTGGTGTTACTAGCAACCTGTTGTTTTTTAGTAACCAAAGCACAAAAGCCAACAGGCAACATTAAGGGATTAGTAATGGATACCGCTTCTAAGCGCGGACTTTCCTATTCAACCATATCGCTAGTCCAGGCAAAGGACTCTTCTTTGATTAGTTTTATGAGGGCCGACTCAACCGGTGGATTTCAAATAAAGAATATCGCCAAAGGCAACTATTTGATATCTGCCTCCTATGTGGGATTTGTACCGGTATGGGTGCCTATTAATTTGAAAGAGGGAGAAACGGTTAATCTAGGTGTCATGGCCATGACAGATGTAAACAGCGCATCTGCTGTTACGGTAAATGCCAAACGGGCACCCGTTGTCATGAACAACGATACCCTTGAATTCAATACTGAAAATTTTAAGACCCAACCCAATGCTGTTGTAGAAGACCTGCTCAAGAAACTTCCTGGTGTAGTGGTGGACGCTGATGGAACGGTGCGTGTGAATGGACAAAAAATCAATCGGATTTTGGTCAATGGGAAAGAATTTTTTACAGGTGACCCAAAACTAGCCACCAAGAATTTAGACGCAGATGCAGTAGATAAAGTGCAGGTTTTTGACAAGAAATCTGATAGGGCTGCTTTTACTGGGGTGGACGATGGTCAATCAGAAAAAGCCATCAACCTCAAACTCAAAAAAGACAGGAATAAATCGCTGTTTGGCAAAGTTGCTGCTGGTGTAGGAACGGATCAAAGATTTGACGCGCAGACCAATATCAATAAATTTAATGGAGACCAACAGATCTCATTGTTGGGTATGGCCAATAATACCAACCGCCAAGGGTTTAGCATTAATGATGTGCTCAATTTTTCTGGAGAACTTTCAAGAGGTATGCGTGCTGGTGGTGGTATCAATATAAAAATAGGTGGTGGGGATGACAATGGATTGCCCATTTCTGGGCTAGGTCAGAATCAGCAAGGAGTGGCCAAAACCTTTGCAGGTGGGATTAATTTTAACGATAGTTGGAAAAAGAAAACGGACGTGAATGGGTCTTTTATAGCTTCTGATGTTGACCTGAGCACAGATAGAAGTACTAATAGACAGAACCTACTTCCCGGAAATAGTTTTGATTATGTTTCCAATAGTAGTGGTCAGAAAAGGGTGCAGCAACAACGCGCCAATTTTAGTATTGATCAAAAAGTAGACAGTTTTATTTCTTTTAAAATTACACCCCAAATTACCCTTCAACAAAATGACAATAATAGTAGCAGTCAATATGTGAGTACAGATGCAAAAGGAGTAAGGATCAATGACGGTAGTAGTGAGAGTAGCACAAGGTCAGAAGCTACCAATTGGGTCACCAATGCACAGTATAGGCAAAGACTGAAAAAGAAAGGAAGAACCATTTCTTCTAATCTCAATTGGAATGACAATACTAGTACCCAAACTGGAGCGCTTTTGAATAAGAATAGTTTTTATGTTTCTGGTATTTCTTTAAAAGATAGTATTACCAATCAACGAAATAGTAGAGACGCACATAGTAGCAGTTTTGGAGGTAACTTAATATACACTGAGCCTATTGGCAAAAAATCGCTTCTTGAATTCAGTGTTTTTTATAATAGTTCAAAGGGTACAAGTGTTAGAAAAGCCTATGATTATAATGCCGCAACAGGCAAATATGATCTCTTGAACAAATTGCAAAGCAATGACTTTAATAACAATTTTGAATATGGTGGGGGCGGAATCTCTTGGAGAAGTAACCAAAAGAAAATCAATTATACACTTGGTACTTCTTTGCAAACTACTAGTTTGATAAGTACCAATAATACCAATGGAAATAATATTCAGCAAAAGTTTACAGACTGGCTGCCTAGTCTGAATTTGCAATATAAATTGAATAGTACGCGCAATTTGAGTTTGAATTACAACACTTCTACGCAGAACCCGGCTACTTCACAATTACAACCCATTATAGATGTAAGTGATCCCTTAAATACTTATACTGGAAATCCCAATTTGAAAAGAACTTATGTGCAGAACCTAAGTCTGAATTATTTCAACGCAAATACCTTTACACAAAGTAATTTCTTTGCCTTTGTTTCTGCATCAAAATCTGATAATGCCATTGTGAATTCAGACATAGTTCAAACAAATGGCGCAAGGGTTAGTAGTCCTGTAAATGCAGATGGGGTCTATAATTTATTTGCCAATGCAGATATGGGATTCCCTATTAAAAAACTCAAATCCAGAATTGATATTGGAATGGGCGCTAGTTATATGAACAATATTTCTTTTATTAACCTGGCAAAGAATAGCATTGTCAATTCAAGTATAGGCCCAAACCTGAGCTGGTCTTATGGAAATGACACCAAATTTGATTTGCGTCTTTCTGCTAGGATAAATTTTAGCAATATTGAATACGCTTTACAACCACAATTGAACAGCCGATACCTTCAACAGATATATGGTCTAGAAACCAATAATACCTTGCCTTGGGGCGTATTATTGAACAATAATTTTAATTATACCATTAATACGGGCAGGGCCGATGGTTATAATTTAAACTTACCCCTTTGGAATGTTTCCATGGCAAAATCTTTCTTAAAAAATAACCGTGCAGAAATCAAATTTTCTGTCTTTGATTTATTGAATAAGAATGTGGGTGTTTCTAGAAATGCCTCACAGAATTATATAGATGACACACGTTACAATGTGTTACAACGCTATTTCATGCTCACGGCTAGTTATCGGTTAAATAAAGCTGGTTCTACCACAGGTGGAGCAAGGGTAGTGGTTAGGTCCATGGGTAATTAAAACTGAATCATGCAGACCAGACAGTCTCTTGGATCCAGTACTACCATCTAGTATATTTCTTTTAAATAGAGTCAACAAAAAAGCCGTACAGTTGATAGCTGTACGGCTTTTCTTATAGGAGCTAATGATTAATTATCACCCCTGCGGATCATAGATGGTCCACCTTGGTTTTGCATCATTTGTTGCATCAATTTTCTATATTCTTCCTGTGTAACTACTTTGCCTTTTTTAGGCTCTTTCAATTCTTTAGCATCAACAGAGGCTTTAATTTCTTTTGCGGTATAAACTGTTCTGCCATTATCAATGTCTAATTCCAAAATCACACCTGGTAATTGGCCATAGCTTTCAGGACCTACAGGACTAATAAGATTATCTGCAAACCATGCTACTACTTCCCAATCCTTTGGAGCAACTGGTTTTTGAACCGTGGTATCTTTGGTAGCAGCGCCAGGGCCACCCATAGTTACCATACGCATTCCCATTACAGCTGCTGGAATTTTCCTAGTTGCTTTGTGACAAGTTTGTCCAAGAATCTGTTTTGTTTCCATGCTGAGTTTCCATGGCTGAGGCTTTATGCTATCTAAAATCAAGAAATTTTTCCCCCCTAATTCTGTGCTTAGAATAGATTTTGACTGACTGAAATTTTTGTACAAATCTCCACCATCATTGCCAAAACGCATGATCATTCTTGGGCCACCGCCACCACCACCAGCAAATGGATCTGGTGCTTCGTCATCAGGTATTGCCTTATAAACGGAAATGCTATCACTGAACAACAACATATGTTTGCTGGTTCGGAATTCTGGCATCATGGCCCGCATTTGTTCGTCAGTAATGGTTTTGTACATATTGATCTTACGTTCAAATACAATGGTTCCTTCTTTTTGCTGGGCGTTGGCCAACAAAAAACCTGATAAGCAGGTAAAGGAGAGTAAAACTTTTCGCATGTAAATTGGTTTAGGCATCAAATCTATACATTGAGCCGTTAACATAGCTTGATTATTGGTTAATTTAGGTTAATGAAAGCCTGATTAGGTTGAATAGCCAATTATCTTTGATTTGTAAACAACCATATGTCCCATTTTTCTATTTCTAAATTAGGCGTATCCAGAATGCTCATGGTAGCTGCAATTTTACTAATTGTGGCTTTTCAGGCATATTGGTTACAGAAACTCTATATGGAAGAAGCGGCGGGGTTTAAAAAAACAACTGATATTGTTTTCAGAGAAACCATGTATAAAGTACAGGCCCAACGCTTGAAAAAGGACTCCCTTTTTTATCAAATTATTCCAGAGGAAAATAATTTCTTGGGTGATGTAGCTGACCTTGTAGCCAAGAAATTGCCAGAAATTAGAATCAATTCCAAGAACAAACAGTCTAAGGAAATGGTGATTTCCATGAACGAAAATGGCTTGAGTATGGAGTCTCCAAATGATAAGAAAGGTACTGGTAGTATCAAGTTTCGCTTTAATGGACCAATCACTAACACAGATGAAGACTCCTTTACAGAGAAAAGACCAGTAGTCATCTTTCGTAGTCGAATGGATTCCATAGTTAAGTCTAGTGTCAAGTCTGGCAATATTAATATTACCCAATTAATCCAAGAAGGGATAAGGATGGGTATGTCAGAAGCAAAAGAACATACACCCAAAATCAGTTTTCATGCAACAGATGAACAAGATACGGTAACTGAATTCATAAGATCAGAACAGCTTATAGCCCCACCCAGATCACCTTCACATAAGGTTCGGAGAATGACTCAGGATTTTCTGGTTAAATCTAGAACACTAAACGATACTATTTCTATTCCACAAATAGATTCTGCCTATAAAATTGCTTTGTCCAATGCTGGAATCAATGCGGCGTTTAGCATAAAAAGAGATAGTTTGTTTAGGCCAGATTCTATAGCTGGCATGCATTTTAGTACGTCTAAAGTGCCCGTAGGGTTTTTGAGTAAGAATGCTTACCAAGCTAGTTTTGAAGCGCCTACTAGTTTTCTTATGCGCAAAATTGCCCCTCAGATTTTACTCTCTTTGTTGCTTGTTGCATTTACTTCTATTAGTTTTCTTTTCTTATACAGAAACTTATTAGCACAGAGAAGGCTGACACTCATGAAAAATGACTTTATCAGCAATATTACCCACGAACTCAAAACCCCCATTGCAACCGTGAATGTGGCCATTGAAGCACTTAGAAATTTTGATGCTTTACAAAGCCCAGAACGCACCAAGGAATACTTAGACATATCTGCATCTGAATTGCAAAGGCTTAGCCTCTTGGTAGACAAAGTATTGAAACTGTCTATGTTTGAAAACAAAGACATTGAACTGCAGAAGTCTCATTTTAACCTAAAAGAATTGGTGGAAGAAGTCATGCATAGTATGCGATTGCAATTCCAAAAAAACAAAGCCACTATAAGTTTTAAAACAGCCGGAGAGCCCTTTAATATTCATGCAGATAGATTGCATATTACCAGTGTCATCTACAATTTGTTGGACAATGCATTAAAGTATGGAGGTAGTAAGCCTGAGATCAAAGTTGAGTTGGCAGCAACACCCCAAGAGTTTAAATTGAGGGTGGAAGACAATGGAATTGGTATCTCGCCGGAGTACGCCAATAAGGTATTTGAAAAATTCTTTCGTGTGCCTTCAGGTGACCACCATAATATTAAAGGTTATGGTCTTGGTCTTAGTTATGCCGCACACGTAGTGCATCAACATGGTGGAACTATTTCTGTAGAAAGCCAGCCTGGCAAAGGTTCTGCATTCACTATTAAATTACCCAACGCATGAGCATCAAAGTATTGTATGTAGAGGATGAAGTTTTTTTGGGCAAGATTGTAAAAGAGACTTTAGAGAGCCGTGGATTTGAAGTTGTCATGGAAACAGATGGTGCAGACGTGCTCAGAACATTTGAAGACGAGTTGCCAGATATCTGTGTCTTAGATGTGATGCTCCCCAATAAAAGTGGCTTTGAAATAGCAGAAGACATTCGCAAGATCAATGATGATATTCCCATTCTTTTTCTAACGGCTAAAACCCAAACAGAAGACTTAGTGCACGGGTTCAAAATTGGAGGGAACGATTATATCCGCAAGCCCTTTAGCATGGAAGAATTGATTGTGAGAATTGAAAATGCACTAAGGGTTAGAAAGGATGAAACACTGACAATTTCAGGGGAACAAATCAATATTGGGGGATACCAATTTCTACTCAATAAACAGGTCTTGAGAAAAGGGACCATGGAAAAAAAACTATCCTATCGCGAAAGCGAACTATTGAAATACCTATACAAAAACAGCAATGCCATCATTGACAGAAGAGATGTGTTAAACCATATTTGGGGCAATGATAGTTTTTTCAATAGCAGAAATTTAGACGTTTATATAACCAAAATTCGATCTTACTTAAAAGAAGATCCCCAACTGGAGATCCTGACCATCAAGGGTGTTGGCTACCGATTTGTCATTGGATAAAGCAAAAATGGTCAAAATTGGCCGCTGAATTGTATTTTGCAGCATGATTAAGAATTTTGCCATGGCAGGCCTAATGGCCTTATTGTTTGCCGCCTGTGCCAGCGGACCCAAAATGTACAGTTCAGAAAGCCTGAATGGGGTAGACTTTAGCAAGTATAAAACCTATGCGTTTTTGCCCACCAAAGACACTTCCTATTCCAAAGTTGTTGACCGCAAGAAATTAGTGGCAGCGCTTACAGAAGAAGGATTTAGGGTGTTAAGCGAAAAAGGTATGGTCTATGATACCGCCAATCCAGACGTACTTTTCAGGTACAATTTGGTCATGAAAAAAGACTATCAGGTAAGCCGTGATCAACAGATTACTTATAGCCCCTATATTGAAACGGCTAATATGCCCAACCAACCTAAGATCTATTATTTTAGTTCTGATAATAGACCCGAAGTATACAATGGTAGTGCACAATTGGAATCATTCCGTGACGGTACCATGGTTATTGATATGATTGACCACAAAACCAATGAAGTGGTATGGAGAAGCACGGCTCAGGCTAGAAAAGAAGAATCAAGCTTGATGGATATTAAATCAACCGTTCAAGTGGTGATTCCCAATATGTTTCACAAGTTTCCAGTAAAAGTGAAGAAATAATATTCTACCAATATTTGAAAAGCCATTCTGAAAAGGATGGCTTTTTTAGTAGCTACCCAGACTAGTCAATGCAGGAAGGGCATTGTTGCTAAAGTCAAATAGGGTCAAGTTTTCCATGCTTGAACCATTGGTTGCTGTAGGACCTTTAAACGCAACCCATTCAGGTGCCCACCAACAAAGACCCATTCCTTGTTGTTGGGGTAATTTTTTCAACACATCCATCAAGGCCTTGGTAAATGCTTGTTGCCCTTCGGGCGATGCGGCGTATTCGGGAATCAACTGATTGGCCAATCCCCAAACATTATTGGTATAGTCATTCCAACCAAGTGTAAAGGGGTAAGAAGTTTCTGCAATGACTATAGGTTTTTGAAATTTGCTGATCAAATTAGTTAATCCTATACCTAATGCATCCAAACTTTTACCATGCCAGATAGGATAAAAGGAAAGACCAATATAGTCAAAGGAAACAGCTTGTAAAGCCAAATTATTATAATACCATTCTGCTCCATCAATACCCGCAAAATGCAACATGGTCTTGGTATTGACATCTGCTTCTTTTACGGCACGCAGACCTTCTTTAACCAATAAAGCATAGTTAGCCCAGTTGTTATCATAGGTTCCGCCCACCCTTGCATCATTCCACAGAAAACCGGCATTTGTTTCATTCCCAATCTGAACTATTTTCAAACTCACCCCCGCCGTTTTAAAAGCAGACATGACCCTAGTAGTATATTGATATACCGAATCTTTGAGCACAGTACCAGTTGCATTTTTCCAAGCAGCGGGTTTGTTTTGATTGCCAGGATCAGCCCAGGAGTCAGAATAATGAATGTCTAACCAAATGCCAAATCCTTTTGCAGCAAGGGTTTTAGAAAAATCAACCACTTCTTTTAAACTTGAATTGGAAGAGCTTGGGCTATGCCAAAGTCTAAGTCTAATGGTATTGATCCCTTTGTCTTTGCAGATTTGTAATAAATCGGCCTGCTGGCCAGCCAAATAAAATTTGGTACCAGCAGTTAAAATTTCTGGGCTAAAAGAAAGGTCTAAACCCCTAATAAAATTGGCATTGGGGCTGGGTGTAGGAGGTAGGGGGGGAACAGGGTCTACAATAGGATCAGTTCCACCAGATTTACTACATGCTGATAGCAATAAAATAAAGGCCAAAACAAAGTATAAGGGACGCATAGTACAAAGGTAGTAAACCATGTTAACGCTTGGTAGTTTTTTTAAGCATACCCCCTTATCTTTGAACACCTAAAATAGTCACATGAACCACTCATTTGCCAATAGAATTCAAGCAGAACTCTCAGAAATAGAAAAAGCCGGACTTTTTAAGAAAGAACGCATCATTACCAGTGAACAAGGACCTGAGATTACGGTGAATGGTAAAACGGTGTTGAATTTCTGTGCCAATAATTATTTGGGTCTTTCTTCTCACCCCAAAGTCATTGAAGCAGCCCATAAAGCCATAGACACCCATGGATATGGGATGAGTTCTGTGCGTTTTATCTGCGGTACCCAAGACATTCATAAAGAATTAGAACAGAAAATAGCCCAGTTCTTGGGTACAGAAGACACCATTTTATACGCTGCGGCATTTGACGCAAACGGAGGTGTTTTTGAACCCCTATTTAATGAGGAAGACGCCATTATTAGTGACGCCTTGAATCATGCTTCCATTATTGATGGCGTAAGGTTATGTAAGGCGCAGCGCCATAGGTATGAGCATAATAATATGGAAGACCTAGAAGCCAAACTCAAAGAAACGGCTGCATGCAGAAGCAGAATTATTGTAACAGATGGTTCTTTTAGCATGGATGGAACCATTGCGCAATTAGACAAGATCTGTGACTTAGCAGATAAATATGACGCCATTGTCATGATTGATGAATGCCATTCATCTGGCTTCTTGGGTAAGTCTGGAAGGGGTACTCATGAGTATAGAGGTGTGATGGGAAGAATAGATATTATCACAGGAACACTAGGTAAGGCCTTGGGTGGAGCTAGTGGTGGATTTACTTCAGGGAAAAAAGAAGTGATAGAAATGTTGCGCCAAAGAAGCAGACCTTATTTGTTCTCAAATACAGTAGCACCAAGCATTGTAGGCGCCAGTATTGCCGTATTAGATATGCTAACAGAAACCACTGAGCTGCGCGATAGACTAGAATATAATACCCAATATTTTAGAACTAAAATGACTAAAGCAGGTTTTGATATTAAACCAGGAGACCATCCCATTGTTCCCATTATGTTGTATGAAGCAACAGTAGCACAACAATTTGCAGCAGCATTATTAGAAGAAGGCGTTTACGTGATTGGATTTTTCTTTCCTGTTGTGGCAAAGGGCTTGGCAAGAATTAGGGTGCAATTAAGTGCGGCACATACACAAGCACATTTGGATAAAGCCATAGCCGCATTTACCAAAGTGGGTAAGGAATTGGGCGTACTAAAATCATAACTTTAAAAAAAGGCCATGAAAAAATGGATCCTAGCAATAACAGTTATTTTGGTTCTTACCATTCTAACCTATTTTGGATTTCAATGGTATGGCAATGCTGCTAGCACTAATACCGTAGAACCAGTAACAGTAGGGCCCATTGCCCCAGAAAAGACAAGGGTTAATTATGACCTGTCTTATGCCATTCATATTAATACCGATAGTTTGGAATTGCATTTAGACAATGTTCAAATGAAACTGCATATTGATTCATTAAGACCCTTTATAGAAACAAATGAAGCCGCTTTTCATGCCAAACCACTGAGTCTAATTACAGAAAAGGGATATTCTGACCATAGTTTGGCCAAAGTGCTGGATTTAATGAGTATGTACCAAGTAAAGGAATACCAGCTGGTAAAACAATAGGCATTTGGGTTAACTTTGCAGCTCAAATAACCCATATGCGCGTTCATTTCTCTTTATTTCTGATAATTGGTTTGGCATTTGCCGCCTGTTCACCCAATAATGTAACCATTGACAATAAAATCAAAACCCATTTTGATGCCAAGGGAGTTACGGGTAGTTTTGCCATTTATGACAATGGGAGTGGTCAATTTACTATATATAACCTAGCCCGCTACCGCGATACCGCTTATTTGCCAGCTTCTACTTTTAAGATTGTCAATAGCTTGATTGGTCTAGAGACTGGTAAGATTTTCAATGAGAAAATGCTGATTAAATGGGATGGCGTTGTGCGTGATTTTCCAAACGGAGACAGCAGCATGACTTGGAATCAAGACCTGACTATGGAAGAAGCGTTTAAAAGATCAGCAGTTCCTTATTTTCAAGAAGTGGCTCGCAGAATTGGTAAAGACACCATGCAATTCTGGTTAGACTCACTCAAATATGGTAACAAACAAATGGGCAAAACCCTTGACCAGTTTTGGCTGGACAATAGTTTGAAAATTACGGCCGATGAACAAATGGGTTTGGTTAAGAAACTCTATTTCAATTTGTTGCCTTTTCAAAAAAGAACCCAAGAGATTGTCCGAAAAGTCATGGTACAAGAGGACAATGCCAATTATAGACTGGCTTATAAAACAGGATGGGGATATAGAGAGAACGGCAATGCCTTAGGTTGGTTAGTAGGATGGATTGAAGAAAACAAACACGTGCACTTCTTTGTGCTCAATGTAGAAGCACCCCATGATACCAAGCCTGGAACCATTAGACAAGACATCTTAAAAGCGGTGTTGAAAGAACAAGGATTTCTAGAAGGCAAACGCTAAACCATTCTATTAGATAGTTGTTAGATAAGCTTTAGATTTGTAACACAACCTGTATTATGCAATTGTATTGTAATTCGCTTACCAATAGAACCCGTTTGGCCACTCGGGAGGTAAAGATTGGATCCCTATCATTGGGCAATTTTCATCCTGTTCGGGTGCAGACCATGACCACCACAGACACAATGAACACTATAGCAACGGTGGAACAAACCATTCGTTGTATAGAAGCAGGTGCGGAATTGGTTCGGATTACTGCCCCCAGTAGAAATGAAGCAGAGAACTTGCAAAATATTAAAAATGAATTGCGCAAACGTGGATACGATACACCACTCATTGCCGATATTCATTTTACCCCTAATGCCGCCGAGATTGCTGCTAGAATTGTAGAGAAAGTGCGCGTGAATCCGGGCAACTATGTAGACAAGAAAAAGTTTGAACAGATAGATTATACAGATGCGGAATATGCAGAAGAAATAGAACGCATTCAAGAAAGATTCACGCCATTATTACGCATTTGCAAACAGTATGGAACGGCTATGCGCATAGGTACCAACCATGGTTCTTTGAGTGATAGAATCATGAGCCGCTATGGAGATACGGCCAATGGTATGGTGGAATCAGCCATGGAATTTTTGCGCATAGCGCGATACGAATCTTACCATAATATTGTGCTGAGCATGAAGTCTAGTAACCCACAGGTAATGGTGCAGGCTTATAGACTGTTGATTCAACAAATGGACGCAGAGTTTGGAGAAATCTATCCTTTGCATTTAGGCGTTACAGAAGCAGGTGATGGAGAAGACGGAAGGGTAAAAAGTGCGGCTGGCATTGGAACATTATTAGAAGATGGAATAGGAGATACGGTGCGTGTGAGTTTAACCGAAGATCCAGAATTTGAAATTCCGGTATGTAAAGACTTGGTTAAAAGGTATACCCAACCAGCGCCACCCACTCAGACCATACCACCAATAGAAAAAATTGGATATAGTCCCTTTGTTTATGGCAGAAGAAAAACTTTTGCGGTAGACAATATTGGCGGCAAACAAGTACCAGTTGTGGTAGCAGACTTAAGCAAATTGTCTAGTATTCAAGCGGCTGATTTAGCAGCAATTGGTTATAGATATGATGCAGCAACAGACAAGTGGAATATCAGTGACGCCGCTGCAGATTATGTATTCACTGGAAACCAAGTATTGGATTTTGCACTGCCTGGAACCTTGAAAGTCATTTGCTATCCCGCTACAGCGGCCCTAGCCAATGACCCAACAAAATGCTTACCCATTTTTGATGCACAAGGCTATTTGGAATCGGAGTACAAACATCCCGTTTTGAATTTTGTGATGGTAGATTGTTATTCAGACCAGACCCCCATTAATGATTATAGCTATTTAGACCAAGTAGCCAATGATCCTACTGTAGTGCTATGTTTGAGCAGTCAGCACCAGCAAGCCATGCCCGCGGTAAGAAGAATGTTTTTAGAGTTGGTCAATAAGGGTATTAATAATCCTGTTGTATTAATCACTGATAGTAATTGGCATACTGCGGATGAACATTTGATTCATTTTAGCACTGAATGTGGTGCTTTATTTCTTGACGGATTTGGCGATGGTATTTGTTTGGGAATGTCTAGTAAATCCTATGAGACTTCGGCAGTAAACAATGCATCGGGTAGAAATTATTTGAACAACCAAAGCGTAGAACAGTTTTTAAACAATACGGCTTTTGGTATACTACAAGCAACCAGAACCAGAATTTCTAAAACAGAATATATTTCCTGCCCCAGTTGTGGTAGAACCTTATTTGACTTGCAAGAAACTACTGCTAAGATTCGCAGTGTGACCAATCATTTGAAAGGCGTGAAAATTGCCATCATGGGTTGCATTGTAAACGGACCGGGAGAAATGGCCGATGCCGATTTTGGTTATGTAGGTAGCGGTGTAGGCACTATTACCTTGTACAAGGGTAAAGAAGTAGTGAAGAAAAATATTGATAGTACTATTGCGGTTAACGAACTCATTCAATTACTCAAAGACAGTGAAGCCTGGATAGATCCGGCTTGATAAAGCTCCTGCTATGGAAACAGATTTTCTGGTTATTGGTTCTGGTATTGCGGGGCTTACTTATGCCCTGAAAATGAGTCAGGCCCATCCTGATAAAATCATTACCGTTATTACCAAAACCGATGCCGATGAAACCAATACCAAGTATGCACAAGGAGGTATTGCCGGTGTTTGGGATGAGAACAAAGACAGTTATGACAAACATATAGAAGATACCCTTGTTGCCGGCGATGGACTTTGTAATGAATCCATTGTAGCACTGGTAGTCAAAGAAGGCCCAGAAAGAATTAGAGAGATCATTGACCTAGGCGCCAATTTTGACCGCAATGAAAAAGGGGAATATAGTTTGGGTAAAGAAGGTGGTCATAGTGAAAATAGGATCTTGCACCACAAAGATGTTACCGGAAAAGAAATGGAGCGCGCACTACTTGCACAGTTAGAAGCAGCTACCAATATTCATTTGATCAATCACTGTTTTGTGGTTGACATTATTACCCAACACCATTTGGGTTTCTTGGTTACCAAGTCTACCTTAGATATTACTTGTTATGGGGTCTATGTGTTGAATAGACAAACTAACCAGATAGAAACCATTCTTTCTAAGATTACCGTCTTGGCAACAGGTGGTTGCGGACAGGCTTATAGAACAACCACCAATCCCAGAATTGCCACCGGCGATGGGATTGCCATGGTCTACAGGGCCAAAGGCAAAATTGAGAACATGGAATTTATCCAGTTCCACCCTACGGCCTTATTTGAACCAGGGGTTTCCCCCTCTTTTTTGATTACAGAAGCCGTTCGTGGAGACGGGGGTATTCTTCGCAACAAAGCAGGTGAAGCTTTCATGGAGAAGTATGATGAAAGAAAAGACCTAGCCCCCCGAGATATTGTAGCAAGAGCCATAGATAATGAAATGAAGCGTACGGGTACGGAACACGTGTACTTAGATGCACGGCATATGGACAAGGATAAATTCATCCACCATTTTCCCAATATCTATGAAAAGTGTTTGAGCATTGGTATTGATGTAATGCAACACATGATTCCCGTTGCTCCTGCTGCACATTATAGCTGTGGTGGCATTAAAACCGATGAGTGGGGTAGAACCTCTATACAAAACTTGTATGCCTGCGGCGAGTGCGCTAGTACAGGATTACACGGTGCCAATAGATTGGCCAGTAATTCTTTGTTAGAAGCCATGGTATTTGCGCACAGGGCTTATTTAGATAGTGCAGACAAAGTAGACCAATTAAGCTTTGAAAAACGTATTCCGGATTGGAAGGCAACAGGTACCAGTGACCCCAGAGAAATGATCCTGATTACCCAAAGCCAAAAAGAGCTTACCCAAATCATGAGTGACTATGTAGGTATTGTTAGAACCGATATTCGTTTAGAAAGAGCCATGAAACGCTTAGACCTGCTTTTCACAGAAACCGAAGACCTATATAGATCCACCAAAGTTTCTCCACAATTAAGTGAATTGCGCAACCTGATTACGGTTGGGTACTTGATTGTAAAAGGGGCTCAGTTCAGAAAAGAAAGCAGGGGGCTTCACTATAATACAGACCATCAACAGAAATCGGATTTGTTGCAAAATATCATTTTGTAACTTGCTCCTAGAAATTGTCACATGTACTATATTACTTACGGATTTTTTTATTTGTTATCGCTGATCCCATGGCCTATCATGTATTTGATAGCCGATGCTTTTTATGGCTTGGTTTATTATGTAATAGGCTATAGAAAAGCCGTGGTCATGAAAAATCTATCCATTGCCTTTCCGGAAAAATCAGAAGCTGAGCGGATTAGAATTGCCAAGGATTTCTACCACAATTTCATTGACATGGTGTTTGAAACCATTAAAATGTTTTCTATTAGCAATAAAGAAGTGGCTAAAAGATTTTCTTCCAATGCAGAAGTGCTAAATGATTTATACAGTAGCGGTCAAAACGTACAATTGCAATGTGGGCATTTTTTTAACTGGGAAGTCATTAATCTAGGTATTGGTCTTGTAAGCAAATATCCATTTGTTGGTGTTTACCAACCATTAACCAATAAGGTCTTTAATAAGATGATGTTGGATATGCGGATCAAGAATGGAACTATATTGGTGCCAGCCAATGAGTTCAAAAACAATTTTAAAGCCTATGTACCCGATAGGTATGCATTGGGTTTGGCTGCTGATCAGAATCCACCCAATCAGTTTAAAGCCCATTGGGTCAACTATTTTGGAAGATTAACCCCCTTTGTGGTGGGACCAGAAAAAGGAGCCAAGCTGAATAATACGGCCGTTGTTTTTGGACATTTTTATAAAGTGAAAAGGGGGTATTATAGAGTGGATCTAGATGTAATTACTACTACTCCTAATTTATACAAAGACGGGGAACTGACCCAGGTGTTTGCGGGCTATGTGGAGCGGGCAGTTAAATTAAAACCTGCTAATTATCTCTGGAGTCACAGAAGGTGGAAATGGGAATTTGATCCAGAAAAGCATGGACAACTTCTTGTTAAGTGAAGAATGAACATGGATTATCTACAACTAGTTTAATAAAAAAGGCGACTCCAATGAGTCGCCTTTCGTTTTTATCGTAGCGTATATTAATTCAATGCTGCTTCTGTTTTTTCAATCTCAATTTTGTCTCCTAATTCCTTGATTAGACCAAAGCCGCCAACCACATTTCTTAGGTTATGGAATCCTTCGCGCTTTAGCAGAGAAAGGGCAATCACACTTCTATAACCACCTGCGCAGTGCACATAAATATTATGGTGGTCATCTAGATTAGCCATGCTAGCAGGATCGGTTAAATCGGCTAGAGGAATATTCAAAGCGTCTTTTACATGGGCTTCATCATACTCAGCCTCTTTGCGAACGTCTAGGATCACAATATTGGGATCAAAAGGAATATCCATGGCTAGTTCATCAGCTTCTACGTCAATGATCATGTCAATTTTCTCACCAGCATTCACCCATGTTTGATAACCACCATCTAGAAATCCAATAAACTTTTCAAAACCCACCCTGGTTAATCTAACAATAGATTCTTTTTCCTTACCGGGTTCAGTCACCAATAAGATGTTTTTTGTAAAAGGAAGAATCATACCTGCCCATTCTGCAAATCTGCCTTCCAAGCCAATACTAATAGAACCTGGTACAAAACCTTCTGTGAATCGCGCAGCAAAACGGGTATCCAAAATAATGGTATCATCTAGGGCTGCCAATTGCTTAAACTCCAATGCATTCAAAGGTTTCAAACCTTTTTCCATGACTGCATTGATATTCTCGTATCCTTCTTTATTTATTTTAGCGTTGATGGGGAAATAACTTGGAGGTGCAGCTAAACCCTCTGTAACGGCTGTTACAAAACTAGCTTTGTCTGGTTGTTGCAAAGCATAGTTGCCTAATTTTTGGGCTCCAATGGTACTTTGATTTTCGGGTCCCATACTCTTACCACAACTACTTCCAGCACCATGTCCTGGATAAACAATCACATCATCGGCCAAAGGCATAATCTTAGATTGCAAACTCTCATAGAGCATGCCTGCCAAATCATCCATGGTAATTTCATTGGACTTTTGTGCCAGATCGGGTCTGCCTACATCGCCTACAAATAAAGTATCTCCTGTAAAGATGGCGTGGTCCTTACCCGCTTCATCTTTCAATAAATAGCAGGAGCTTTCTAGGGTATGTCCTGGGGTATGCAAAACTTGCATACTTACCGCGCCAATTTGAAATGTTTCACCATCCTTAGCAATGTGAACAGGTAATTTGGTAACCGTGTCTGGTCCATAGACAATGGTAGCGCCAGTGGCAGCGGCCAAGTCTAAATGCCCACTCACAAAATCGGCATGAAAATGTGTTTCAAATATATATTTGATGGTACTACCTCTTTCGGTTGCTAGTTTCAAGTATTCTTCAATATCCCTTAGGGGGTCTATTACAGCTGCAACACCCTCACTTTCAATATAGTAAGCGGCTTCGCTTAAACAGCCGGTATATAATTGCTCTATCAGCATGGCTTAAAATTTAGACAAAGATATAGCAAGCTTCAGGCCAAAATCATTAGTCGCCAGAAAGTCAGAAGAAGAATATGTGAAGCTCCTTAACCTACCAAGGTTTCCACAAAAGAAACCACTTCAGCCAAACGGCTATAGTTCACAGAATAATAAATGAATTTACCGTCTCTAGAAGTAGAAACAATACCTGCCCTTCTTAAAATGGCCAAGTGTTGTGATGCCACAGATTGCTCTAGTCGCAACTTCACATAGATTTCAGTAACTGTCATTTTTTGTTGATCATCAAGGAGTTTGATGATTTGCTGTCGTAGTTTGTGGTTGATAGAACGCAGAATTAAAGCTGCTTTCTTGGTATGGATAAAATCAACTTTTAGAGCTGTTTTACCTGCATTCAACACAACGGATTGCATGGTCTGACTCATGGGGGGGAGTATTAATTAGTTATACAAAAATACTAGATTCTGATATTAAAGTTATACAAATATTTTAGCATTGCATATGAAAATATTCCAATATCATATAAGGGAATCGTCATTTTTTGGCAGGTGCTGAGTAGAAAGCCTTCAAATAAAATGGCTCACAATAAGCCAGATTGGCAAAATTTTGGTTCATAAAAGCCCTAAAAGCCAGTTTTGCAAGATGGCTAGCATTGTGTTGTACTTGGCTAAAGACTGCATTGGGATGAACCAGTATTGCTTGGAGTTTGGGAGCCCCAGAACCTGTAAATATTACAACTTGATTGGCTAATAAGTCTTTAAAACTGTCTTGGTCCAAGATCCTAGCTTCAGGTGCAGAAACTGGCTCCAATGCTGGTGAATATAGCGCCATAAATACCTCCATTCTGCGGGCGTCAATTAAAGGGCAGTAAATGGCATTGGGATGGGTTTGAGCTTCTTGTTCTAAAGCTGCTTGAGCTATGATTTTCAATGTGTTAACGGTAATTAGGGGCTTATTCAAAGCATAACAAAGGCCCTTGGCCGATGCCATAGCAACCCTCAAACCCGTATAACTGCCGGGTCCTTCGGAAACTGAAATGGCGTCTAATTGGGAAAGTGTAAAACCCGTTTCTTGCATCAGATCCTGAATGGCAGGTTGTACAAATGCTCCATGCTTTTTTTGATCCAGACAACTATGCATACCCAAGATAGTTTCCCCCTTGGTTAAACAAATACTGGCAAATTCAGTAGCCGTGTCAATATGTAAAATCAGTGGCAACATTAGTCAATGAGGTTTTGGATAAGGGCATTTGCTTCTCTCACCAATTCTGGAGCCGGTTGGTAACGAGGGTTTTCTTTCTCCAATGCTTTGAGTAATTGCAGGATCTTAGGCAATCCAATTTTATCCGCCCATTCAAAAGGGCCAAGAGGATAATTGGTTCCCAATTTCATGGCCGTATCTATATCGGCTTTTGAACTTACAGCATCGCCATAGGCAAAAAAAGCTTCATTCACAATCATGGCAATGACCCTTGCAGCAACCAAACCTGGCTCGTTGGGAACCCAAGTATATTCCTGTTCTAATTCATCTAAAACCATTTGCGCTTTGGCGCGATGGTTGGGGTGATCATTACCCAATTCCCAAATCTTGCGTTCTAAAAAACCATTCCATCCATTGATTCGGATGGCGTTTTCTGGTAAAGCCCCTGCATCAATAGTCAAGGCATTGACAAAAATGGGTTGATGATGCACCCAAGAAAATGCAGGCCCTTCCTCCTCATAACAAAGGTCAAAATAGGCATCTGCTTGCTTATCCGGATCCTGGTCATGCCAAAAAATACTGGCATGGGCAGCAATGGGTAATGCGGCAAAGCTGTTTTTTTGACTACTATTTGCTTTAACTAAAATTTGCATGTAGCTGAATGAATTGCAAATTTAGGTTGGCTGGTTCAAGGAAATGCATCAATTTGCCGCCATAAAAGAATTATTATGCCAAAACAAGTGATCAATACAGAAAAAGCCCCTTCACCCATTGGGCCATATAGCCAAGCAGTAAGAGCCAATGGCTTTGTGTTTTTAAGCGGACAAGTAGCATTTGTACCTGAGACTGGAGAATTAGAACAATCAAGTTTGGAAGCAGAAACCCACCAAGTAATGAAGAATATTGCAGCGGTTTTGGCAGAGGCAAAAATCAGTTTTGAACACGTGGTTAAAACCACCATTTTCTTGAGCGACATGTCTTTGTTTGCGCAAGTAAATGCGGTATATGGCACATACTTTACACGTGATTTTCCTGCAAGAGAAACCGTAGCTGTAAAAGGTTTGCCAAGGGGTGTAAATGTAGAAATTAGTATGACCGCCTTAGAGAAATTATAATTTCCGAATAGTATAGGTTGTTTTGAAAACCTTTGTAGTATGGGGTTCCAGGGTCTGGAGCCCCATTTTATTATTAAAAGCGTCAGGCGCGGAACTCAGGTTTTCAATGGCAATCATATCCCTGGTTGGTGGCGTATAAATTTGCAAATAGGGATAACTGCTTTCTGGCTCAATGGTTAATGCCAAAGATTGATTTGACAGCGTACAATAGGGCTGTTTCAATGTCTTGTCTAGTTCAAAACAATTGTCCAGAAATATGCCATTCAAACTGGCGCCTTGAACAAATCTATTGTCTTCAATGAGTTGGCCTGTGGGCAATAAATCTGCATCAAATTCCAATTGTTGGTTACTGCTGAAAACTATGTTACAATCATCAACACTGCCTCCTAAATTAAAATAAGGGTGCCATCCATCGCTTAGCGGAATATTGGAAGGGCTGGCATTGGTCACTGAAGTTTCTACACTTAGTTGGTTACCCTTTTCCAAGGTCCACTGAACTTGTATCAAAAAAGGAAAAGGATAGCCAGCAATATTGCCAGGATAACTATAATCCATTTCAACTTTGGCATGAAGCATATTGGCTTCTGTATACCTAATCTCATAAATGGCATCATACAAAATACCATGAATGGCATGGTTGGCTAAGAAGAATTTCTTTACTTGAAAATGGTCATCATCCCAAACATATTTTCCTTCTCTCATACGGCATACAAATGGAGAAAGCTTGGCACTTTTGAACCCATTGGTAATATTGTTTTGTGCTTCTTCAACAGATTCAAAACCTGCAACCACATTGGTTTTTTTGGTTCCCACTACCATGCTAAACTCATTTAACAAAGCCCCAAAAGCATAAATCTGGGCTTCCGTTTTACTGGTTGCGTCTCTAAGCGTAATAACAGGTGCCGCTTGTGAATGGTCTATATGAACGGAGAATGACATAGTAAAGAGTTAAAGCATAAAAATAACGAAAGTTTTCTAGCAGATAGCGTTTAACCACAATCAGATATAGACTAAATTGTCTATAGAATTCTCTTATGAACAAAGTAGTTGATACCCCTAATAAAAACAATAGCAAGTACCCATTAATCATGCCCATTGTGGGGATTATTGCCTTTGTTTCATTGTATATTTTAGCCAGTTGGCAATACCCTGGGGGATCACAAGCAGATCCACAAAGCATTGGGTTCAGTTGGATGAATAACTATTTCTGTAATTTATTGAATGAAACGGCTATCAATGGCAAACCAAATCTGGGTCAACCATTTGCCCTTGCTTCATTAGTAGTATTAGCATTATCACTTGCTTTGTTCTGGTGGAGCTTTCCCAATTATTTGTCATTGAGCAAAATTCAGACTAAGATCATTAGAATAACTGGGGTCGGCTCCATGATAATAGCTTGTTTTTTATTTACCAAATACAATCATGATGTGATCACCAATACCGCATCACTATTTGGTTTGATAGCCATTTTGACAAGCATGTGGGTTTTGTATCAACATAAACTGAAGGCCATTTTTGTATTTGGTTTATTCAATTTGCTGTTGGTGCTTATCAATAATTGGCTCTATTATGATCCTAGTTTAATTAAGTATCTTCCCCTTGTTCAGAAAATTAGTTTTGCATCTGTTCTTATTTGGATTATTTGGATCAACTTAAATTGGTTCTTTGCCAAAGGAATTGAAAAACCCTAATCATGTCTATTATTATTTCTCTTTGTGTATTACTATTGCTGAGTTATGTTTTTGACCTCAGTGCTGCTAAGACTAGGATTCCTACGGTCATTTTATTAATTGCCTTGGGTTGGGGTGTAAAACAGGCTTCCTCATTTTTGGGTTTTCAAGAACATAACCTAAATCCCATTTTGCCATTATTAGGTACAGTGGGATTAATCTTGATTGTGCTGGAGGGGTCATTGGAATTAGAGATCAATCGTTCTAAATTACCCTTGGTGGGAAAATCTTCACTGATAGCATTAATACCCATGCTGCTTTTTAGCGCAGGACTAGCATGGGCTTTTGATTATTTTGGCCATACAGGTTTTAAAATTGGCTTGGTCAATGCCATTCCCTTTGCGGTGATCAGCAGTGCTATTGCCATTCCAAGTGCTAGAAATTTAATGTCTGATCAAAAAGAGTTTGTTACTTATGAAAGTAGTTTGTCAGATATTTTTGGGGTAATCCTGTTCAATTTTGTGGCTTTGAATGATGAATTTACAGCAGCTTCTTATGGAGAATTCTTTTTACAATTGTTCTTGATCCTGATCATTAGTTTGGTAAGCACACTCTTATTGTCTTATTTATTGGGTAATATCAAGCACCATATAAAATTTGTACCCATCATGCTCATGGTAGTACTGATTTATGCTATTTCTAAAACCTTTCACCTGCCTTCTTTGATTTTCATTTTGTTGTTTGGTTTGTTTTTGGGTAATGTAGATGAATTAAAACATTTGAAATTTATACAAAAATTAAAAACCGAAAATCTACAAGAAGAAGTAAATAAATTCAAAGAACTAATCACTGAAATTACTTTCATGATTCGGTCCTTATTCTTTTTGCTTTTTGGTTTTTTAATTGAAACAAAAGAGTTGCTCAATCTGGCTACCATCAGCTGGGCCATTGGCATTGTGGCAGCTATTTTTTTAATCAGATGGCTTTGTTTAAAGCTCTTTGGCTATCGCGCCAGCCCTTTGTTATTTCTAGCCCCAAGAGGGTTGATTACAATCTTACTATTCTTATCCATCCCCGCCACGCAGGTAACAGGAATTGCTAATAAATCCTTAATTATTCAAGTAATTATTCTTTGTGCGCTTATTATGATGGGAGGATTAATGTTACAGAAACCTGTTAAGGATATTGAATAAAAACTAACGGCCGTTAACTATTGGTTGCAATCCTGTATTTTTGGGGTTCAAGAATTACAGTAATGTCATATACCCCACAGCATAAGATTAGGATTGTAACAGCCGCCAGCCTTTTTGACGGGCACGATGCCGCCATTAATATCATGCGCCGGATTTTGCAAAGCAAGGGTGCAGAAATTATCCATTTAGGACATAATAGAAGTGTTTTAGAAATTGTAGAATGCGCCATTGAAGAAGATGCGCAGGGCATTGCCATTACCTCTTATCAAGGAGGGCATGTTGAGTTTTTTCAATACATGAAAGACTTGCTTGACCAGAATGGATGCGGGCATATTAAAATTTTTGGCGGTGGTGGGGGAACTATTCTACCTGAAGAAATTAGGTTACTGCACCAATACGGGATTACACGTATTTATAGCCCGGACGATGGTAGACAAATGGGGCTAGAAGGCATGATTGAAGACCTGATCAAACATTGTGATTTTGCACTACCTGCAAAAGCCAATTTGGCCAAACCCATGAGCATGGATCAGGCAAAGGATATTCGCAAAATTGCCCGCCAAATTAGCAATGCAGAAAATGCGGTACCGTCTGGTGATTCATTAGAACAGACAGATAAAAAAATACCTGTCTTGGGCATTACCGGAACCGGTGGCGCAGGAAAGAGTTCTGTAACAGATGAAATGCTGCGTAGGTTCCTACACTATTATGACAACAAAACCATTGCAGTAGTTTCTGTAGACCCATCCAAGAAAAAAACAGGGGGTGCCCTATTGGGCGATAGGATCAGGATGAATGCCATTTCTCATCCCAGGGCCTATATGCGTAGCATGGCCACCCGAGATGATAATACGGCCCTGAGCGCTTATTTGCAGGAAGCCATTGATGCTTGCAAAGCCATGGACTTTGATTTGATCATTTTAGAAACTGCTGGGGTTGGACAAAGTGATGCCAGTATCTTGGATTATTGCGATGCTAGTTTGTATGTGATGACTCCAGAGTATGGTGCAGCTTCACAACTAGAGAAGATCAATATGTTAGACTATGCAGACCTGGTTTGCATTAATAAATTTGACAAAGCTGGAGCATTAGATGCATTGCACGATGTTCGCAAACAATTCAAACGCAACCACCATCTCTGGACGGCCAAAGACAGCGAATTACCCATTGTAGGTACCATTGCTTCTCAGTTCAACGACAGTGGTGTCAATGAATTATTTGAAAGGGTGGTCACTGTATTGGAAGCCAAGACTGGATTGAGTTTTGGCGCAACTAGTACCGTCTTGTTCAAACAAGACAGAGAACATGCTACCACTACCCAGTCTCAAATTATTCCTCCTAAACGCGTTAGGTATTTAACCGAGATTGCTGATAAGAATAGAGAATATGATACATGGGTGAAAGAACAATCGGCATTAGCTTCTAAACTTTATCAAATTGAAGGAACCATCAAAACCATGATGGCAGAAAAGTCTTTTAACCAAGCAGACCAATTGGCATTTTTAGAGAATTTGAAAAACCATATTGCTGCTAAAATTGACGTGTCTAATAAAGCACTGATTCAGGGTTGGCCGGCGGTGGTTAAAAAATACAAAGCTGATTATTTAGAATATCAGGTGAGAGATAAAACCCTCAAACTAGCTTTAACTGGACAATCCTTAAGTGGTACTAGAATACCCAAGATTACCTTACCCAAGTACCAAGACTGGGGCGATTTACTCAAATGGCAATTACAAGAAAATGTGCCTGGTGAATTCCCCTATACCGCAGGGGTGTTTGAATTAAAAAGGCAAGGCGAAGACCCAACCCGCATGTTTGCAGGAGAGGGTGGTCCTGAAAGAACCAATAAACGTTTTCACTATGTTTCCTTGGGTCAACCAGCCATCAGGTTGTCTACCGCTTTTGATAGTGTAACCCTTTATGGAGAAGATCCTGCGCCAAGACCTGATATCTATGGCAAAGTGGGAAACAGTGGGGTGAGTATTGCCACAGTGGATGACGCCAAAAAACTCTATAGTGGTTTTGACCTATGTGATCCCAAGACATCTGTGAGTATGACCATTAATGGTCCTGCACCGATTGTATTGGCCTTTTTTATGAATGCCGCCATTGACCAACTCTGTGAAAAATATATTACGGAACATCAGTTATGGCCCCAGGTTGAAACCTATCTAGAACAAAAATTCAAGAATAGTCCAAGACCCATTTATTATAACCCTGCTTCTCCTGAAAGATTGCCAGAAGGTAATAATGGATTGGGTTTAAAGCTACTTGGTGTAAGTGGTGATGAAGTGCTTCCTGCAGATGTCTACCAACAATTAAAAGCCCAAGCGCTGACCCAAGTAAGGGGAACGGTACAGGCCGATATTTTAAAAGAAGACCAGGCTCAAAACACTTGTATATTCTCTACAGAGTTTGCACTTAAATTAATGGGCGATGTGCAGTCCTATTTTATTGAACAAAAGATCCGCAATTTTTACAGTGTAAGTATTAGCGGTTATCATATTGCAGAAGCAGGTGCTAACCCCATTACCCAATTAGCATTTACTTTGAGTAATGGTTTTACTTATGTGGAATATTACTTAAGCAGGGGTATGCATATTGATGACTTTGCCCCCAACCTATCTTTCTTCTTTAGCAATGGAATGGACGCAGAATATAGCGTGATTGGCCGAGTTGCCAGAAGAATCTGGGCCAAAGCCATGAAACAATTGTACAAAGGGAATGACCGCTCTCAAAAACTCAAATACCATATTCAAACCTCGGGCCGAAGTTTGCATGCGCAAGAGATTGACTTTAATGATATCCGCACAACACTACAAGCACTCTATGCCATTTATGACAACTGTAATAGTTTGCATACCAATGCCTATGACGAAGCCATTACAACGCCAACAGAAGAAAGTGTGCGTAGGGCCATGGCTATTCAATTAATCATCAACAGAGAATTGGGTACTGCCAAAAGTGAGAACCCCAATCAAGGAAGTTTCTTAATTGAAGAACTAACAGACTTGGTTGAAGAAGCCGTGCTCCTAGAATTTGATCGCATTACAGAAAGGGGTGGCGTTTTGGGAGCCATGGAAAGAATGTATCAGCGAAACAAAATTCAGGAAGAAAGCCTGCATTATGAGACACTGAAACATACGGGTGAATTACCTATTGTTGGTGTAAATACCTTCTTAAACAAAAAAGGAAGTCCCACCATCTTGCCCGGAGAGGTTATCCGTTCCACCACCGAAGAAAAAGAACAACAAATTCAAAATTTGCAATTGTTTTGGAAACGCAATGCCGCCAAAAATCAGGCCGCATTGGAACAACTCAAAACGGTGGCATTGCAAAATGGCAACCTCTTTGAAGCTTTAATGGAAACGGTTAAATATTGTTCTTTAGGGCAGATTACCCATGCTTTGTACCAAGTAGGAGGACAGTATCGGAGAAATATGTAGCAAAATAGCTATCTTGAAGCCCGCTTAATTTAAAACTATGTTGTTGAAAAGAACCCTTCTTTGTTTGCTACTATTGGTGGGCTTTTGTTTGAGCTCTGATGCACAGTTTAAAAAATATGATTCCACTTTAAAAGTGACCAAAGCTGGTTATCGTGTTTATTGCAATAACAAGAACCCTGAGAAAAATACGGTAACCATTACACCCGTTGGATTTGAAAAAGAAGCGCGAGAAGTGAGTTTTGAAATCAAGGGTAGAATCAAATCTGCAGAAACCGATGACCTAAACAACGATGGATTTCCTGACTTAGTCATGTATATTTTTACAGGAGCAGAAGCCAATTTTGGAAAAGTGATTGGCATTTATTCTGAAAAAAATGAAACCATTGGACCAATTGGTTTTCCTGATATTATGGATGATCCAAAACTAAGAACAGGATACAAAGGCTTTGATGAATTTTCTTTGATTGAAGGAAACCTAATGCGCAGATTTCCTATTTACCAACAGGTAGATAGTACCAAATATGAACCCTCTGGTATGATGCGTCAACTGCAGTACCGAGTAATTCCGGGAGAAAATGGTGCTCAGAAATTCAAAGTGATTCGCAGTTTTGAATTTAAGAAACAATAATCCTTAGAAGCATGAGTCAAGAGGTTTGTGTAATAGGGGCTGGTCCTTCTGGCATTACTGCGGCCAAGAACCTCTTAGACGCAGGGTTACAAGTAACGGTTTATGATTTTGGCAAAGAAGTAGGTGGCAACTGGGTGTTTACAGAAGAAGAAAGTCATTCCTCTGTCTTTGAAACCACGCATATTATTTCTTCCAAAGCATTTAGTCAGTACGATGATTTTTCTATGCCGGAAGACTATCCGGATTACCCCGGCCACAAACATCTAGCAAATTATTTTCAGGCTTATGCCCGTGAGTTTAATCTCTATCCCCATATTCAATTTCAAACCCTAGTCAAGTCTTGTGAACGCAGTGCGGATGGTAAATGGGTTGTCACTATTGAAAAATTTGGAGCATCCAGTACCCGTGTATTTGATGCCTTAGCCGTTTGCAATGGACACCATTGGCAACCTAGAATGCCTGAATATCCTGGAGCGTTTAATGGGGAGTTTATTCATTCACATGTGGTGAAACGTTTTAGCAGATTTGCTAACAAAAGAGTCTTGGTAATTGGAGGTGGCAATTCTGCTTGTGACGTGGCGGTAGAAAGTAGTAGGGTAGCCAGTAGTGTAGACATGAGTTGGAGAAGGGGATACTGGATTGTACCCAAGTTTATGATGGGACAGCCGGCCGATGTATTTAGTTCCAAAATCAATTGGTTACCCAGAACCATCTGGCAGAAAGTATCGGCGTTAAGCCTGCGTTTGCGCAATGGTAAAAATGAATTATATGGTTTACCTAATCCAGAAGCTCCATTGGGATCTCACCACCCAACGGTGAATGAAGATTTGTTTTTCAGCATTCGTCATGGAAAAATCAAACCTAGAAAAGACATCGCAAAATTAGAAGGGAATACCGTTCACTTTGTGGATGGCAGCAAGGGTGAATATGATTCTATAGTAGCCTGTACCGGTTATCAGATTGTTCATCCCTTTTTCAATAAAAACCTGATTGATTATTCTGAAGGAGCTGTGCCATTATGGTTGCGCATGATGCACCCCACAATAGAGAATTTGTATTTTATTGGGTTGTTTCAACCCTTGGGTTGTATCTGGCCTGGGTCGGAATTGCAATCCAAAATCATGGCAAGAGAATTGAGTGGTCAGTGGACTCGTCCAAAGAATATAGCATCAAAGATTCAAGAAGAATTGAAGCATCCTGATTTTGACCAAATTCAAACGCCTAGACATACCATTACCGTAGACTACCACAAATTCCGCAAAAGACTGCTCAAATACTTGCCCGGACACCAATCCCGTTTTTGATAAGTATGTGATGTTTCTGTTATCTGATGCTTTTGGTAAAAGGCTTTTGTATCTTAGACTTCTTAAATAGCTCCCATGAAATTAGTTAGCAAGATCATCCTTGTATTTGCCCTATTAACTATCGGCCAAGTAAATGCACAAAGTCTGGATCAAATGCAAGCCAAATCTGTGCGTTTGCCCAATGGATGGAGTCTTACACCAGTTGGCAGAAGCATGTCTTTAGGAGACCTGCCATTGAATATGATCCTGAGTAAGTCTGGCAAATTACTTGCTGTAACCAATAATGGACAAGGGGTTCAAAGTATACAGCTAATTGACCCACAGAAAGAACAATTATTAGACTCTGTAGTCATTGCCAAGAGTTGGTATGGCTTGGCATTTAGTGCCGATGAGAAATTTTTGTATGCGGCGGGTGGGCACGATAACTGGATTTTAAAATATGCCATTCAAAACAAGAAATTGGTATTGCAAGACAGTATTGTTCTTGGAAAAAGATGGCCCAATAAAATTGGACCTTCTGGAATTGCATTGGATGATGCTGTTAATAAATTGTATGTTGTTTCAAGAGACAGTAAATCACTCTATACCGTAGACTTACAAACCAAGACCCACCAACAATACCAGTTAGACGGAGAAGCTTATGCCTGTGTATTATCCCCAGATAAAAAAGAATTGTATATCAGCTGTTGGGGTTGTGACAAGCTCTATGTGTTTGATACCGAAAAAAACAATATTGTCAGCAATATTCCAGTTGGCGATAATCCCAATGAAATCTGTTTAAATAAAAAAGGCAATTTGGCCTATGTTGCCAATAGCAATGACAACTCTGTTTCTGTGATAGATGTGAAAAACAGAAAAGTAGTTGAAACCCTAAACGCTGCGTTGTATCCTGATGCGCCCAATGGTTCAACTACCAATGGGTTGGCGCTGAGTGCAGACGAGAAAACCATTTATATTGCCAATGCAGACAATAACTGTTTGAGTGTTTTTGACGTAAGTAAACAAGGCGCCAGTAAGAGTAAGGGATTTATTCCTGTAGGTTGGTATCCCACCAATGTAAAAGTCTTGGGTAAGAAAATCTTGGTGAGTAATGGCAAAGGTTTTTCTTCAATGGCCAATCCTTATGGCCCAAGCCCTTATGTTGGCAAACAAGAAGTAGTCTATCAGCAAGGAGATCCTAATAGACCTGTTGGTGTTCAGTATATAGGTGGATTATTTAAGGGAACCCTTAGTATCATTGAAACCCCAAATGAAGCTCAGTTAGCATTGTATTCACAACAAGTATATAAAAATGTCCCTTATAAAAAAGAACAGGAAACTCTTGCTGTTGGAGAAGAGGGCAATCCTATTCCTAGAAAAGTGGGTGCGGCAAGTCCTATCAAATACGTGTTTTATATTATCAAAGAGAATAGAACCTATGACCAGGTCTTGGGCGATGTAAAAGAAGGAAATGGTGATCCTTCTTTGGTTTTGTTTGGAGAAAAAGTAACACCCAATCAGCACGCCTTGGTAAAGCAATTTGTTCTGTTAGATAACTTTTATGTAGATGGAGAAGTAAGTGCCGATGGTCATAATTGGAGTATGGGTGCTTATGCTACGGATTATTTGGAAAAGAACTGGGTAAGCAGTTATGGGAATAGGGGTGGAACTTATGATTCAGAAGGTAATAGACCTGTAGCCAATAACAAGGGCGGATTTATTTGGGATCATTGCAAAAAAGCTGGTGTGTCATTTAGGACTTATGGAGAATTTGCTGACAATGGCAAAGCCAATATTCCAGTGTTGAAAAATCATTTTTGTCCTTATTTTACCAGCTATACACATGAAGTGAGAGACACAACTAGGTTTAATCAGTGGAAGCGTGAATTTGATTCTTTATTGGCAGCGGGTGCTGTTCCAAGTTTTAATAGTTTGCGTTTTTGTAATGACCATACAGAGGGTATGAAAAAAGGAAGACCAACGCCTTTTGCACACGTTGCTGATAATGATTTGGCTGTGGGAATGTTTGTAGAGTATTTGAGTAAGAGTCCTATTTGGAAAGAGAGTGCAGTCTTTATTTTAGAAGATGATGCACAAAACGGAGCTGACCATGTAGACGCTCACAGAAGCCCAGTTTATGTTGCAGGCGGATATGTAAAAAGAGGATTTGTAGACCATACCATGTATTCTACCTCTTCTGTATTAAGAACCATGGAATTAATTTTGGGTATTCCACCCATGAGTCAATACGATGCAGCTGCAACTCCACTTTGGCGTTGCTTTACCAGCCAACCCAATGCAACTGGATTTACGGCACTCAAGAATAAGGTTGATTTTAATGACAAAAATACGGCCATGAATGAATGGCAACGCAGAAGTGAAAAATTCAATTTGGCCAAGGAAGACGCTGTGCCTGATTTAGAATTCAATTATGTTTTATGGCATGGTATTAAAGGAGACAATGTGCCATTCCCTGGACCAAAGCGTGCGGCTTTTTACAAAGAAGGAAAAAAGGCGGATAAGGATGATGATTAACGTCCAGAGAGGATGACTATTTTAGTAGCTATTTTTTCTTTGCCAGTATCGTCTCTGACAATGACTAAGTAAACCCCACTGGCTGCTTTGCTTCCAGTATAATGTTTGCCGTCCCAAATGGCTTGACCACCTAAGGCCCTTGTTTGGTAAACCAATTGACCACTGAGTTCGGTAATTTTTACTAGGGCATTGTTAGATAATCCGCGTATGGCAATGGTTCCGTTATAACCTGCAGGAACAGGGTTGGGAAATACCAATACATTTTCTTGGGAGTTGCCTCCCTCGGTGGCCGTACTTCTGAAACTACAGATGCCATTTGTGCTAGCAATAAATAGTTCTCCAGTAATACTGTTGATGGCCAGTTTTTTTATGTCATTACCCAAGAGTGGACTATTGTCTTGTGTAAAGCGGTAAATAATCTTATCCCCTTCGGGCGATAAAAGCCATAAGCCATTCTTGGTGCCCACCCATTTTCTATTGGCACCATCTACGACAATGGATTGCACGTCTTCATCCTGAAATAACAAACCCGCAAATCTATCTTGTTGTACTACTGGCAGCAGGGCTTCACAACCATTGCCAAAAACCTCATTGCTACACTGAATTATTCCAATGCCCTTATCAGTGCCTACCCAGATAAAGCCATTTTTGTCCATAGCCATGCAACGAACGTTGTTACTAGGTAAATTGCCATTGCCAGATCCAGCTAAGTAATTTTTCCATCTATCGTCACTGGTAGCGTCAATACTGTTCCCTGGTTGATAACAAAAGATTCCATTGCCCTTGGGGCTAATCAACCAGATCTGTTGTTCTTGGTCTACCATTATTTGACTAAGGGCATTTTCAGTATGAGAGAAAGGAACCCTAATAGAAACCCAACTACTAT
Organism: Bacteroidota bacterium; assembly: GCA_041164585.1. Classification (GTDB taxonomy): domain Bacteria; phylum Bacteroidota; class Bacteroidia; order Chitinophagales; family Chitinophagaceae; genus Sediminibacterium. The sequence goes on from JBEAPC010000014.1 coordinate 34,601, forward strand.
CTTTTTTACGCACTTGTATATTTTGAGCTGCACCATAATTGGCCACCCAAAGATTGCCAGCTTGGTCAAAAGCCAATCCAGACACACGATAACTATTGGGATCACCCAAAGCAGCTTGTAAACTGCTATTTTTCTGTTTATAAACAGTGGTTATATTTTCTTTAAAACGCACCAGCCCACCACCATAGGATCCTGCCCACACAGCGCCATCTCTAGGGTCAATTGCTAGGCTAACAAAGTCTAAGACCGAATCCAAAATAGGCTGGTTAAAATAGCCTTTAAAACCCCAAGAATCGTCTTGGTAATCATAGACCCCATTTCTATTGTATTGGTAATTCCAAGCATCGTTCACGGAACCAGCGGCTGCATACAAATGTTCTGATTGGAAAACCAAATCGCCCGTGGCAACCCCCAATGGGCCATTGGGAAGGTATTGTTCTGAAGTACCGTTTTCAAATTTGGACAAACCTCCAAATAGATCCGCAATCCAAATAGCTGATCCATCTTGAATGGCATTTTTTGGGAAGCTGATCACGGCAGGTTTGGATAAATTTTGCAGGACACTACCCGTTTCATTCAAAACCAATACCCTAGAAGCTCCGCTGGATTTTCTTTGACAGATTTGTAAACTATTGCCACTTACTGTTGCATTGATAATGGGCCAATCTTTGTCAGTATAGAATAAACTGAATATCCCATTGTTTTGCAAGAACAGGCTATCATTTTTGACAACCAATATTTTATTATTAAGGGTTAATACCTGTTGAACAGCCCCTGTATTCAAACCATTAGCAGCACCCAGTATGCGCCAATTATTACTATTGGATAAATTGGGATCAGTTATTGCCGCTTTTTTTAACCCTTCTTCAGTAGCAGCATAAAAATCAGTAGCATCAGCTGTAAATGAAAAGACGGAAACTTGGGCACCATTTTTACCCAAGAACCAACTGTCTTTGATTTCATATTTACCTAAGTCAGCAATCACTATCCCCAAACCAGTACTCAGATAAGCAAAGCCATTTCTGCAAAAGATACTGGCAATGCGTTTATTGCCTGCAATGGTGGAGCGTTTGATATCACCAATATTTTTGACAATGCTGCCTTTTAAAAGGTCCAAATTGCTATTTGAATATGCCACAACCAATTGCTGGCTTTCTTGGTCCCAACCAATGCTGCTAATATCAAGGTCGTTCAAGCCATTCATCTTGCTATACCTATTCAAACTACCATCTTGGCTAACACTGAAAACTGCATTATTGCTGGCACAGTATAGCTGATCCCCTTTTACAACTTGCAGGGCCTGTCTATAACTTAAATGCTCACGCCACTGTCCAACGGGAGGAATCCTATTTCCTTGTGCAAGACTATTGCCAATGCTGATACATCCCGTGAAAGTCAGCAGGAACAAGCTTTTGATGGCAGGAATGGCCATCTGAACATTACTGAATTTGCTATGGAATAAACCGCGCATGGAATAAAGTTAAGCAATGCAGCAAACCGCAGGATTTTTGTAGGAAAAAACCTACAAAAGATTCCTGTCTCTTGTTACAATAGCTGCAAATGCCATGATGCAACTTTACAGTAATGCTTTAAGTGAAGAATAGCAAAGCAATTAAATATCTATAACCCCTAACAGTATGTCAACTAGAAACATCAGTTTTATTCAAGCGCGTCTAGCACTAGGAATCATTTCTTTCCAACATCAACAACGTTTATTAGAAAAAAATTAAGTGCCAAGCGCAAACAAAGTTGCTGGATAGAAGACTTTTATAACAAATCGGTTTTGGGAAGCTAACCAACAAACTGATAAAGTCAGAAGCCAGTAAATTGATGGTGTAGCAATTAGGGGTGCTCCCCATCAACAATGAAATCCCTTCCTTTCCAGGAGGGGATTTCTTAACTAGATCCATTTCCCAAAACTGAAAAGTTGCGGGTTTGAAATATTTGATTTGTTAACACAACCAATGATGACTGAAAAGTTAGCCCATACGATGTCTACATCGTTCAACCGAATTGTTTTGGTGGATGATGATGCATTAACCAATATGCTGAATCGTAAACTGATACAGTCAGTTAATCCAAACATGCCAGTAGACGTATTTTTAGACGTTGATGACGCGCTGGATTTTTTAAAAGAGTCGGATAAAGATGGTGGATGCTTAATCCTATTAGACATTAATTTTCCAGGAAAAAATGGATGGGACTTTCTAGATGCCTATCAATTATTTAAAAAGCCCAGTAAAATTATAATGTTGTCTTCAAGTATCGATACCGGAGACCAGCGAAAGGCAAAATCACATCCATTGGTCTTGGATTATGTAACCAAGCCCCTTTCTTTTGAATTTATAAAATCTATTTTTCCTGGGTAAATACCCTTTTCAGAAGGGTTATTACATATCTATCAATCCATTCCTTATGGCAAATATGGCCAAGCCAGTTCTGGTTTTGATTTGCAATTTCTTAAACAGATTATCCCTATAAGTATCAATGGTTCTAGGGCTTAGATTCATGTCTTCTGCTATTTCCTTATAGGTTTTGTCGGTGCAAATAAGTTTCAAAAAGCAGAGTTCATTATCACTCAAATGCTGCAGTGGTAAAACCTGCATTTCTGTAGTTTCGTCCTGATTAATATAATGCATCAATTTGTTGCTAACCAGGTCATTGATAAAGTACCCCGTATCTCTAATATTATTTAAGGCAGACCTGAAAATCTTTGGATTACTGTCTTTTAAAATATACCCTCTTGCTCCATTTTTCAACATCCGAATAATGGCACCATCATTTTCTAGCATACTCAATACCAGCACTTTGGTGTCTGGTAAATTATTCTTTATCCAACCAGCTGTTTCGTATCCATCCATAACAGGCATAGTAATATCAAGTAGAACTATATCTGGTGCTGGTTTCCCCTTCATATTAGTAATGAAAACTTTTCCGTTATCTGCTTCCATGACAACCTTAAATCCTTCAAAGGTATTTACAATGGAGGCTAGACCGGAACGCAATAATTCATGATCGTCAACTAATGCTACAGTGGTCATTTGAGTAGGGGTTGATTGTTTATTTCAAATACAATAGTAGTTCCTTCTTGCTCACTACTTTTAATACTCACAGATGAATTAATCATTTTTGCTCTAGTAAAAATATTCTGTAAACCTATTCCAGTCTTATTTTCCTGAAGTTTACTGGTATCAAAGCCCCTTCCGTTATCAGATATTTTTAATAAGTGACATTGTGATCCCTTGGCTTCAATGTCTATGACTATTTTACTGGCTTGAGCGTGTTTGATAATATTATTCAATACTTCTTGCACCATTCTATATAAAATCAAGCTATTGTCTTTGTTAACAAAGGAAAGGGAGCTTATAGGCGCATTGAATTCAGTACTATATTTCCCTGTTTTTTCTAATTGTTGCAACAAAGATTTTAATCCTTCTACTATGCCAATTTCTTGTAGTCGGTTACTATTCAGGTTATGACTAAGGGTTCTTAAGTCTCGGATTACTTTACCTAGCAATTCATCTGTTTTCTCAAAATGAACATCGGGTAAGTTCTCTGCTAGTACATTTAAATTGATTCTAACTAGGCTAAGGATTTGACCAATATTGTCATGTATTTCCTGACTAATATAATTAAAAGTATGTTCTTGAATCTCTAACTGAGTTTTGAGTAGGGTTTGCTCAAAACGATTTCGCATCTCTTCCTTTTCCATTTTATACTTCCTTTGTCTGCGGAGGAAGAAAAAAATTAGGATTAAAAAGAAAATACCAATCAGTACAAAAAATACCGATGCAACTACAATTGTGACAAGGATTCCTTCCTGTTCTTTCGGCATATAAGAAATGAAATACTAAACGAAGTATATAAAATGATATTCAAGCTGCGGTTGATGAATACATAAATTCTTTTTCCTTCCTGGATCATATCGCTGCTTCTTAAGTATTCATATAGCGCATTGATAATAACTGAACCTAAATAAAACAACAGTAAACCAACACAAATCCAAAAAAATGGTTGCCTTACAAGGTTTTGAGTAATTTGTTCAGGTAACACCCATTCATAAAAGTAGCAACAACAAAAAAAGACCATGAAAAAAGATCCAAATAATAAGGTGTAGGTGTGGAAACGATCTGTCCCTTGAAGATTAATATAATTATTGGCAGAAAATAGAATTAGAAGTGGCAAGAAAGAGTAAGCCAATTTTTTTAAAATTGGCAATTGAAAGTGTTGCGCAAACATAAAGGCGTAAAACATGAACTCAATAGTATTGAATACATTGTACAGCCAATAGTTTTTGTAATTTATTTCATAAACAATTGCCAAGTATCCAATAAATTCTACGATTACTGTAAGCAACAAGAATGGTATAAAATATACCATTCTTGATTGTTTCAGTGCTGTATAACAAAATATTGCAGTTCCGAGACTGAACATCTCGAAGTAGAAGTCTATCGACATCAAAAGCTCGTTTATGGATAAACTTGACCGTGGTTTAGGTAATCAGAGAAATCAAGTTCAGCCAAATCATTGGTTTTAACAATGCCGCCCAAAGATTTCTTTTTGTTGTTTCCGCTAAAGAAGACAGTTGTTCTACCAACCATATTCTTACTAGGAGCAGTTTTTTCTGTATAAACTCCTAAGTTTACATAAACAACATCAGATTTGTATTTTGCCTGAAGGTTATTCAAAAATTTCTGAACGTCTTTGATTTTGAAGGCAACATATTCTGTTCCACCATTTCCAGATTTTTTGAATGATTCTGCCAAGTCTTCGGCATCATCACGGTCAATACTTCCATCAGGTTTGCCAGTACCAGCCGCGTTCTGTATAATATTTTCGTCAGTTGATTGAACGGTTGCATCCTGTTCTTTCTGGCAAGCCATTAAGCACACTACCAGCGACATGGTTACAGCAACTTTGCCAATTAAGGATAGTTTTTTCATAAACTTCTTTTTTAAATGATTGCACTAAGATAACGCCCTATTCTAAAATATAGTGTCGTAAATAAACTACAAATTGTTGAAAAATAAATATAATGCTGATAATCAATCACTTAAAAAAAGCCTATTTTTGAAAATTCGGTGTTTTCACGGTAGCTAAAATGGTGGAAACACCTATGTTTACAGGCGTTTTAGACTATAGATTAAGATTCTATTTTATTTTCTCCGGGAAAAACACCTTTGAAAAAACGGTGTTTTAACTGGAAAAACTACCAATGCTTAGTGTAATTTTAGGTCCATTCAAAGCGCATCCCCCCATAAAGCTCAATTAATGAACGCAATCAATTTAGAAAAGAACAGCCTGGAAGAAAAGGCACTATTGTTAGAGTCGGTTTTCAAGCACCTAATGGACTTGGTTTTTGTTTATGACCTAGCTTCTGGAACCATACAAATGCGCAACCCAGCCATGAACAAAATGGTTGGGTTATCAGAAAATTCCACTGAAGATATTGGCATTGAACAACTTAAACAGTTGATTCATGCAGATGATCTTTCCTTGATTGATGATATGGAAACCAAAGTGAACCAATTACAGGAACACGAGGTTGCAAGTATGGAACTCAGGATTAAAACTAGCACAGATACCTACACGTATTATCTGGTTAGAATTTCTATATTCAAACAGGTTGAAAATGGGGCTAAGCAGTTGCTGGCCATGGCCCAAGACATGTCTGAAAAACGCAAATATGAATTGCATAAGCAGCGCAACATTAATACACTTAGAGAACTATCTTTTATCACTTCTCATGAATTGCGTCATGAATATGCAAAGATTCAATCCATTATCCAACTAGTGGATAATAAGTTCATAGATGAGAATGAAAGACAGGTATTATTGGCAGAAGCCAAACAGTCTATTCAGATTATCAATAGTAGTATTTTCAAGATTAATCATAAGTTGTCTTTTAATCAAAACGATAGCTTTTTTGAAAGCACAGGTGTGCTGGCTAAATTCAAAAAAGTACTCTTGGTAGACGATGATGCATTGACCAATATGTTGAATAAGAAAATTATTCAAATGGTCATCAAAGATATGTCCATAGAGATTTTCACCAATCCAGATGATGCTATCAACTTTTTACGTACCAGTGATCACGATGGTGATTATTTGATTTTCTTAGACATCAATTTCCCTGAAAAAAATGGATGGGACTTTTTGAATTTATACACCAAGTTTGATACCAAGTCAAAAGTCATTATGCTTTCTTCCAGCATTGACAATGATGACAGAAATAGGGCTAGAAGTTATGACATGGTCATTGACTATATTACCAAGCCACTCTCTGTTGATTTTGTAGAAGGAATATTAAAAGGCTAACACTATTTTTTCTGGCGTAACCATTTTTTAATGCTCTGATGATTCACGTAAGCAATAACTAAAAGTATACCTATTGCTGCCATAACTGTGTATCCAGAAATAAAGGGAGACAAGAAAATTTGTTTTTCTTTCAAGAATTGATAAAGCCAGAATTGTGTAACACTGATTAAGATTAGTCCAATTAATGCAATCCAAATATTGGGAGGAAAAAAACGCCGCATCAAGAAACGTTTTAATTGTTTGGGAGAACTACCCATCAATACCAATAAGGCAATTTCGTCTTTGCATGATGCAATAGTTAATTGAATAAATAAGGTAAAGATCAGTAAGGCAAATGCCAGCATTAAAATGCCAGTAATACCAGAAATATTTACCACAAAATCCACCACTTGTCTATACCGGCTAAACCTAGTCTTGTCAGCATCGGTTGTTAACCCCTTTTCTTTTAAATAGTTTACCAGCATTGGGTTTCCAGGGTCTTTTGTTCTAATAACCACTCTGGAAGAAGCATTGGCGCTTTGACTATTGGCAAATCGTTTGTTGGCCCATTCCATAAATGACTGTGGTACCAACATAGATGAAATTCTATTGCTTAAACCTACTACTCTGCCGTTCATACTCAATGGCCCATTAGGGCTTTGAATAGTTACTTTAAAGACCAGCATTTTAACTACAGCAGGGGTTAATTGTGGTAGGTTCTGTGAAATTGAGAACTGAAAATTATAGATATCTAAAAACTGATTGGGAACAATAATGGGTAGATAATTGGATTGCTCATTCCAAGTCCAATCCTTTGTTGTAATGTCTAGAAATTCCGAAGGAACACTTTCAAATGCAATGTCTGTGTAAAAAGGGAAACGGTCACTATTACTCTGTATAGCGGCTTTAAATCTACTAGGTACAATATTACCAAGGGATTCTACAAAGGGTTGCGCCTGTATATCCTTGATTTGTTCTTCAGATAAACTGCTAGATCCAATATTCTGATCCGTCATAATTTTATTGACCACCAAAAAATTAGCGATGCTATCTTGGTTGTCTTTGGCGTGTAAAAGTTGGTAATAGTTTACCTGCAACTGAACAGCCGTAAGAATTAAAAAAATAGCCACTGACATACCTACCAATGCCATCAAGAACCGGGTTTTGCCAGCACTATTCTTAATGAGTTTGCTAAGTAGTGTATGTAACATGATGATGATTATAAATACAAAACTCTTTGGTAATTGAAATGATTATCAGCTTCAAGGTCAGTAATGATTAGACCGGCACCCCTAGCCTTGCATTCGCTTGCTATGAGTGATGCAGCTTTTTGAATATTAGCATCGTCTAAATGACTAAATGGTTCATCCATAATCAACCACTCAAAGGGTTGCATCAAAGCACGAATAATAGCAATTCTTTGTTGCTCGCCATAACTGCAAATGGCAGCTGGCTGATGCAGTATGCCATCAATACCTAATAGGCTGGCCATTTCTTGAATAGAATCTGATGTTCTAAAGCCAGGCGATAACAATCTTTTTAATTCAATATTCTCTAATGCCGTTAGGTTGCCAAATAATTTCAAGTCTTGAAAAATAACAGACAATTGCTCTTGTCTCAATTTGGCCAATGCGTCTTCATCAAAGTCTTTCAGATTCTGGTGGTTATACATGACCGCACCTTCATAATCATGACGAATGCCATACAAAATGTGTTGGAAACTAGTCTTACCAGTTCCACTGGGAGCTTGAATCTTAATCCATTCTGCTTGGTGAAACAAACAATTCTTCTTCCAAATACCAGACTGCTCATGCAGTTTCCTGTCTTTGAGTGGAATAGGGATTAATGATTGCAAACTAATTTCCATGAACCGGTCTGGCATTAATTGGTACGAATAATGGCAGGCACTCCTGAAGGGAACATGCTTTGTTCACTTTCTTTTTTGGCAGCCATACGCATGTCAACAGCAATATCTGTGAATAGCCCAGTTAAGGTTGCCAAACTATTTTGTTTTTCATTGTTGAGTCTAATTTCCATTTTGCCTTTAACAGCACCATCTTCAAAATTATCGGTGGTAGCAATCACGTCTTTCAAAATATTCTTGGCACTGCTTATGCTATTTTGATAATTACTACCTGTGCTATTCATAAACCCTTTAATGGTATTGGCAATATCAAAATAAGCAACGGTAGACTTGCCTTTGAATAGGTTTAAAGCATCATTCCCTACTACTGCTTTTGATTTGTTGGAAACATATTGAGCGTATGTTAGACTATCGCTGGCAACAATCAAATTCTTTTCATCAGCCTGCATGTATAAACCCATTGAAGGAATTTTAGAAGAGATTTTATAAGTGGTTCCTTGTTTGCTAAAATATCCTAGCTCAACGGCCTTGTTCATGATTTTGGCAAAGCTGGCAGTATCCCCAACTGGGGCTGTGAAAATCATTTTACCTATTGGTGTTCTTGACACGCTAATGGTTGAATCATTTTTAACGCCAATTTCTTTGCCTGGCATGCCAAGATCAGAAACCACTACTGCTATATCTCCTTTAAGTGTTTTATAGAGATCCTGAGCACTAAATCCGGTTTTATCCATAAAACTGTTAACCAAACCCTCTACTTCTAATTCTTTGAGAATTCCACCAAAAATGGCTGGGTTAAAAGAAGCCATCATAATCATATTAATATTCTCTGATGGATAGTGTTCTAACAAAGAAAGATTAACAGTGGGTCCCGCGTATCTTTTGAGTAGGTTGCTGACAAAAGGATTGGTATAAGTAGTGGTGGTAGCTACTATTTTGCCTTCTTCAAAGCTCAAAGTTGCAGCCATATAATTGTCCTTAACCAGTTCTTCTAGTTTGGGTAATTGCAATGGCATGGCACTCAATACATTCAAATAACTATTGGTACTTGCAAATGCATATCCATCAGCTTTATCCTTAAACATTTTGCCAAATGCATCCACGCTAGCCAGAGAAGCGTCTTTTTTCTGTGTAAAATACCTGTTTACTTCAGCACGCATGGCAGAATCTGTATTGCCTTTTTCAGGCACTATAAATTTCATTGCAACCGTGTCATAATAAGGTTTTACTTCATTTTGATAAAAGGTTCCAATCACGTTTTTCTCATCCCATGCAATCATGGATTCAGAGCTAGTTACTAAGTAGCTGTAGTCTTTATCTTTTTGGATTTTCTTATCTCCTAAACTGGTTTGTTTTTTTAGAAAAGCTTCAAATTCGTTGCCACTTTTTAGTCCCATAATCAAATTAACTGCAGTAGACTTTCCCGTATTGGCATTACCATTTTGTAAGGCAAATAAAAACACTTTATTACTCCAGTCCATGCCGGCACTGTCTTTAATGGATTGAAACATGGATCTCTCTGATGTATCCATGGCATTTCTTTTAAAGAGGCGGTTGATCAAGGAATCCATACTGATCCCAGACTTTTCCAATTTGTCTTCCATGTTCTTGGGGTCTAAGATTAAGACAGCGCTAGCGTCTTTTGGAATAAACCTTGCTTCTTTAGGGGCATTACTACCACAAGAACTAATCAAGAAAGCCAGTGCAACCAGTGCAGGCATCAGGCGGAATTTGCTAAACATAGTGCTACAATTAAATATGTAACGCTAAGGTAGCCCTTAGTATTTAGTAGCCCTATGGAAAATTACCTACTTCAAAATAGACTGATAAACGGCTTCCTGTATGTTTGGTCGCACGTTTAAGGAGCTAAGTTTGTTGTTATTGCGTGTGGGTGTAACCCTATTAGATAAGAAAATATAGACCAGATTTTCTTTGGGATCTACCCAAACACAGGTTCCTGTAAAGCCCGTATGCCCATAAGTTTCTGAAGAAACGCTGAAACTTGGATAGGGGTCTTTTCTGCTGGCATTGTCTTTTTCTGGTTTGTCAAAACCCAATCCCCTTCGGCTGATATTACTATTATAAGCCGTGAATAATTGTACAGTAGATGCTTTTAACAAGCGTTTCCCGTTCAATTCGCCACCATTCAAAAGCATTTGATAGAGCTTAGACAAATCATAGGCATTACTAAATAAACCAGCATGTCCTGCTACGCCACCAAACATGGCAGCGCCTTCATCATGTACATCACCTCTGATCAATTGTTGACGAAAATGTTTTTCTAATTCAGTTGGCACGATATTCCCTAGGGGGATATGTTTTCTAGGAAGAAATCCCGTTGTAGGCATGTCTAGTGGCTCATAAAAATGAACCCTTGCATAATCATTCAAAGGCATGCCACTAATGGCTTCTACCACTTTGCCCAAGAAAATAAAATCATTGTCACTATAGACATAACGCCCAGCTTCTGTGAGTTTGCTTTTTAGAATTCGTTGGTATAAACTGTCTTGCCAATCATTGCGCACATAGATATCTTCAGCAGCTCTAAATTGGTGTTGCGCATCCTGTTCTTTAGAAAAATATTGAGGCTTGGGAATACCAGTAATGGTATCAATCACTTCTCTATAAAAAGGAATAAAGGGGTTTAAACCAGCTTGGTGTAAGAGTACATTTCTAAGACTAAGACCAGCTTTGTCAGATCCTTTTACCCATGGTAGATAATCTCCCAAAGTCTTGTCCAAATCCAATTTGCCTTCTTCATATAATTTCATCACAGAAACAGTAGTTGCCGATACCTTGGTAACAGAAGCCAAGTCATAAACCATGGAAGTATGAATAGGTTCTTTTTTGTCAAAATCGGTATAGCCAAATGCTTTGTTATAGGCAATCTTTCCATTGCGTGCTACCAAGACCACACAACCAGGCATGGCGCCACCGGCAATGGCATCATTGGCAATTCTATCAATGCGGGCTAAACCTTCTGCATCTAGTCCAACTTGTTCGGGTTTTGCGGCTGGTAAATAACCTGCAAAAGCAATTCCATCACCCAGTTTGAATTGATCACATACGGTAACAGGGAATTGACCCTTTGCATGAATTTGCCCTTTTAATAAACTTGCAGCTGTAATTTGAGTAATAGTATCGTCTTCATAACAAGCCACAATATTGCTGGCATTGCAGAGGTATTTCATACCATATGGATTGCCAAAAACAAAATTGATCACGGGAAGATTTTGTGCCAGTTGTAATAGGCTAATAGTTTGTTCTGATAAGCCATAATTATTAGCAGGTCTGCGGCTAAAATTGTGAATGCCCAAGACGATGCCATCGTATTTTTTCAAGATGTTGAGCAAACTGTCTTTCTTTTTAGCACCATCTTTAGGTCCAAAGAAAAATAGGTCTGCTTGATAGTCTTTTTGTACTTGCTCTGCAAATGCATTGGCCTTATCAATTCCTACTCCCAAATAAGCCACACGCTTGGCTTTCATGGGTAATAAATTGTTATCAGAAAATTTGAGTAGGGTTAGTGCTTCGGCAGCCAAGCGGGTTTTAATTTCATCGGTTTTTAGGTTTAGGTCAGCCACCAAATGATTGGTATCAATCACTGATTTTTGATTCAAACCCAAATGGTATTTTACCAACAATACTTTTTTTACTTTTTGGTCAATGATGTCCCAGCTCAATTTGCCAGAATCAATGGCTTGTTTAATAGCGGCAATGCTGCCTGGGATATCGCCGGGAAGGCAAAGCAAATCATTACCCGCAATCAGGGATTGTGCAGATGCTGCTCCTTTTGGAAAAAACTTAGCCACACCTTGCATTTCTAAAGCGTCTGTAAATGAAATGCCTTTATAGCCCAATTCTTCTCTCAATAATCCATTAATGGTTTTGGGAGAAAGACTTGTTGGAAGGTTTGCTGTTGTGTCAATGGCAGGAATAGACAAATGCGCCACCATCACAGAACCAACATTTGCTTTAATCATTTCTCTAAATGGATAGAGTTCTAATTCGTCTAATTGCTGACGTGTTTTGTATATGAGTGGGAGGTCTTTGTGAGAATCAACTGCCACGTCTCCATGTCCAGGAAAGTGTTTGGCAGATGCTAGTACTCTAGAAGCTTCCATTCCCTTCATGTATTGAATGCCATAAAGGGCAACCTTGTATTTGTCTTCACCAAAACTCCGGTCATTGATTACCGGATTCATGGGGTTATTATTGATGTCTACATCAGGAGCAAAATTTACCTGAATGCCCAAACGCTTACATTGTTCACCCACTGCTTTTCCAAAATCAAATATGATTTTGGAATCAGCAACAGCACCCATCATCAGTTGTCTGGGAAAGCTTATCACAGAATCTAAACGCATACCCAGACCCCATTCCCCATCAATAGAAATCATCAGTTGGGTCTTTGCAATTGACTGATAAAAATTAGTCAGATTGGCTTGTCTTACAGGGCCTCCCTGGAAAAAGCAAAGACCCCCTACATTGTATTTTTTGATTAAATCCGTTACTTCTTTAACGTGCTCTGGTCCAAGATTGCTATGGGCTCTAATAATCATCAACTGTGCAATCCGTTGGTCTTTGGAGAGTTTTCTAAATTGTTGTTTGACCCATTTTTTTGCTTGAGGCGTTTCTTCGTAAAACGATTGTGCCAAAAGGGAATTGGCTGAAAAAAGCACCAAGCATAAGACAATAACAATATTAAATTTCTTCATATAGCAAAGTTGAAACTACAAGATAAACATTCTGAAAATAAAAAGCCGCCCAACAGGTGTGGGCGGCTTCAAAGTAGTTGTATTTGGATTAAGCTTCTGCTTCTTCAGCAGCATCATCTTCCACTTCTGTCAATACAGGGTCAATATTGTTTGCGGTTAAAATGCCAAACCATTTTACCATTTTCTTCAAGTCACTGGCATACACACGTTCAAAGTCAATATCGGCATATACTTTCTGAAAATAAGCTTTTACAGCGGCAGGATCCTTTTCTGAAGGTTGGGCTTCCGTACTATTCTTCATAGCTTGAAACACTTCTACCAGGTTCACATTTTCGCGAATGGTATATACTTCAATACTCTCTAGATGAGAGAAATTATGCACGCGGCTGCTGACAAATTTTGTTGTCTTATCGTCTAGTGATTTTACAATGGCACCATCAGTTTTGCTACCTACTAGTTCAAATAAACCGGATAAGCCGGTAATAGAAATCAGTTTACTATACTCCATTATTGATTGTTTAAGAGCTGCAAAGTAAAGATAAAATCAAGGAACTCCCAGTTTACAATTCTTTTATTGCCTATTTCCAGTGTTCAAAACCATATCCAGTCTGGCTTTCAGGTCTTCATAAGGCGTAAAACCCCTTGCCAATAAGTGGAATTTATTGTCTCCCATATGTAACAAAACGCAGGGGAATCCGGTAACCTGCAACTGTTTGCAGAGCTGAAATTCATAGCGGGCTTGCTCTAAATAGGTCTCACTAGCTAACTTTTCATAAAAGTCATCGGCATCCATGCCCCATTTTTCTAGTAAATGCCTATAAGCTTCTTTATCTGTAAGATCCCGGCCTTCAAAGTGCAGGGCGTATTGCAATTGTGCAGCAAATTCTACTTGATTTTCAGGGAATTGCTCCTTAAAGATGCAGAGGGCTATGGCGGGCATTTCAGAATTGGGAAACCAATCACTTTTATCTGGGTTGTTAATATGCCAGAGATAATCTTCTCCAAATTTGATTCCTGTGGTGGCTTCTACTGTCTGATAGGCTTGTTGAATATAGCCGGCTGTTACACTAATAGGTACAGGTGTTTCAGGTAGAATCATGCCCCCTGAAAGCACTTCCATGGGTAAGATAGTGGCATAATCAAAGGCAATTCTTTTAATCACTGGGCTAAAACCATAGCACCAGCCGCAATAAGCATCATAACAATAGTAAAGCGTTGGATTCATGGTTCAAAGATATATTTTTCTAACTTCGCGTTTCTAGAACGGGATTGCCGTTCCTTAAAATTGATACTATGCCAGGTTTTGAATTGTTTGGTGCTGAAGAAAGAAAAGAAGTAAATGATGTGCTGGAAACAGGCATTTTAATGCGTTACGGATTTGATGGACCTAGAAAGGGCATCTGGAAGGCATTGGAATTAGAAAAAGCCGTTACAGAAGTATTTGGTTGTGATTATGCACATTTAACCAGCAGTGGTACTGCTGCACTCACAACTGCTTTGAGTGCACTTGGTGTTGGATATGGAGACGAGGTAATCATGCCATCTTTCACATTTGTGGCCAGTTTTGAAGCCGTGTTAAGCGTAGGGGCTGTGCCTGTTTTGGTAGATATTGATGAGACCCTCACATTGAGCCCAGCTGCTGTGGAAGCCGCCGTTAATTCCAAAACAAAATGCATAATGCCCGTGCACATGTGCGGAAGCATGGCAGATTTAGACGCTTTGAAAGCTATCTGTGAAAAACATGGTTTGATATTATTGGAAGACGCTTGTCAAAGTATTGGAGGAACTTATAAAGGAAAGGCCTTGGGCACCATTGGTGACGCGGGTACATTTTCTTTTGACTTTGTAAAAACCATCACTTGTGCAGAAGGTGGTGTGGTGATGACCAATAAAAAAGACATTTTTGTCAAGAGCGATGGCTATACAGACCATGGACACGACCACTTAGGCGTAGACCGTGGCGCTGACCTGCATCCATTTATTGGATATAATTTCAGAATCTCTGAACTGCACGCAGCAGTAGGTTTGGCGCAGATTAGAAAGTTGGATGGGTTCTTGGCAATTCAAAAGAAAAACAACAAAGCGTTACGCGCGCACTTAGAAGCTATTCCTGAAATTAGTTTTAGAAAAGTACCGGATGAAGCTGGTGATAGTTGTAGTTTCTTGAGCTGGTTTTTACCCTCTGAAGCCATAACCAAAGCAGTTGTTGCCGAATTCAAAGAACAAGGCATTATGGCTGGTAATTTCTATTGGTTTGTCAATAACTGGCACTATATCAGTAAATGGGATCATTTAAAAGAAGCCACTACTTTAAATGGGATTAGTGCCCCTCAAAAACAAGCCCTACTTGGATTACAGCAACAACAGTTTCCTGCAAGCGATGCAGTCATGAGCCGTTGTATTTCTACCGCCATTAGTTTGGTTTGGACAGAAGAGCAAATCAAAGAGAAAGGTGAGAAAATGGCAGCTGCCATTAAAAAAGTATTGTCCCAGCAATAAACATTATTGTCTTTTCTTGCCTTCAAGGGCATCAACATATTCCATACTTCCCAATCGGAAGCGGAAAGGAATTTTTGTGTGCTTTTCTAATTGCAATTCTGTTCTGCAGAAAAAAGCTAGGTTCTTGTTATAGATATTTTGAGGAATGCTGGGAATAGAGAAATATTTCAAACTATCTGCAAATGGGGGTTTGCCTGCAGGGAATAGTTGCTGGGCCTGGCTTTTGCCTGCTGTAATTAGTAATAAATTCACAAACAAACAAATTGGTTTCAAGTGCTTCTTAGTTTTATTTGTATGTAAATTTACAGCCGAATAAGTTAAGAATTACCTATTAATAAAAGGAAATCTAAGCGCGGAACAAATACGGAAAAATGTCTTTAAGCCAGTCCCTACAACAGAAACTATTACAAAAACTGTCTCCCCAGCAGATACAGTTGATGAAGCTGTTGCAGGTGCCCACTGCCAATTTAGAAGAAAGAATTAAGGAAGAATTAGAAGAGAATCCAGCACTGGAAATGGACGAAGAAGGGCATGAAGACGAGTTTGGAGAAGATTTACAAGATGATTTTGAAGGTCCAACTGATGAATCCATGGATGGGAGTGAGGAGGATTATGAGAATGCAGACATGACCGAATATATTGTAGATGACGATGGTGAAATAGCAGACTACAAAACTAGGGATGACAATTATCCTGAAATGGATGATCAGAAAGTGATTCCTATTAGGGTTGAGACCAGTTTTCATGATATGGTCATAGACCAATTGGGGATGTTGGAATTAGACGAACGCAGTTTTAAAATTGCGGAGCAGATTGTGGGTAGTTTAGACGATGACGGCTACCTGAGAAGAGAATTGAGTTCTATTGCAGATGACCTTGCTTTTAGACAAAGCATGATGGTGGAAGAAAAGGAGATTGAAGCACTGATTAAGGAGATTCAGCAATTTGATCCACCCGGTCTTTGTGCCCGAAATTTGCAAGAGTGTTTGTTATTACAGTTAGAGCGAAAATTAGGTGAGGGTAAATCTGTGGCATTGGCTGTTCAGGTTTTGAGTAAATATTTTGAAGAATTTACCAAGAAACACTACGAAAAAATTCAGCGCAACTTGAACCTGACAGATGAACAAATTAAAGAAGTCATTAATCAGATCATCAAACTGAATCCCAGACCAGGTGGAAATATTGGAGAAATTAATAAGGCAGAAACCTATATAATTCCTGATTTTTTTGTCCTGAATAATAATGGAAGACTAGAGCTCACATTGAATGCAAGAAATGCACCAGATTTGCGTGTAAGTGAGGGCTATAGAGACATGCTCAAGGATTATGAGAAAGGTTCCAAAACTGATAAACGACAAAAAGAAGCAGTTCTCTTTATCAAGCAAAAAATAGACTCAGCCAAATGGTTTATAGACATGATTAAACAGCGTCAAGAAACGCTGATTAATACCATGAGTGCCATTATCAGTCACCAACAAGAGTTTTTCTTAACAGGCGATGAGACTACCATGCGCCCCATGATTTTGAAGGATATTGCAGAGATTACCGGATTAGATATTAGTACGGTTAGTCGCGTGGCCAATAGCAAATTTGTACAAACAGAGTTTGGTACTTATCGGCTTAAATTTTTCTTCTCAGAATCACTAAGTACGGATAGTGGGGAAGAAGTAAGTACCCGAGAAGTAAAGAAGATTCTGAGCAATATGATTGAATCAGAAGACAAGCACAAACCACTCAGCGATGAACTGTTAACCGATATGCTTCAGGAAAAAGGGTATAATATTGCTAGAAGAACCGTAGCCAAATATCGCGAACAACTTAATGTACCGGTAGCAAGGTTGCGTAAGGAATTATAAAAGAAAACATGGATCAAACTATTCATACACCAATTGGAACGGGCAATAAAATATTAAAGAGGGCAGCCTCACTAATCTCTTATTTGTTTCATCCCATCTTCATACCAACTTATGTTTTTCTTTTTTTGATGTGGCAGTTTCCTTATGAATTTGCAGGTATTACTGAATGGCAATTGAAAATGCGTTTTTTTGGGGTGTTTTGGCTAACCGCTTTTTTTCCAGCATTTGCCGTTTTTCTTTTATGGCGATTAGGGTTTAGCAATAGTATTTTTCTGCGCACCCAAAAAGAGCGAATTGTACCTTATGTGATAAGTATGTTTTTTTACTGGTGGATGTATTATTTAAGCCGCAACTTTCAAGACCAACCCATTGTTTTGAAATTCTTTTTCATGGGTATTTTTCTGTCAACCGTTTTTGGATTAATCCTGAATAATTATTTTAAAATTAGCTTACACGGAATGGGTGTTGGGGGAGCTGCTGCAGCAATTGTGTTATTCTCCATGCATTATAATACTCCCATGGGTGGTTTAATTAGTTTGGCTATTTTATTAGCTGGACTGGTTTGTACGGCCAGATTTTTGGTGAGTGACCATACCAACAAAGAAATCTATACCGGTTTATTGGTAGGAGTGGGTTGCCAAATTTTTGCCTATTGGTTTGTATTCTAAGCTTAATTTTCTATTTGATCATTATTGGGGAAACTGTCTACATGATTGAATTCGTTTACATAAATACGAATCAATAGAATAAATAGTGCAATCAAAATAGGGCCAAAGATCAAGCCAATAAATCCAAATATTTTTAGTCCAATGATTACCCCAAAGATGGTAACAAGCGGATGAACATCTCCTAATTTCTTTTGAAGAGCAAAGCGGAATACATTGTCTGCAGAGCCAACAATTAAAGCGCAATACAAAATCAGCAAAACAGCTTTTGTGCTTTCCCCTTCTGCAAATAACAAAATACTAATTGGAATATAACTCATGCCCAAACCAACCATGGGCACCATAGAAGTGATGCAAGTAAAAACAAACCAAAATCCAAGATCATGAACACCCGCTACCCAATAGCCCAATAATGCCACCAAACCTTGAACTAATGCTGTTAATGGTATTCCCACCGCGTTAGAGATCACCAGTTTGTTCAGTTCTCCACCAATCAGGTACACATTGCGCTCCTTCATGGGAATATAAGTTTGAAGCCATTTTTCCATGGACTTGCTACTAACTAGCATGAAATACAATAATAAATACATCATGATGATAGTGGTAACAGAATTTACGGTAGCGCCAACAACGGAGGGCAGAAAATTAGCCAATGCCAAACTGATTTTCTTAGTATTTTCTTCATTGAGAATTTCAACGTTGAAATTCTTTTCTTGGTTAACTATAATCTGTCTAAGTGTGTCCATTACCTGGTTGGAATGGTGTACTGCATAACTTACTTTGGCTGAAATAATATTGATAAATAAACCAACTGGTACCAATACTATTAAAAAGGACAGCAACAATAATACGGTGGCTGCCAAACCAGGACTCCATTTTTTATCATGAACCAATTTTTGCATTCGTTTGCGCATTAGTACATAAAAGGTAATCGCCCCTAATAGTGCTGGAAGAAATGATGACAGTTCCAAAAAAAGGAAGACTGCCAAAAAAACTAGCAAAATGTAAAAGCTGATTTGTCGTATATGTTGGCTATTGACAGGATTCATAACTGTAAGATAATAAAAAGGAGGCAAGTATAAAATATGGTTAAAGCCCCCCAGATCAGCGCCTTGCCATTCCAGTAAAACCAAGAATTATCCGTTTCTTTGCGCTCAATTTCAGTGCTTATGTGGTATAGTCTTGGTAAAAAAATCCTCAAAAACCGTTTGGCCGCTTTATTGACCCTGCTGGTTTTAACTGCAATTATGGGTTATTATGCTGCCCAGGTAAAATTGAGTTATGATTTTACAAGGGCCGTGCCTACGGATAACCCCAAATATGTTGACTATCAAAACTTCTTACAAAAATTTGGGGCCGATGGCAATACCATTGTTTTGGGTATTGAGTCTAAATCATTTTTTAGTAAAGAATTATTTAATAAAGTTTCTGACCTACACAAGGAGCTCAAAACGGTTAGCGGTGTAACGGGGGTATTAAGTATCCCAGAAACAGTAACACTTGGAACGGATTCTGCAACAGGTAAGCTTTCCCCGCAAAAAATTTTCCATCATCCTTATTTCAATCAAGCTGCATTGGATAGTGATAGGGCGGTATTTGAATCTCTGCCATTTTACAAAACCTTATTGTACAATCCTGAAACCAATGCTTATTTAATGGGTGTAAGTGTTAATAAGGATACCATCAATAGTAAGAGTAGAACCAGACTGGTCAACGATATTGTGGCCAAAGTAACTGCTTTTGAAAAAGCCAATAACATGACCATTTACCAAAGTGGCATGCCTTATATCCGCACTGTTATGGGCAATAGAATCAAGCAAGAGATGAATATCTTTTTACTTGCTTCTGTACTCTTATCTGCCTTAACCTTATTCCTGTTTTTCCGTTCTATTAGTGCGGTACTTATGAGTTTGACCGTGGTCTTGATGGGTGTGGTTTGGAGTCTTGGCACCATTGTATTATTTGGCTATAAGATAACATTGCTCACGGCACTCATACCTATTTTGGTGGTAGTTATTGGGATTCCCAATTGCATTTACTTTTTAAACAAATACCATACTACTTATAGAGAATTGCCTGACAAGAACAAGGCCTTGGTTACCATGGTTGGTAGAATGGGTATTGTAACCCTGTTCTGTAATATAGCTGCTGCCATTGGTTTTGCGGTATTTGCTTTTACCAAAAGTGCACTCTTGAAAGAATTTGGTTTGGTAGCGGGCATTAATATTATGGCCCTGTTCTTTATCTCACTCTTATTCATTCCTGCGGTCTTGAGTTATTTGCCAGCTCCCTTAGCCAAGCATACCCGTTATTTGGATAACAAATTCTTGGAGAAAGTATTGGTAAGAATTGAGAAATGGACTTTTAAAAAATCCAATTGGGTATATGGGATTACTGCTATAGTAACCATTGTTGCAATCATGGGAATTTTTAGAATTAAGAGCGAGGGTTTTATAGTAGATGATCTTCCAAAGAAAGACAAATTGTATACAGACTTAAAATGGTTTGAAACCCAGTTTCAAGGATTAATGCCTTTGGAGATTATTGTTGATGCCAAAAAAAGTAGAGCAGCCCTTAAAATGGAAACCATGTTAGACATTGAGGAGTTTAGCGATTATGCCAAAGGAAAAACAGAAATGGCAAGACCCTTAAGTATTGTTGAAGCATTAAAATTTGCCAATCAAGGATTTTATGGTGGCGATTCTGTAAGTTATGTTTTACCCTTAGAAATTCCAGCCTCGCTTTCAACTGCTTTAAGAAGCAGCAATAAGAATACTGGCAATAGTGAGTTTATAAAATTAATCAGCCAGTTTGTAGACTCCAATCAACAAAGAACAAGGATTAGTGTAAACATGAAAGATATTGGCAGTATTAAATTGCCAGTATTAATTGCAGACCTAGAGAAAAAAGCAGCTAGTATTTTTGATTCTACCAAGTACCAAATAACATTTACAGGAAGTAGTGTTACGTTCTTAGAAGGATCGGCCTTTATTATTAAAGGATTAAAAGAAAGCATATTCTGGGCCTTCTTATTAATTACCCTTTGCATGCTTTACTTGTTCCGTTCTTTCAAAATCTTGGTATGTTCCTTGATTCCTAACCTAATACCCTTGGTGATTACAGCCGGAACTATGGGCTGGGCTGGTGTTGCTTTAAAACCCAGTACCGTATTGGTTTTTAGCGTGGCATTGGGTATTGCAATAGACGTAACCATTAGATTTTTAATCAACTACAAACAGGAATTGCCACATATGAACTTTAAAGTGGCTCCTACCTTGGTACAAACCATTCGTCATACAGGTATCAGTATAATCTATACTTCCTTGGTGTTGATTGCGGGATTTATCATTTTCTGTGGTAGTGATTTTGGTGGAACCTTTGCCCTGGGTTGGCTCACTTCTTTAACCTTGGTAGTTGGAACTTTAACCAATCTGGTATTATTACCTGTTTTGATTAATAGCTTTTATAGTAAAGGAACTGTTAAAAAATAATTATCATTTTTTGTTCCAAAAGAATTTCTAAATCTCCCTTTTAATAAGGGTTTGACCCAATCAGATAAAAAGTATTGTTAAAAAATTTAACAAATCCTAGCTAAGACCAAGCTATTTGTACAAACTTGTTTAGCCTTGAAGCAGCGATTGTTAAACCATTCTTGCCTATTTTTAGCTTTCGCATTTTTAAAACTAAATCTAATAAACAGTTATGAGAAAACTAGTAGTTCTGGTAACGTATGTGCTGTTGATGATAACGCAGTCGTACGCTCAATCCAACCGGACAGTTACCGGTAAGGTAACCGATGACGCAGGAAATCCTCTTGCGGGTGTAACAGTTTCAGCCGCGGGTACAACCAACAATGCCATCTCAGATGCAAAGGGTATGTACACCATACAGCTGCCTGTTAAAGCAACATCCATAAAATTCAGTTATGTTGGATTTGGAGATGTAGAAGTAGTCATTGGCAACAGAAAATCTGTTGATGTGAACATGGTTTCCGAATCAAAAGCCCTATCTGATGTAGTGGTAGTTGGTTATGGAACACAGCAGAAAAAAGCCTTTACAGGTTCTGCTGCAAAAGTGAATCCTAAAGAATTTGCCCAATTAGTAACGCCTTCCATTGATAAGCAATTGGGTGGACGCGCAGCGGGTGTGCAAGTAAGCAATTCTGGTGGTGGAGTAGGAACACCTGCTCGTATTCGTGTAAGGGGTATTAACTCAGTAAGTGCTGGTCAAGATCCTTTGATAGTAGTAGATGGGGTTCCCTTTATTTCAGGCAACCTTGCTGCCGTGACCAACAGTAATACTTTGGCCGATATCAACCCTAATGATATTGAGAATATTGAAATCTTAAAAGATGGTTCTGCAACAGCCATCTTTGGTTCTAGGGCTGCCAATGGTGTGATCATGATCACTACCAAGAAAGGTGACAAAGGCGGAAAGATGAAAGTGAACTATGATGCAACCATTGGTTTTACTTCTCCTGGAAGTGTTTATCAATTGTTGAATGCAGAACAGTTTGTAACCATTGCAAATGAAAAGCGTGTGAATGGTGGTTTAGCTACAGCAGCACGTATGAGTCCAACTGGAACTAATACAGACTGGCAGAGCTTGGTTTACAACAACAATGCAATGGCTATGCAGCAAAACGTGAGTTTTTCTGGCGGAACTGCTAAATCATCTTACTTCTTTTCGCTGAACTATTCAGACCAAAAGGGTATGCTTATTTCAAATAGTCAGAAAGCTTACCGTATGCGTTTCAACTTTGATACTGAAGTAAACAAATATGTAAAAGTTGGTAACAACCTAACATTGGCTAAAGTATATGACTTTGATCAAAACAATGGTACCAATGCTTTGAGCGGTTCTGTTGCTTCTGCATTGAGGATGCTACCTAACGTTGATCCTTATAACCCAGCCAATTCAACTGGTTATAATATTCAGTGGCCTTTGTTAAACCAAGTGGGTCTGGGTCCAAATACCATTCCGGTAGATGATAACTATACCAACCCATTGTTCACTATGAATGTGAACAAATATGCTTCTGATAAAATCAGGATTAACAACAATACTTTTATTGAAATTAGTCCGTTTAAAGGATTCAAATTCCGTTCTGCATTCAACTATGATATGTTTAGTGATTATGGATTCCAAGGCTTAGATCCTAGACATGGTGATGGTTTTAGTAGTCAGGGTATTGCCTTTAACCAGAACATTCTTACAGAGCGTTTTGTATGGCAGAATTATATCAACTACAATAAGTCTTTTGGTTCACACAATATTTTTGTAACCGTAGGACAAGAAGCACAATCTGACCAATCAAAGAACGTATCTGGTCAGGGTTCAACCATCTCTGATTTATTCTTTTTGCAAAATAACTTTATTGGAGGAACAGCTGCTTTACAACAAAGTGGTGGTGGATATGGTAAATCAGGATTCCAATCTTATTTTGGCCGTATTAACTATGACTTTGCAAGTAAGTATTTCTTACAAGCATCTGTACGAAGAGATGGTTTAAGTTCATTAGCTCCAGAATCTAGATTTGGTATCTTCCCAGGCTTCTCTGCTGGTTGGAGAATATCTGAAGAAAAATTCTGGTCTAATAATGCTGGTTTAAACAAATGGCTAAGCGATGTTAAATTGAAAGGTTCTTACGCCGTGGTGGGTAATCCATTGGGTGGCTTCCCTTATCTAAGTACTTTCTCAGCAGCCAACTATGGTAATATCAGTGGTTTGGCGCCAAACTTAATTGGTAACCGTTCTTTGCAATGGGAGACTTCTAAGAAATTTGACCTAGGTCTTGAAATGTCTATTTTGAATGGCAGGTTCAATGTTGGATTTGACTGGTTCTTAAACGATATTGATAACTTAGTATTGGGTGTTCCTACACCTCCAACTGCTGGTATTCCTGGTAATAGTATTTCTCAGAATATTGGTACTGCAGAAAACAGGGGTATTGAGTTAACCATTGGTGGAGACATTATTCGTAGCAAGGATTTCAACTGGAATCTAAGTGTTAACTATACCAACGTAGAGAATAAAATCAAATCATTGTATACCATTGGTGGCACACCTGTGTTAACCATTCCTGGTTCATACAATAACATTGAAGTAGGACAGTCATTGAACTATCTCTATGGATATAGATATGCTGGTGTTAATACCGCAAACGGTAATCCCATGTACTTAAATAATACGGATCAGCTGGTGCAACATAATATTGCCAACGGTGCTTATTATTTTGCCAACAGTAAGAATGATCCTACACTGGGCACACAAACCTCTTTGGGCTTGGCCGATAGACGCAATCTTGGTTTGAGCTTACCTACTTTCTTTGGTGGTATTTCTAACAGTTTGCGTTACAAACAATTTGGTTTAGAATTTTTGATCCGTTATTCTGGTGGAAACAAAGTCATGAATATTACGCGTCAAGAAGCATTGTTAAGTCAAAACTTCCACAACAATGGCGTGGAAATTCTACAGCGTTGGACAACTCCCGGTCAGGTAACTAATGTGCCTCGTTTGGTGCAAGGTCAGAGTAACAATATCAACCAGAATGGTTTAGCCATTTCGCGTTTTGTTGAGTCTGGCGATTTTGTTCGTTTGCAAAACGTAACCTTCAGTTATAGTATTGATAGCAAGCGTTTGTTGGATCATACCAATGGTTATGTGAAGTCTATGCGATTCTTTGTTCAAGGTCAGAACCTAGCCCTATGGTCTAAATACTCTGGATTAGATCCTGAGAATGCCTCACAAGGTGGACTGGATAACGCTGTTTCTCCTCAACCAAGAACAGTTTCTTTTGGTTTGAACGTTGGATTCTAAAACAAACATTAACAGATTAACTATAAAACAAACAAAATGAGATTCAATAAATTTTTTACAGCTACTGCAGTTTCAGTTTTAGTGCTGGCTGCTACAGGTTGCGAAAAGGTTCTGAATGAAGCTCCTTATACTGCCTTTACTGATGAGAGTGTGTTTACTACTCCAGAAAGGGCATTATTGGCGCTGAATGGTGTATATGATGCTGGTCAAACTGGAAGCACCACTTTAGGTGGTAGAGGATATCCTTTTGGAGCCGCAACAGTTGAACAAGGTGAGTGCCGTGGTGAAGACATGGTTAACCTTGCAGCTTTTTATCAGATCACTTATCAAGGAACCTACACCCCAACAACGGCTAATAACCAGGCTATGTGGGATAATACCTACAACATGATCAATAAAGCCAATATAGCAATTGATGGCTTTAAGAAAGTAGGTGCTTCAGGAATTATTTCTACTGCATTAGCAACACAATATGAAGCGGAATGCAGATTCCTAAGAGCTTTAGGAACACATGAATTATTGGTTCACTATGCGCGCCCTTATTTGGATGGAAATGGTGCAGCATTGGGTGTGCCTTATAGAGAAAATGCTATTACAGGTAGTGCCTCTTTGGACAAATTGAAAACTGAACCTCGTCCAACAGTAGCATATGATTATACCAGAATCATCAATGACCTAAATTTTGCAGAAGCAAATTTGCCTAATACCAATGGTGTCATCAGGGCTTCCAAAACTGCAGCCATTGCTTTAAAGCAAAGGATTTATATGCATATGGGACAGTGGGACAATGCTAAAACAGAAGGTGCTAAATTAATTCCTGCAACAGTTACTCCTTTAACACCAGCGGCTACTACAAGTGTGATTGGTGGCCATAGTTTGTTGGCTAATCCTGCAGGCGCATTTGGTTTGCCAGGTGGTAACAGTATTACTGCAGAGAATTTGTTTTCTTTCAAAAATGACCCATTGGATAATGGTAGTGTAAATGGTGCCATGGCCCAAATGCTTGGATCTGCTGATCTTGGCGGTCGTGGTCTGGTTTCTATTTCACCCATTATTTGGAATAATGCTGCTTGGTTGGCAAGTGATACTAGAAGAAGCAATCTATACAGATTGGGTGGTACATCCAATGGAACCAGTGCTGCTGGTTTGGCCATTATGACCACTAAGTATACTGACTATGTAAACAGAGGAGACAATTGTCCAATTATCCGTTTTGCAGAAGTATTATTGAACCAAGCTGAAATTGAAGCAAGACTTTCTCCTGCAGCAATTTCACAAAGGGCAATTGACTTACTAAATATGGTTCGCAACCGTGCTAGTACTGCGCCTGCAACTACTCAATATACAGCTGCTAGTTTTGCAGATGCTACTGCTCTAATTGCAGCCATTTTGTTAGAACGCAGAATTGAGTTCTTAGCAGAAGGAAGACGTTGGCCCGATATTCATCGCACAGCAGCGGATCCAATTACGGCGCTTAGGGCTCCAGGTATTCCTGCTAAAATATCCAATGGTACCAGTGGAAGTGCTTTGTATGGTATTGGTGTTCCTGTAAATCCAGGACAACCAGGTATTCCTTACAGTGATTATCGTTTTATCTGGCCTATCCCAATTGGAGAGGTAACTCAGAACCCAATCATTGTTCAAAACCCAGGCTATTAATCTTCAAAAAACTAAAGCATGAAAAAACAAATTTTCAATAAAGCTGGTCTATTTGCTTTGCTATTTGGAGCAATGGCTACCATGAATTCTTGCTCCAAGGATCTACCTGTTGCAGAAGCGGATTCAAGAGAATCAGCACTAGTAGCAGTTCACAATTTTGCCTTGTTGGTTCCTTCTAATCTTACCGTGATGTTGAACAATGCCAATTTATCGGTATTAGGTGCACCAGCATCCATTGCATATGGTGGAAACTTATCAGGACCTTATGCAGGTGTGAAGCCAGGAGCAACTACCATTGGGTTAAGAACACTAACAGGTACTACTGATTTGGTTAGCAAATCTGCCAACTTGGTTGCTTCTAGCGCCACATCGGTTTTTGCCTATGATACATTAACACCAGCTGGCACCATCAAAGCCATTGCACTAAGCAATAATATGACTGCACCAGCTACTGGAACTGCCAATCTGAGGTTCTTGAATCTATCTCCAACTAGTGCCGTTTTAAGTGCTGTTTTAACAAGAACAGCAGACGGATTTGGAGTTGCTACAACAGGTTCAACCACTTTTGGTAACGTAGCTTATGTAGGATCAACTACCCCTAATGAAGCTACATTGTCCAATTTTACCAATATTCCAGTTGGTACTTATACTTTGGTTTATGCTTCAGGAACAACACCTGTATTAAGTACTACCATCACCATCAGAGAGGGTAAAGCTTATTCATTGGTGGCTCGTGGTTATGCCGCAGGTAGACCAGGAACAACAACTGCTCAAGCCCTGGGTTTTTCTTTAATTATGCACAACCCATAATCTTATTTTAGATTCATCTAAGAGGCTGTCTCAAAAAGACAGCCTCTTTTTTTATTCCTAACGGTCAAGCACATTTTTGCCGTTTGTCATATAACTGTATTTTTTCTGAATTAGTAAACAGCAGAAACCCTGATTTGGCTAGTTTCGCACCCTGTTTCAGCAATAAATAACAGTAAATCAGCAGTTTTTTGCGCTTTTTTGTTGTAATACAGGAGAAAAAAACAATAAGTATTTTTTGTTTAATATTTAAAATCCCTATAGCAAAGCATTTAGATATTAATAATAACGCTTGTTCGTTTAAATTAACCTTATTGCAGCTTAAGCCAACAAACCAATGTCTTTATTGTTATCAGTTTGTTATTTAACAATCGCCCCCAAAAACAAAAAACTAAACTATGAGAAGAGTACTCACGATGTTCCTGTGCATGGTGTTGGCTGTTTCCTCCGTTTTGGCCCAAAACAGGACCATTACCGGAAAGGTAGCTGACGAGACCGGCAAATTGTTGGAAGGCGCGTCTGTTCAGGCGAAAGGCTCCAAAACTGCAGTTTTAACAAAAGCAGACGGATCTTTCTCTATTCAGGTAGCCCCTAGTGTAAAATCCATCATTGTATCCTATGTAGGATCTGATGCTATGGAAATTACTATGAACGGAGAATCTGTTTATGCCGTTTCATTAAAGAAAAAAGTAGATCCACTAGAAGAAGTAGTGGTAACTGGTTATCAAGCCCGTAAGAAAAGGGATGAGGCTGGCGCGATTTCTTCTATTAAAGCAGCTCAAATTGAAAATTTACCAAATGCATCTTTGGATAAAGCTTCACAAGGTAAAGCTGCGGGTGTATTGGTACAATCAAATAATGGTTTACCAGGTGGTGCCATCAACGTGCGTATTCGTGG
>JBEAPC010000015.1:0-6160 GCA_041164585.1 Bacteroidota bacterium
CCCAAATAAGAGTTGATCAAACGGGCACCATACTTGAGTTGTGAATGATCAGCCATCACAAATCGCACCGCTTTAATACCGTAGAATAATCTACATCCGTAACCAATGATACCGTTTACAATTTCACAGCCTTCTCCAATTTGGGTTCTGCCTTCTTCACCAGAATTGATGGTTAAGTTTTTTAACTTATTAGCCCCCTTGATATAGGCATCTGAGCCAATCCAAACGTCTTTTAAGATCTTGGTGTTTTTAATCACGGTACGGTCACCAATCTTGCCATAATAGCCCCTATGTGGCTTGAATTGTTTGGCCGTTAACTGCTTGAATTTTTCTTGAAGAATCTCATCGTCTTTGTATTTGCTCCAGAGATAAGCATCACCAGGAAGCATACCCACAAAAGGCAAAACCTTTCTGCCGGTATTCTCATTACAAATTTCCATCCAGATGCGTACATCTTCGTCTTCGCCTTCTTTTAAAATACCATTCCCAAATTTGCTATGGTTGGTAGTAACCATTTCATCTACATTGGTAATGATTACTTCTGATCCAATGATATAGTGTGCTAGATAATGTACGCCATCTATCACAACATTGTCTCCAAAATCACAACTGATGATGGTAGAGTTGTATAAACCCACTGGCACTTTAAGATCACTAAAACCCAAACAAAGTGGTTCTAGTTTTCCAATCCTAACCAGCCCATAAAACTTACAGTTTTTTACCAGTTCAGGATTAAAAGCATCAGACACCAGTAATTTATTCCAGTCATCGCTGGTATTGCGGTTTCTAACCAGTACTTCAATTTCATACGCATCCAATTGGCGGTAATTAATCCCGTTCCTGTTTTGGATATTGCGTAAATAGTATTCATCCTTTCCTTTTGGAAGATAGGGCGCCTGGATAAATCCATACCCCAAAGAATTTAAAGCAGTTTTTGAAATGATGTTTATGGGCATTCAAATGGCTTTTTTGGGGAGGGGGTGAATAAATTATTCTACGGTCACGCTTTTGGCAAGATTACGTGGTTTGTCTACATCCAATCCCTTGGCAAGACCAACATAGTAACTTAGTAATTGCATTGGAATCACGCTTAATAAAGGTGCAATTAATTCATCGGCATCTGGAACATACATAGTATCATCGGCCATGCCAGGAATGATTTCATCTCCAATAGTAGCAACGGCCAAAACCATCCCACTTCTTGCTTTGATCTCTTGTACATTGGAAACAATTTTCTCGTAGTAAGAATCCTTTGTAGCCACAAAAACAACTGGTAAGTCTTTGTCAACCAAAGCAATTGGACCATGTTTCATTTCTGCAGCTGGATATCCTTCAGCGTGTATATAGGAGATCTCTTTTAACTTCAGTGCACCTTCTAAGGCAATTGGGAAATTGTATCCACGGCCTAAGAACAAAAAGTCTCTGGCGTCTTTGTATTTCTCAGCAATGCGTTGAATATTACTAGTGTCACTAAGAATCTCTCTTACCTTTTCAGGCACTGCTTGTAATTCTAGCATCAGGTGTAAATACCTTTCTTGGGTGATGGTGCCTTTGGCATATCCAATCTTCAAAGCCATCATGGCTAAAACAGCCAATTGACCTGTAAATGCCTTGGTACTTGCAACCCCAATCTCAGGTCCTGCATGAGAATAAGCTCCTGCATGACTTAATCTGGCAATACTACTACCAACCACATTTACAACACCAAAAATAAATGCGCCCTTGGCTTTGGCGCTTTCCAAAGCCACTAAGGTATCTGCAGTTTCACCACTTTGAGAAATGGCAATAATTACATCACCTGGATGGATCACGGGATTACGATACCTAAATTCAGAAGCATATTCTACTTCTACTGGAATGCGGCACAATTCTTCAATTTGGTATTCTGCTAATAAGCCAGCGTGCCAACTAGTTCCACATGCCACAATCAAAATACGATTGGCATTTTTTAAGGCTTCTATATGATTCTCTACACCACCCATGACAATGGTGCCATTTTCTGGTTGTAGTCTACCACGTAAACAGTCAAAAATGGTATCGGGTTGTTCGTGTATTTCTTTTAACATGAAATGGTCATAACCACCTTTTTCAATAGCGGCTAATTCCATGTCCAATTTGGTGATGAACGGGGTTTGTTTTTCGTTACCCAGATTTTTTAAAATCAATTCATCGGGTCTAACAATGGCAATTTCATAGTCATTTACATAGACTACTTCTTTGGTGTACTCAATAATGGGAGAAGCGTCACTGGCTAAGAAATGTTCTCCTTTGCCAATTCCAATTACCAAGGGGCTACCTTTTCTTGCTGCAATTATGGTTTCGGGATCATCTTGTGAAATGAGCAAAATGCAATAAGCTCCAACAATTCTTTTTAGGGCAATACGTAACGCTTCTTCTAAACTGCATTCATTGTTTTTCTTAATGTCTTCAATAAAATTCAACAAGACTTCTGTATCCGTATCACTGGTAAATGTATAACCGTGATCCAATAACTCTTTTTTAATCTGGGCATAGTTTTCAATGATGCCATTATGAATCATGGCCAATTCTCCACTATTGGATAAATGCGGGTGGGCATTCCTATCTGAAGGAACACCATGGGTAGCCCAACGGGTATGTCCAATTCCAATATTAGAATGAAGATCCTTACCAATAACGGCTTCTTCTAGTTCCGCAACCTTGCCTTGTTTTTTGAACACGTTTAAGTGCCCATTGTTAATCAATGCCACCCCTGAACTATCATATCCCCTGTATTCCAAACGCTTTAATCCTTTGATTACTACCGGATAAGCTTCTCTATGACCAACATAACCTACAATTCCACACATAATATTTATTAGTTATTTCAGCTTGCAAGATTACAGAAAAACAAGCAATCTTGCTTTTTAAAATTGTTTAGAAAGCGTAGATTGAAGCCAAAATAGAACAATGGATTTATCAAAAGAATATGTATTGGAAAATGATTGCGTGTTATTGCGGCCATTACAAAGTAGTGATTGCGGAAACTTGCAGCATTTTGCTATTACTGAACCAGAAATCTGGCAATATTCCTTAATGCCCATTAATTCTCCAGAATCCTTATCCCATTATATTGAACAAGCATTGGAAGAACGAAAAGCTGGAAAGTCTTACCCCTTTGTGGTAATTGATAAGCCATCTGGTAACTATGCTGGCGCTACCCGTTTTTATGATATACAACCCGCTTTCAAAACCCTTCAGTTGGGTTATACCTGGTATGGAAAAGCATATCAGGGAACTGGGCTCAACAAGCATTGTAAATTTTTGCTCCTACAATTTGCTTTTGAAACATTGGAAATGGAAAGGGTAGAATTTAGAGCGGACAACCAAAATGCCAAAAGTATTGCCGCCATGAAAAGTATTGGATGCACCGTAGAAGGGGTACTTAGAAGTCATATGCCAAATCAAACAGGGGGCAGAAGAAATAGTATTGTCTTGAGTATTTTAAAAGAAGAATGGGTTAGTCATGTAAAAACCAATCTAGCAGCCAAACTAACCCCAGCTATTTAAGCATATTCTTGATTTCATTCAACTTCATCAAAGCTTCAACTGGTGTCAATTGATTAATATCCGTCTCTTCCAATCTTTTACGAATATCTTGAAAGGTTTGAGAGTGTGCATCAAAAATGGATAATTGTAATTTGGGGCCAGCCAATTCTTTTAGTTGATTCCCTAAATCCGCTTTGTTTTGTATGCGCGTTTTTTTTGAACCCTCGTTTTCATCCACCTGTTTGTCTTCTAACTGCTCTAGAATTTCATTTGCTCTGGCAATCAGTGATGGGGGCATTCCAGCCATTCTTGCCACGTGTATACCAAAACTATGGATGCTACCTCCGGGTGCTAATTTTCTCAAGAAAATAATCTTATTACCCAATTCCTTATTGGTAATATGGTAATTCTTGACCCTAGGAAGTTTGGCTTCTAATTCATTTAATTCATGATAGTGCGTTGCAAAAAGTGTCTTGGGAGCTGAAGGTGAACCATGCAAATGTTCTACAATACTCCAAGCAATGGAAATGCCATCATAGGTAGAAGTACCTCTTCCAATTTCATCCAAGAGGATTAAACTTCTGGCAGAAATATTATTGATAATACTAGCAGTTTCATTCATCTCCACCATAAAAGTAGATTCCCCACCACTCAGGTTATCACTTGCGCCAACCCTTGTAAAAATCTTATCTGTTAATGGAATTTTAGCAGCTGATACAGGAACAAAACTACCCATATGTGCCATTAGGGTAATGAGTGCTGTTTGCCTAAGCAAGGCACTTTTACCACTCATGTTGGGACCTGTTAATATAATCACTTGAATGCCTTCAGGATCCAGCACAATATCATTGCTTACATATGACTCACCTGCAGGAAGATTTTTTTCAATCACAGGATGCCTACTGTCTTTGAGCTCCAACAATGCACCGCTATGCATCTCGGGTTTTTTGTATTGGTTCTGTATGGCATTTTCAGCAAAACAAATCAAGCAATCTAGATGGGCCAATAAATGACCATTCATTTGCATGGGAGCAAGAAAGGCTTGCAAGTATTGGAGTAGTTTGTCATACAAATCCAATTCAATAGCCAAAATTTTATCTTCTGCACCCATGATTTTTTCCTCATAGGTTTTGAGTTCTGGTGTTATATATCGCTCTGCGTTAGCCAGTGTTTGTTTGCGAATCCACTCAGCTGGCACTTTGTTTTTCTGTGAATTGGTTACTTCTAAATAATAACCAAATACATTGTTGAAATTGATTTTTAGAGAACTGATTCCAGTTAGTTCGGCCTCTCTCTGTTGAATATTATTGAGGAATTCTTTTCCGCCAGAGGCAATATTTCTTAGTTCGTCTAACTCTTCATGAATACCAGTATTAAATACATTTCCTTTATTGGCAGCAGCTGGAGGGGCTTCATTGATTTCACGGAAAATTCTTTCCATGACTTCAGGGCAGGGATCCAGTTTTTTGACAATCTGTTGTAAGAAACTATTAGGTAATTCAGCACCCTCTTTTTGAATGATGCCAATCTGTTCTAGACCCTTGGCTAGTTGTAATACTTCTCGGGGCGATATTTTTTTTAAAGGAATCTTGCTCACCAATCGTTCTATATCGCCACAGCGTTTAATAGATTCCGTGATGGATTTTCTTAAATCGGGAGACACTATCCAGGTAGCTACTGCGTCTAAACGTTCATTGATTTTTGTTAGGTCTTTCAATGGAAAAAGCATCCAACGGTGCAAGAGTCTAGCACCCATAGCACTCACGGTATTGTCCATTACCTTGATCAAGGAATGTCCGTTTTCAGAACCAGTATGTAAGAGTTCTAGGTTGCGAATGGTAAACCTATCCATCCATAAAAAGTCTTCTCTTTCTATTCTTTGAACACTGCTAATATGTTGTAAGTGTGGGTGCTCTGTTTGTTTTAAATAATACAAAATGGCACCAGCAGCCACAATGGCCATGGACATTTTTTCAATCCCAAAACCTTTTAAGGAATGGGTTTGAAAATGTTTGAGCAGGCTTTCTGTAGCAAAACTTTCATCAAAAACCCAACTGTCTAAATGATAGGTATAAAATTTGGGTCCAAACAATTCTTTGAATTGTTTTTGATGACTTCTTTGGAAAATAACTTCTGAAGGTTTTAAACTTTGCAAAAGCTTGTCCATATAATCAGCGTTGCCCTCTGCAACAAAAAATTCTCCTGTAGAAATATCCAAAAAGGCAATCCCCATTTGGTCATCTTGAATATGTAAGGCCGCCAAGAAATTATTGCTATTCTGGTCTAATAATTTATCATTAGTTGCTATACCCGGTGTTACTAGTTCTGTAACCCCTCTTTTCACAATGCCCTTAACGGATTTCGGGTCTTCCAATTGATCACAAATGGCAACCCTATAACCTGCTTTCACCAATTTGTGCAAATAGGTATCTAATGCATGGTGGGGGAATCCCGCCAATTCACTGGCCGATGCTGAACCATTGTTTCTTTTTGTTAGTGTAATACCCAAAACCCTAGCAGCAATAATGGCGTCTTCTCCAAAGGTTTCATAAAAATCGCCCACGCGAAACAAAAGAATGGCATCAGGATATTGTTGCTTAATGGCCCTGTGCTGTTGCATTAATGGGGTATCGGAAACGGCTTTAGACATGGG
>JBEAPC010000016.1:0-2666 GCA_041164585.1 Bacteroidota bacterium
AGGGGTATTGGGCGTGTGGATTACCCGCTCGTAGAAAAAAGTACTGTTGAATGGCATTACCATAAAACTGTTGGTACTTGCCTTGCAGTTGAAGGGTAATACTCATCTGATTTCCCCACCAGAAAAAAGTTCTAACCGCAAACACATCCTTAACACTAAAGACCCTAGGATAATCCAACATGACCCAGGGCAGACCCTCATACTGGTCTCCTTTAGAAATCTTGGGTCCAATAGCAAAAGCGGGATCATTGGCCAGTGCTGGATGATTAGTCACTAGCCCCTGATAAGTCTCACAGACCTCCCCAAAAAACGCATTCACCTTTTGAATAATGGCATTCTTTGTTAAAATCCAATCGGCATTCACTACCAATTCCTGTTCCTTTGCCGAAAGCCTTACTTTTGCCTTGCTCATTTGGCAATATTAAGCAAGGACCGTGATAAAAAAACTGGATATTCTCATTATACGATCTTTTATTGGCCCCTTTATTGGGGCTTTTGCCATTTCCTTGTTTGTACTCACCATGCAATTCTTCTGGCTCTATATTGATGACTTGGTGGGCAAGGGATTGGATTTGTTTACGGTTTTGAAACTGGTAGGATTGGTCACCTTATTTTGGATTCCAACTGCCCTACCCTTGGCCCTTCTTTTTTCTTCTATCATGACATTTGGAAACCTAGGAGAAAGTTTTGAATTGGTAGCCATTAAAGCCGCAGGTATTCCTCTCTTGCGTTTTATGCGCCCACTCTTGGTCATTACCCTGTTTATCAGTGGGCTGGCCTTTTTGTTTGCCAATAATATTATTCCCGTAACCCAATTAAAATTAGCAGCACTCAAGTACAATATCATTGTATCAAAACCCGCATTGGATATTAAACCTGGGGTTTTCTATGACAAGATTGATGGTTATGTCTTAAAATTAGGGAGCAAGGAAAAGAACGATAGCATTATTCATGATGTAGTCATCTTTGAAAAAAATGGTGGATTACAAGACCATATGATTATTGCCCAAAGTGGGGTAATGCGTATTAGTAAGGACCAACAATTTTTGGAATTTATTCTAAGAGATGGATGGCGTATTCAAGAGCGTGGACCACGGGGCACTAGCAACACAGAGTTTATTAGAATGGGTTTCAAGTCTTATAAAAAACTCTTTGACCTCAAGAGTTTTCAAATGAATAAATCGGGTGATAGTTCTTTCTATGATCCAAAAATGTTGAGCATACGTCAACTAAATACGGCCATTGATTCTATCTCCCATATTGATAGTATCTACTTGAAAAAATCCAATGCAGAAGTAAATCCTTATTTGAATTTTACACGCTACGCCGATACGGGTTGGGCTAAAGTGGATCCAAAAAAAATCAAGAAAGCCAGCAGCTTTGCCAAATTGATTCCAGATAGTATTAAATCTATTATACAGGAAAGGGCTGAGAACCAATTAAACAGCATCAAGGGTAATGTGGGAGTAATGGCAGAAGATTATGCTATCAGGATTACATCACTTCGTTTACACGAGATTGAATGGCATAGAAAGTTGACCCTATCAGTTGCTTGTTTGGTTTTGTTCTTAATAGGTGCCCCCTTGGGTTCTATTATTAGAAAAGGTGGCTTGGGTACACCCTTGGTTTTTGCCATCATCTTTTTTGTGGTCTTCCACCTCTTTAACACATTTGGTGAAAAATTTGTCAAATCAAATGCTACTTCTCCACTAGTGGGTATGTGGCTCTCTACCTTTATTCTAATTCCTATTGGCGTCTTTCTAACCTTTAAAGCCATGGGGGACTCACAATTGTTCAACCAAGAATTCTATTATCGTTCTTTCAAGGAACTGCGCTTATTTATTGCTAAATTTAGACGTCCCCGCCAAGAACAACCTTAAATCAACCACATGGAAAACAAACAACATAGCCGAAGAGATTTTATTGCCAATACCGGTAAAGCTGCTCTAGCTGCTGGATTATCATTAACGGTTTTGCCATCCATAGCTGGAACAGGGTTTGCACCCAATCCATTTGTGCAACAACCCCTGCCCTATGATTATAAGGCTTTGGAACCCGTAATTGATGCCATGACCATGGAAATTCACTATACCAAACACGCTGCTACTTATGCCAAAAATTTGGCCGATGCATTGGTAGCTGAAAAAGTAGATACCAATGCTACCAGTTTGGAAAACTTATTGCGTAGTGTTTCAAAATACTCTGCCAAGATGCGCAACAATGCTGGCGGTCATTATAACCACGAATTATTCTGGCAGTGCATGAGTGCCCCAACCAATCAACAACCACAAGGAAAATTGGCTGCTGCTATTGCACAATCCTTTGGTTCTATTGAAGCATTTAAAACACAATTCACCGACGCTGGTAAGAATCGTTTTGGTAGTGGCTGGGCTTGGTTGGTAGTGAATGCAGATAAAAAATTAGTAGTTGGTTCAACTCCCAATCAAGACAATCCTTTGATGGATCTATCTGAACTGAAAGGCAGTCCCATTCTTGGTTTAGACGTTTGGGAACACGCTTATTATTTGAAATACCAGAACAAACGCCCAGACTATATTAATGCATGGTGGAATGCCGTGAACTGGCGTTTTGTAGAAACAAGATTTGAATCTCTATAAGCTATCTTATGAAAATAACAGCAAACTGGGTAGACGCATTGGCTTTTG
>JBEAPC010000017.1:0-11641 GCA_041164585.1 Bacteroidota bacterium
CTGCACTTTGGAAAGAAATGATGCGTTATGGTATGCCCTTAATTATTGTGGGATTTGCGGGTATGGTCAATGAAACATTTGATAGAATCATGTTACAATGGTGGGCACCGGTAAGCAGTGCTACAGAAGCCAATGCACAAGTGGGCATCTATTCAGCCTGTTATAAATTATCTATATTAATTAGTCTTGCTGTTCAAGCATTCCGCATGGGTGCCGAGCCCTTTTTCTTCAAACAAGCGGCTGATCAAAACGCGCCAAAACTCTATGCCCGTGTGATGAAGTTTTTTGTAATCACGCTTTGTTTTATGTTTTTAATTGTGGCTTTGTATTTAGACGTATGGAAACAATTTATTCGCAAAGAAGAAATGTGGGTAGGTCTAAGAGTGGTTCCCATACTATTGTTGGCCAATATGTTTCTTGGTATTTATTATAACCTAAGTGTTTGGTTTAAGTTGAGTAATAAAACCATGGCAGGCGCTTGGATTACTTTAGTGGGTGCCAGCATTACCTTAACCATTAACTATTTCTTGATTCCTTATTTTGGATATATGGCCTGTGCTTGGGCCACTTTTAGTTGTTATGGCAGCATGATGGTGATTAGTTATATCTGGGGTCAAAAAGCCTATCCCATTCCCTATGCTTGGAAAAAATTATTGGCCTATATGGGGATTGTGACCAGCTTTTTCCTTATTCAAAAAGCGTTACTCTATTTCTATAGCCCCTTCTGGTTTCAATTAGTAACGGGTAGTGCCCTACTCTTTGTCTTTACTTGGTTCATTCTACTAGTAGAGAAAAAAGAGTTTCAGAAACTACCCGTCATTGGCAAATACATTCACTAATTATTTTTCAGCCAGCAACACTTCTTTGGCTTTTAACAAAGCGGCCTTGGTTTCTTTTGATACGGTAGGATATTCAATTTTTAGTTTGTGAAACTGCTCATAAATGGCAAGCCCCACTAAGATGCGCATATACCATTTGTCATCTGCAGGAATAATATACCAAGGTGCATATTCCGTAGAAGTTTGGTGAAACATTTCTTCATATGCTGTTTGATACTGATCCCAGAAGGCGCGCTCTTTCATATCGGCCAAAGAGAATTTCCAATTTTTCTTGGGGTCATCAATTCTGTCAAGAAAGCGTTTCTTCTGTTCTTCCTTAGAAACGTTTAAGAAAAATTTCAGGATAATGGTACCGTTTTCTGTTAGGTTCTTTTCAAAGCGTCTGATCTGTGCATACCTATTTTCCCAGAATGCCTTTTTTATATCTTTGACACTGGTGATACCAGGAATTTTTTCATTGAGAATATACTCAGGATGCACTTTGGTCACCAATACATTTTCATAATGAGATCGGTTGAAAATACCAATCTCACCCCTAGCGGGTAATTCTTTGTAATGACGCCAGAAA
Organism: Bacteroidota bacterium; assembly: GCA_041164585.1. Taxonomy (GTDB): domain Bacteria; phylum Bacteroidota; class Bacteroidia; order Chitinophagales; family Chitinophagaceae; genus Sediminibacterium. The sequence continues at coordinate 1,408 of JBEAPC010000017.1, forward strand.
TAATCATGATCCAATTCTGTAGAAGAAGGTGTTTTAAAACTGCTCACTTTCACACCACTTGGATTGAGTCCACTCATCAAGTGTTTAATAGTACCATCCTTACCAGCTGCGTCCATGGCTTGAAATACTATCAATACACTATACTCATTGTGGGCATAGAGCATGTCTTGCAGATTGGCTAATTCTTGAATGCCGCGGGCCAACAATTCCTCACCCCTTGCTTTTTCAAGTGGTTTATTTTTGGTTGATGTACTATAAGATTTGAGTTTGATTTTTTTTCCGGGCTTTGCCAAGTATTCGTCTAGATTAATCAGCTTTTGTTTTGCCATGATGGTGGGTTTTAAGAAAACAAAAGTTACTAAATTATCCTTAAGTTATCCAATGGGCTTTTTATATACACGGTATCTCTTGTAGATTTCTCCTCCAATTCTTTGGTATTCTGCACACATGGCCTGATTGCTTTCTAAAACCAAGTGACTATCCATGAGCTCAAAGCCGCGTTCAATGGCGGTTTGCAAGAGGGCAGTTCCCATTAAGGCGGTTAATCCAATGGATCTATAATCATTGCGCACGGCACCTAACAATAGATCCAATTGTTTGGATTTTTTGGCAGCTAATAATATCTGGATGAATCCAAAAGGAAATAATTTTCCCTTTGCTTGTTGAATACCCTTGCTCATGTCTGGCATGGCCACTACAAATGCAATGAGCTCCTGTTCTTGATTCAGCACCAGTTTTACAAATGCAGGATCTAAGATAGGCAGGTATTGAGCAGCCATCCGCTTCATCTCTTCTTCTGTCATAGGTACAAAACCAAATAGGTCTGAATAGGTTTCATTCACCAATCTAAATACAGGAACTATATAGGGTTTTAATGCTTTCTTGGTTTTGAATTCCAAGAGCTGGACCTGACTATTTTTTTTGATCCGCTCCATCACTTTTACATATAATGCTGGAATGGTATTGGGTACAACCACTTTAAAAGAAACACAGTCCAAGTGCTTAACAAATCCCGCTACTTCTACCAATGATTCTAAGTAGTATGGATTGCTAGCTGTAGCAATCACAGGCAAATGCTCCAAACCCTCTATTTGCAAGCCCTGCGGGTCTTTGTCAGAAAACCCAAAAGGACCAATCAATTGTTGCATGGATTGTTTTTGAGCCCACTCATACACTGCGTTTAGTAAGGCTTTGGCAACTTGCTGGTCATTGATACAATCCAATTGAAAAAACCTTGCCGTCTTTTCTCCATGGGTCTCATTGTATTTGTGGTTAATGATACCCATGACCCTACCAACCAATTTATTTCCCCTACTGGCCAATAGTCTGATCACGGTTGCTTTACCAAGCGATGGATTTTGTTTGGGATCATGGAATTTCCATTCATCCATATAAATGGGCGGCACCCAATTGGGATGGTCACGGTATAGTTTGGCTGGAAGAAAAATATAATCGCGCAAAGCGGATGTATTAGCTACTTCCTGAATACTAATTGGCAAGGAATCCATTTTTCAAATTTACATTTTTTGACTGGGTCTTCAACCGCTTTCAAAAGCCATTATCTTTGCGCTATGGCAGAAGATTTGAAGATAGCACAAGGCAGCAAGCAAGAACAATATTTGGAACTGATTCCTCAAATCAAAGGTTTGTTGGATGGAGAACCAGACTTGGTAGCTAATTTGGCCAATACCGCCGCCGCACTAAAAGAACAGTTTGGTTGGTTCTGGGTAGGTTTCTACTTGGTAAAAGAAGATGAATTGGTTTTGGGACCATTTCAAGGACCAGTTGCCTGCACCAGAATTAGAAAGGGCAGGGGTGTTTGTGGAAGCAGTTGGGAACAAGCCAAAACCTTGATTGTGCCAGACGTAGAAAAATTTCCTAGTCATATTGCTTGCAGCAGTTTGTCCAAATCAGAAATTGTGGTTCCGCTATTCGTGAATGGTGCAGTTGTTGGTGTTTTAGACGTAGATAGTTCGGAACTGGACCAGTTTGACCAAACCGACGCAAACTATCTTGAACAGATTGTAGGCTTATTGAATCTAAGCTAAATCAATTGATAAGTAGTTGATTATCAGGTACACTAACCACCTTAACAAGGCATTAAATAATTTTACCCTAGCTTTGCAGCATTCATATAGGCTCTCTATAGACTGATCATTTACTTCCGTGACAAAGTTCATTAAGTCATTTCTGGAAAGGTTATATACCACCTGAGCATTTTCAGGTGTTCATTTTAAATTTTTTACATTTTGTTATTTGAACAATTAAGCCTCATTGAGCCCATTTTAAATGCGCTCAAAACCGAAGGTTACACCACACCCACGCCCATTCAGGAACAAGCCATTCCCATTATTTTAGAAGGAAAGGATTTACTGGGATGTGCCCAAACTGGCACCGGCAAAACCGCCGCATTTGCCATACCCGTATTACAATTGCTTTGCAAAGAAAAATACACAGGCCAACCCCAAAAGGGCGGCATCAAAGCCTTGATCTTAACACCCACAAGAGAATTAGCCATTCAAATAGAAGAAAGTTTTGCTGCTTATGGCAGAAACCTTGGTCTAAAACAATTGGTGATTTTTGGCGGTGTTTCTCAACACGCACAAACCATTGCCCTGCGCAAAGGAGTTGATATTTTAATTGCCACACCAGGCCGTTTATTGGACTTGATTCAACAAAAATTCATTCGTTTATCTGACGTGGAATTCTTTGTATTGGATGAGGCCGATCGTATGCTAGACATGGGTTTTATCCATGACGTGAAAAAAGTAATCACTTTATTACCTACCAAAAAACAAACCTTGTTTTTCTCGGCCACCATGCCTCCAGAAATTAGCAAGTTGGCAAGTAGTATTTTGCATAACCCCTCTAAAGTTGAAGTAACCCCAATTTCATCTACTGCAGAAACTATTCAACAAGCCGTGTATTTTGTAGAAAAGGAAAACAAGAAACTCTTGTTAAGCCATCTGCTTAAAGACGCTGCCATTAAAAGCGCTTTGGTATTTACAAGAACCAAACATGGTGCAGACAAAGTGGTGAAAGACTTACACCGTGGCGGTGTTAAGGCTGAAGCCATACATGGTAACAAATCTCAAAATGCCAGACAAAGGGCATTGTCTAATTTCAAATCTGGAGAAACCAGGGTATTGGTAGCTACCGATATTGCGGCTAGAGGAATTGACGTTGATGACCTTACCCACGTGATCAATTTTGAATTACCCAATGTACCTGAAACCTATGTACACCGAATTGGACGTACAGGTAGGGCTGGTGCTAGTGGTATTGCTTTTAGTTTTTGTGACGCAGAAGAAAAAGAATTCTTACGCGATATTCAGAAGCTGATCAGCATTCCAGTTCCAGTAGTAACAGACCATCCTTATGCTATGGCCAATACTTCTTTACACAGCATTCCTACGGTAAAACAAAAGCCAGTTCAAAGACACCATCAAGGTGGAGAACGTAGGTCTTTCCGCGGGGGCGATAGCAGAAGATACGCCGGCAACCAATCTGCAAGAAGGGATTAAAACTTACATAGAATTAAAACCGCTACAGTCAAAACTGTAGCGGTTTTTTGTTGCTAGAATTCTAAAACAAATCCGCTTAGAACAGAGTAGCAATCCTAAAAAAAACTAATTTTATACCAAATCTCAAAAATGAAAAAAACGCTTCAAAGCGGATTGGTAGCTGGTGTGGTCTTATCCATTCTTTCTTATGGTGGATTATTCCTAGCAGTGAACAGCACCTTGTTCAATTCATTTTTTGCAGAATACCTCAGCTCCGTATTTGTTTCAGATAGTTCCAGAGATTTTTTATTCTACACCCATGCCATGGTCATCAGCTTTGCATTGGCTTGGTTTTGGGAAAGATTTAAACCTTTATTTAAAGGCAATAATTTATTACGAGGATTAGAGTTTGGTACAGTGTATTCCCTTGTAGCCTTACTTCCCATACTCTGGATGACTTATAGCCAAATTGATGTTTCCGTGCTAATGGTGCTTAGCTGGTTAGGTTTTGGATGGTTTCAATCTACAGTAGCAGGTGTCATTTTCGCCAAGATGAACCCATAAGGGTCAATTAACTTACTGGCTTTAGGTTCAATTTAAATTCTACCAACAATTCATCCTTTGCCTTGATCACGCCCCCTAATTTACTGGGTGGTGATAAATTAAAATCCGTAAAGGTTACAGCCCTATCGCCTTTTAAGTGAACAATACTACTATTGTCAACGGTAAATAGATAACTGATATCGTAGCGTTTTACAATACCAGCCAAACTGATGTCTACTACACCTGTAATCTTGGCTGGGTTTTTAAAATTGGGATAGCTATTAATTGAAATAAACTTGATAATGAGTTTGGGAAATTCTTTGTACTTCAACGTCTTTCTAAGATCACTTGTCATCATCCTATTATGACAATCAAATGATTCTATATCCAGTTTCAACTTACCAGACATTGGAAGGGTTTGTGATTTGGACTGTTTAACGCAAGTGATGGTATCTGGTAAATTGTAATCTATAATATCACATTGGAACTTGTTTACATTGGTACTTCCATTCACCGTAAGACTGCTACCCTGCATCACTACCCAAGTTGATGCCGGATCTGCAGGATAATATCCACTGATCAACAAGTAAAAAGCCAAATAAACAATCCGTTTCATCATCTGCAGCAAATTATACAAAAAGAATAGCCGAATGAAATTAATTCATCCGGCTATCTAACACCATAAAAAAACCCAATTTTTTAGAATCCTACTATGGCTTCAATCACATATCCGTTGAATTTTCCACCAGCACGGTAGTCGGTATTTACAAAGTCAATGTATTTCTGATTTACAATCTCAGCTTTCAGCAATACGTTTTTAGTCATGAACCAACCAGCAGCAAATGCAGTTCTATCTACTTTTACGTCATTGGTATAGCCTGCCAAACGAGCAGTAACGGTATTGTAACGAGCACCTATAAATAGGTTTTCATCTTTACCAAAGCGATATACACCTTCTGCAGCTAACTGAGTAGCTTTTCTGTCAGCAGTTTCAGTTTTAGTGCGTCCTTTAGATCCTTCATAAGTACCAAAGAATTCAAATCCGTATACTTTTACAAAGGCATTGATCATGGTTGCAGAAATCTTTTTGCTGAAACCTGGATTGAATCGGCCAGAGAAAGCTGCTGCAGTAGAAGCAGGCAAAGCACCTGGAGCTCCTTTTTCCATTACGTTTTGATAGTTAGAACCAGTACGGTCTCCACCATAAAGTGTTAAACCACTACCTGCTTGGCTACTATTGGTATAGAAGCTACCAGATAAACGTACACGAACATTTTCATTCAATTTTTTGTCAATACCAGCTTTCAAATAGATAGAAGGATTTCTGCTAGTATTTGGATCTGCTGCAGTAGCATAAGTAGAATCAATATGTCCTTTGATCATACCATTGGTAATACCCAACATACCAAACAAACCATCTTTTTGTAAATAAACCTCACCACCAATTTCTGTTGCAAACTGATCCATGATATAGTTATCCATAAATGGATTGTACAAAGCTTGTCCACCATCAGTTCTACGGAAGTGTTGATCACCATAGTTTACTTCAAAGTGACCAATTTTAACGGTAGCAAGTTTCATCACATCGTCCCAGAATTTTCCTTTGAATGGAACTTTGTCAAATTGGATATATCCACCTTTAACCCAAGTTTCATTGTGGTGTCTAGAACTCAAATAAGAAGTCACATTCAATTTAATACCATCGGCCAATTGCACATCCATAAATAGGTTGGCTTGAGCTGTCATAAAACCATTCTGCAATGGATATAAACGGTTTGCACCAGTACCAGTATTATTGATAGCACCTGGATTCTCGTGTTTTAAATTTTGAAACTGTTGTGTAAATCCAGCACCCCATCTAACTTTCAATCCTTCAAAAGGAACTGTATCAGACTTTAAGGTTTCAAACATATTGATACCAGTCTTGTCATAAGGACGGAAATTAGAAATTTTAGGTTGCTGTGCAAAAAGGGCTACAGGTAAAACCCCTGCAAAAAGTAGTACTGCAATTTTTAGCCTGTTCATTTGAATTTTCATAAATAAATTTTTAGGTTGATAATAGTGTGTTGTGGATTTTTATATTATTTGGTCAATTTTAAGTCAAACTTTAAAGTAACGTCATTACCAGTTTTGATAGTTCCCATCATGAAACTTGGAGGAGTCATACCAAATTCTTTCATGCTGATTTTTTTGGCCCCAGTGACAGTGATGGTTTTATCTGCATTCACTTTTCCAGTAGCTACAATTTCAGCATCTAGAGGAGCGCCTGCAATAGTTAATTTACCTACTGCTTTTACTGTAAAGTCTGTGGCATTTACTGCGGTAACAGTAGCAGAACTTGCAGTAAAACTGATGTTTGGATTTTTATCTGTTTTTAATGCTTTATAGGCATTTTTGTCCATAGCGTCTTTACCACTTTTAAGTGCAGAAACTGGAGTTGTGAAACTAAGTCCAGTGATACCGGTAACAGCTCCAGTGGCATTGAATGCAAAACTTGCATCAAAACTACCTTGACTAGATTTCATGTCCCAGTCATGCAAAGTAGAGGTACCACTCACTACCAGATTCAAACCATTTTTACTACTGTATTTTACTTGTGCAAAAGCACCCATTGTGAACATCAACACCAGTGCTAGCAGACCTGGTTTGAGGAATTTTGTTGGATTTTTCATGTTTGTTTTTTATGTGGGTTTAAAAAATGCTGTTCTTTTTATCACCAGATGATAGAACAAAGTTAAAACAGCGAAAAAGCGCAAAGGATGATAGTAATCAATTTGTTAAATGATTCATCTCAGTTTATAAACTGACTAAAATCATGTTTATGTTGGTTGATACTTCTCTTAAAAAGCCTAGGAGTTACAAATAGACCTATTTATAAACGATTAAAAACTTCATCTGGTATTTATATATGCAGTAATCAAGAATTTTGCAATTCAGTAGCGTAATTTTGTAAACTCTTGCAGCATTTACACAAAACCCCTACTTTTGCGCTCGCTTGACTGTTAGGATTCCTAAGACCTCAGTTATTAAAAGCACCATAGATGCGGATGTGGCGAAATTGGCAGACGCACTAGACTTAGGATCTAGCGCCGTGAGGCATGCAGGTTCGACCCCTGTCATCCGCACTAATTAGAAAGACGTGATTTTCACGTCTTTCTTTTTTTTGGGCCATTTACTATCTATTTAAAGCCATCGCCGCAGGCTCGGTTATCTTATTAACTTATTGATAATCAACAATTTGTTTTCACTTACGCCAATTTTAGCACTACTATATAGAATCTATGAACAGCATTTAGGTCAATCCCTTACCTTTGCAACCCAAAAAAACAAGAATAAAAAACACAACTATGGCTACAATAACCCGCGAGAATATTGGCTTGCTGCATGACAAGCTCATTGTGAAGTTGAACAAGGAAGACTATTTTGGCAATTTTGAGAAAACCCTCAAAACCTTTGCTAAAACTGCCAATATCCCCGGATTCCGTAAAGGAATGGTGCCTGCAGGTTTGGTAAAGAAAATGCATGGTCCAAGTATATTTCAAGACGAAGTGTTGAAAACCGTTGAAAAAGAAATGAACCAATACCTGAACAAGGAGCAATTGGACATTTTTGCGCAACCTGTTCCTTTGGAAAATGAAGGCACTAAATTGGATATGAACAATCCTGGTGAAGTAGATTTTGCATTTGAAGTTGGTTTAAAACCTGAATTTGAGGTGAATGCTTCTAATATTAAAGTAACTAAATACAATGTGATTGTTACTGATGAGATGCTGAATGAAGAAGTAGAAAGATTGCAAACACGCAATGGTAATATGACCGAGCCAGAAACTGCTAGCTCTGAAGACCATGTGTTAAACGTAACTTTTACCGAATTAGACGCTGATGGCAATATGCTGGAAGGTGGTATTAATAAAGCTAATAGCTTATTGGTTAAATATTTTGCTCCATCTTTTAGGGCTCAATTGATTGGTAAGAAAAAAGACGATGTAGTTGACGTTCATTTGGCTAGCGCTTTTGAAGACAAGGAAAGAGAAGTTGTTCTTTCTGACCTTGGTTTGAACAAAGACGAAGCTGGTAGTGCAGACAAGACTTTCAAAATGACCATCACCAAGATTGGTTTTGTTGAAAAAGCTGCATTGGATGCTACTTTCTTTGCTACCGTATATCCTAATAACGAAATCACTACAGAAGCAGATTTCCGCGCTGCTGTGAAAGCTGAAATTGAAACCCATTTTGCGCAACAAACCCGTAATCAGATCCACGATCAGATTTACCACCATTTGTTAGACAATACCACCATGGAATTCCCAGAGACTTTCTTAAAACGTTGGTTACAAATTGGCGGTGACAAACCAAAAACTGCCGAAGAGGCAGAAGCTGACTATCCAGGTTTTGTAAACCAATTAAAATGGACCCTGATCAGCAGCAAATTGGTTACCGACAACAAGATTGAAGTACTTCCTGAAGATATCCGCGAATTTGCTAAAATGCAATTGTTCAGCTATATGGGTGGCCAATTAGGTGCTTTGGGCGATAACCAACAGTGGGTAGACGATTATGCCAACCGCATGATGCAGGATAAGAAATTTGTAGAAGATAGCTACCACCGTATTAGCGCTGACAAATTGTTTAGCAGCCTTGAAACCCAGGTTGCTGCAACTGACGAAGCTATTAGCATGGAAGCTTTTGCAGAGAAATTGCATCATCACCACCACTAATCGAGGGGAGGAAAGAGTGAAGAGTTAAGAGTGAAGAATGAAGAGTGGAGGTAGAAGAAAGAGTGAAGGGTGAAATAATAACCTGAAAAGGGGCAGTCTACTGAAGATTGCCCCTTTTTATTGCCATTTATCGCAAAATCCGGGAAAATCAACTGACTGATTGTCGTTGAAACCAAGTTTGCACAGTATTTGAAGAATCCCAATAGAATGAAAAGGCAAAACACTTATCTTCAAAGCGAAAACAGTCTTATATGAACCTAGGAAAAGAGTTTGAACAATACGCAGTGAAACATCGTGGCATTAGCAGTGCCACCCTGCACAATTACCAACAACACGGATTACATGGTGTGACCAACCTGACTCCCTATATTATTGAAGAACGCCCTATGAACGTGGCCAGTATGGACGTGTTTAGCCGTTTGATGATGGATAGGATTATCTTTTTGGGAGAAGGCATTAATGACTATGTAGCCAATATTGTTACCGCACAATTATTGTTCTTAGAAAGTGTTGACCGCAGCCGAGATATTCAAATGTATATCAATAGCCCAGGAGGCAGTGTTTACGCGGGTTTGGGTATTTATGATACCATGCAATTTATTAGCCCAGATGTAGCCACCATTTGTACCGGTATTGCCGCAAGTATGGGTGCTGTTTTACTTTGCGCTGGTGTTCAAGGAAAGCGTACTGCTTTGAAACATAGCCGTATTATGTTACACCAACCAAGCGGTGCTATTGGTGGACAAGCAACTGATATTGAAATTACAGCTCGTGAAATCAAAAAGCTGAAAACAGAATTGTACGAGGTAATTGCTGAACACACCAATAAATCTATTGAAGTGGTGGCAGCAGATTGCGATAGGGATTTTTGGATGAAAGCTATTGAGGCTAAAGAATATGGTCTGGTAGACGAAGTATTATTAACCAACCCTAGAAAACAGCGTAAAGACTAATTAACCGTAAAATTTTAGACAATGATCCAGTCAAAATATATTATCAACCCTTACCTAATGGAAGACGAGGAAGCGGATGAGCCAAAAGAGGAAAAACAGGAACCAATGGGTGGTGTAATGCTCAAGAAAATGGAGAAACTCTTTTTTGAAAGAAGGGCCGTTTACTTATGGGGCGTAGTAGATGACAAATCTGCCCGTGACATTGTGAGCAAATTACTTTTGTTAGACGCAGACAAGCCAGGTGAAGAAATCAAGTTTTATATCAATAGCCCGGGTGGGGTTGTCACTAGTGGTATGGTTATGTACGATACCATGAAACTGATCAGCAGCCCAGTAACCACCATTTGTATGGGGTTGGCGGCTAGTATGGGTTCCATTCTTTTAAGTGCAGGAACAAAGGGCAAAAGATGTATCTATCCACATGGAGAAGTGATGATTCACCAACCAAGTTTGGGTGGTTATTTTCAAGCCACTTCTGCAGACATTGAAATTCAAGCTAATCAGATTCGCAAAACCA
>JBEAPC010000018.1:0-4801 GCA_041164585.1 Bacteroidota bacterium
CATGATTGGGGATTGGATCACGGAACCTGGAGCATTGTTAGACATATGTATCCCAAGGCAGATATTCCTGTTTTGCAATTGAGTATTGACTATACCAAGGATGCCAACTATCATTATCAATTGGCCAAAGAAATTCATGCGCTTAGAAAAAAAGGGGTTTTGATCATGGGCAGTGGTAATATGGTGCATAATCTAAGAATGGTGGCTTGGGATAAATTGAATGAACCGGAATATGGTTTTGACTGGGCCATTCATATGAATAATACATTCAAAGAATTAATTCTTAATGGTAATCACGATAGTTTAATTCACTATCAACAATTAGGCAAAGAAGCTCAAATGGCCATTCCTACACCGGAACATTATCTACCTTTAATTTATACCCTTTCCTTAAAAGGGGAGAAGGATAAGATTGAATTCTTTAATGACAAAGCTGTAGGTGGTTCATTGACCATGACTTCTGTGAAGTTTGGATAGAAAACAGTAAGCATCTATTACATGTTGTTTTTTTATGTTTGAATAAGGTAACTTTAATTGACATTTAGAAATAGTTATTCATGAAAAGTAAATATTCAAAAATTGGACTTATTGTTAGCGCATTATTCATCTGCGCTTGTTCTTGTGAATCTACATCAAATCCCAAAAAAGTAGCTATAATGGAAGTTGATTCAGTTGTTAGTATCAATAAGCCTATTCAAGATAGTAGTAGCCAATTCTCCAAAAGTTTAAGCTTACAAGGGATTACTTATCAAGTAAATGCTATTGGAAATGGTTCTTTACAGCAGTTAACCATTATCCCTTCAGGATTAAGTTTAATCAATGATACTATTAAACAAGAATCAGAACCTATAGTAGCTGCAGAGATTGAAGACCTTGACAAGGATGGATTTCCAGAATTATTAATCTATACCCAATCCGCTGGTTCTGGATCTTATGGTCATGTTATTGGGTATTCTCCGAACAAAGGAAAATCTCTTTCTCAAATCAATTTTCCTGATTTGGCCAAGGGTTCCAAAGAAAGTATTGGCTATATGGGCCATGATTCATTTTCCATTGTTGAATCAAGTTTGGCAAGAAGATTTCCTATCTATGTAACAAATGATAATAATGCTAAAGCAACTGGTAAGATTCGTCAGCTGCAATACAAATTAAAAAACGGAGAAGCCAGTAAGCAATTTGTATTAGTTGGTTCAATGGAATTTGACCAATAATAATCTAACCTACATTTGCTGTATAAATCACCCACTTTGGATGCACCTATTTTTCTGATTACGCCACCTTTTACGCAGTTGAATACGCCTTATCCGGCTACTGCTTATTTGAAAGGTTTTTTCAATACCAAAAATATTCCAGCAGTTCATGCCGATCTGGGTATTGAAGTAACCCTAGCCGTTTTTAGTAAATCGGGTTTGGAAGATTTGTTTCATGAAATTGAGAATAGGCAAATTGAATTAAATGCCAATGCTGCCAGAATGGTGGCCATGAAGGAGGACTATATCAAGACCATTGATGAAGTGATTTTGTTTTTACAAGGTAAGAGAAATACATTGGCGCATCTGATTAGCAAAAGATCATTACTTCCAGAAGCCAGCAGATTTACTCAAGCCGATGATTTAACCTGGGCATTTGGAGCAATGGGTATTCAGGATAGGGCCAAATATTTGGCTACTATGTATTTAGAAGACTTGAGTGATTTAATCAAGGATACCATTGATCCCCATTTTGGCTTTAGCCGATATGCAGAAAGCTTGGGAAGGTCAGCCAATAGTTTTGACGAACTTTATGCAGCACTGCATGCGCCATTTTCTTATTTGGATCAAATTCTGATCAAGATTCTAGAACAAAAAATGGTACTGCATCAACCCAAAATGGTTTGTATCTCAGTTCCATTTCCTGGAAATTTATATACCTCCTTTAGATGTGGCGAATGGATCAAAAAGCATTATCCCCATGTTACCGTAGCTATGGGAGGCGGTTTTGCCAATACTGAACTAAGATCACTCAGTGACCCACGCGTATTTGAGTATTATGATTTTATAACCCTTGATGATGGGGAAGCACCCTTAGAATTGCTTTGGGAACATATCAATGGCAAAAGGGAATTATCTGAACTCAAACGAGCTTTTACTTTACAAAACAAAAAAGTAGTTTATATAAATAATACGGCATGTGCCGATTATAAACAAGGTCAAGTTGGAACACCTGATTATGCTGGACTGTTGTTAGACCAATATATTTCTGCTATTGAAGTGGCCAATCCCATGCACAGTCTCTGGAGCGATGGGCGTTGGAATAAACTAACCATGGCGCATGGTTGCTATTGGGCCAAATGTACTTTCTGTGATATCTCTTTGGATTATATCAAAAACTATGAGCCTGTAAATGCCTCCTTGATAGTTGATAGGATGGAAGAAATGATTGCACAAACAGGGCAGAATGGATTTCATTTTGTGGATGAAGCCGCGCCACCATCCTTGATGAAGTCCCTTGCCATGGAGATTATTCGTAGAAAGCTGGTAGTGAGTTGGTGGACCAATGTAAGATTTGAAAAAAGTTTTACCCGTGATCTTTGTCTTCTTTTAAAAGCATCTGGTTGTATAGCGGTGAGTGGGGGATTAGAAGTAGCATCTGACCGTTTGTTGAAATTAATTGACAAAGGCATTACAGTTGCCCAAGTAGCCAGGGTTTGTAAGCATTTTACGGAATCAGGGATTATGGTTCACGCATACCTGATGTATGGTTTTCCAACACAAACAGAACAGGAAACCATTGATTCATTAGAAATGGTGAGACAATTGTTTCAGACCGGTGTTTTGCAATCTGCTTTTTGGCATTTGTTTACCATGACCGCACATAGTCCTGTAGGCTTAGATCCCGCTAAGTACCAGGTTAGAAAACAAACCAATGCCATTGGAACATTTGCCAATAATGACATTCAACACGAAGATCCTACTGGAGCAGATCATGAAAATTTTGGGTTTGGCTTAAAAAAAGCCTTGCTCAATTATATGCATGGTACCTGCTTGGATTTTTCTTTGCGCGAATGGTTTGACTTTAAAGTGCCCAAAACAACTATTGCTCCTGATTTTATTCAAAAAGCCATTGATGAGCCTGAATTAGTTTCTGCTAATGCTAAACCCATTTGGTTGGGGAAAACACCTCAATGGGAGATTGTACAAAAATCCAAAAAAGGAAGTACCTGGGAGCAAATGCAAATTAGTTTTCAAACCCAGCAATCCAGTCATAGTATTAGTGTAGAGCCAGATAAAGGAGCTTGGTTACTTAAAATATTACCAGAGTTATCAATAACCAATCCCAAACAAAAAACCATTCAAGAACTAAAGGCCGATTATGAAGTAGCTGGGCTGGAAGACTTTGAATTATTTTGGGACAACAAACCCGTCAATGCATTGTACAAAGCGGGTTTGTTGATGGTATAGATTTAATTAAAAGCAGCATTCACCGTAATTTCAAGTTCTTCTGCCACTTCATCAATATTGATATTGAAGTCATTTCTTTTAATCTTGAAAATACTTTTTAAGGAAATTTTCTTTCCTGTAACAATGATTGTACCGGATACTTTGGTGGTTTTAGTTACGGCTTTAATAGTTAATGGTCCTTCTACAGTAACCGTATAGTTGCCATCTTTTTCAGTACTAAAATTGGCAGGTAAAACAATCTTGCCCGTAAAGCTAGTTTTAGGATACAGTTCACTGTGCATGTAGTCCTTATCATTAAAGTGTTCCTGCATTAATTCATTTTCAAACTGGAATCCTCTAATTAATCCTGTGAATTTTAGATTGCCTGTTATGTCATTAAATGAGCAAGCTACGTTTGAGTTGGTGGCTTCAATATCTTCACCAGGTCCTTTTGAATAAAACTTGATACTGGCTTTTTTTGTCAAATAGGTTTTGCCATTAAGCTTTGCTGTGGTTGTATCAACTTTATTAGGACCACTGTCTTTTTCAACAACTATGGTGGTGCCTTTATGAGAGGAATCTTTCCAGGTTGAATCTAATAGTAAATCGGGACTCAATAGTGTACTATCTGTTACAGGGTTTTTCTTGAAATTGGTTGGTATATAAGAAACAAATACCCAGATATCGGTAAGGGTTAATACCAATGCAAAGAGTAATGCAATAACTGTAGATCTGTGTTTTTGAAAGAAACCGCCATTGGGTTTTTGAGAATTTTTATAGAAAATCCATAATACTACAGCCCAAATCACTAGGGCAATGACAAACATGAGAGGAAGTTCTTTTATTAATTTGAAAAGCATAAGATTGGATGATTGGTGGGATTCAAAGATAAAGGCAATTTCTATTCACTGTAAGGAAAATCCACTTGATTTGTACTCTAATACCATCAATGTTTGACCTCTTGTAAAGATCTATGGTATATTGAATTTACAATATTTGTATTGAAATAGTAATCAAATTAAAAAGGTGAGCAGAGCCAAATGATTGTTTGGGATTGAATTAAAATTTGAATCCTGCTTATATTTATAGATAAAGTCAAACTAATTTAAAATAGCAACTGATTTTATTATCAACTTATAATGCTAAAAAATGAAAAAAGTTTTTGTCATATACTGCATAATCATTTTTTCAGTTGCAAATATTAATGCCCAACAAACACTGTCTCCTCTAGAAAATTCTTTTCTAACATATAAAAAAATGAAAAGGGAGACTCCGTATAAACTTGATTGGGTATCCATTGGACCTGTTGTAAATTCTGCAAGAGCAGATGTGGTGCAGGTAGATGCCGCACATCCAGGTACTATGTATGTTGGTTTTGGTTC
>JBEAPC010000019.1:0-21423 GCA_041164585.1 Bacteroidota bacterium
CGCTGGTGCGGGAAAACGCATGACTTCTTTGTGATGATGAATGACTTCTGATATCAATTCCTGCACTTTGCGCAATTCAGAATCATAGGCAACCCCAACAATTAATTCAATTCTTCTATAACTATTGGTAAGGGTCCAGTTAATCAATTGTTTTGAAATAAATTCACCATTTGGTACAACAATATCTGCACCATCATAAGTGGTAATCTTACTACTCCTAATACCAATCTCTTTAACTGTTCCTGTTTGTTTGTCAATTTCAATCACGTCTCCAATTTGCATGGGTTTCTCAAAAGCTAGAATAATTCCCGAAACCAGATTATTGACAATATTTTGTAAACCAAATCCAATACCAACACCAAGTGCCCCAATGACTATGGTAATTCTGTCAAAAGGAATACCAGCAGCAGCTACTGCAACAAAAAAGCCCAAAGAGAATACGCCCAATCGCATCAATAAAACCCAAGACCCATTCTTATTTTTCTTGTTCGCAGCAAATTGACCGCTTGTTCCAAAAAAGAAGGTTAGAAGCTTTGATATATTACTAGAAATCCAAAGAATAAAAAAGAATAAAAAAATGGTTCCTGCAGTAAAATTCAGGTTTCCAATTTTAATAGGATAAGCCAACCATTCTCCCATTTTTTCACTTAGAAAATCATATAAGTTTAAGGAGAAAAAGAAGATCATCGTCCAAAGGATCATTAATATAACCCTAAGGGTATATTGAAAGTTTTTCTTGATTTCTTCAAAATTAAACATGACGGAAATCTTAGACTCTTTAAATGCTTCTAAATGCAAATAAACAATCTCAAAAACAAGACTTTCCAACACATCAATCGCTAGGGCAAAACTGATACTAATAATGGCACTAGATGAGAATAATTTGGCCAGTGTAACCCTGCCAGCAAAATTGGTAAATATTGCCAATATGTGTAAAAAAACATAAAGGTTCAATAACCAGAAGTAATATTTTTCATACCTACCTGCATTCCCTTTTAACCTTCGCTGCATTCTAAAAGCCAAAGCCACCGATCCAATATTTAAGAAAAACAACAACCATCTCTGCATTAAGGAAGGTTCTATTAAAACTACGTCTAAACTAATTCCAAGAAAAAGCAATAAGAAATAAAACCAAGAAACCTTGAATTCATTTGACCAAGTATGCCATGCCAATTTTGTAAAAATCAACATTAATAAGAAGGACAACATCTGCACCAATGACATTGGTGGAGTATCATATACAAAAGGAGATATTAAAAAAACAAAAAAGCAAACCGTAAACAAAACACCTTGACTTAAATAAGGTATGGGGACAAAAATATCAGGCTTTCCCATCTTATGTAACCTACTCATACACAACCACAACCAAACAAAAATTAGAACAATCCAAACCAAATGCCAAACCATTTCATCCGATGTAACACGCAAGTAAAAAGGAATTAAATAACTAATCCTTTTAAAGCTATCTTGATATACTTGCCAAAAACTTCGCTTATAATCAACATTATGGGCGTTTAATAAATAGGACTCTTCTAACTTAATAGCATTCTTACTATAATTTTTAATTTGAAACTGTACTTCATCTAACAAGTCATTGATTTGAAAAGAAAGTACTACCACCCTAGATTCCAAATATCCAATTTTGTTGAGTGCAAATTTTGAACTGGTATCTGCTTGCTCCCATTTCTTACTTACATTTTGAATCTGTAACACATAAATAGATAGAAGCCCAGAATCTTGAGACAATTTATTGAAGATAGATTCCTGTGAAATTTTAGCAATATCATTTGAAATCATGTCTAATTGATGACTATACCTTAACAGTTGTTCCTGCCAATCCCGCATTTGTTTTTTGAGTTGAACCAAAACAACCCGATTAGTATATAAACTTCTCAAATTGTAATACTTGCTATTACTCAAATTCTTATGAATATAAACAACCAACTGCTCATTTTCAGGCAAATTCTCCGCTATAGCACTGGTATCAAACCCCCTTTTTAGAATATTATTTGCCTTATTTAAAATCTCAGCATAAGACTCAAGACTAGTTAAAACAGATCCAATGCTGGTGTCTTGTTTGGGTTGTTCCTGCAAAGAACTCGTATCCGATTTTAAAAGAGAATCAATTGATGATTGTGAAACCCCTACTAAAGGCATCAGCAAAAAGAACAAAATGACCCATCTAACCGAGAAATGTTTCAAGTTCATATGAAAATATTGGATTAAAACTAAGAAAAATAGCCCCAGAAACTGTAATAATGAATGAGAATTGAATACAAATGAAGAAATAAACGTCAAATTGTAACAATTAGGGGGATGAAGCGTTTTGTTAATATTAACATCATTTAACCTAGAATCTGCTTTTAGCGTTTTAATTTTACAACCAAATCACACTGATATGAAAGCCCTTTTTTCTTTTATGGTGGTTATTTTATTGGTTGGGTGCCAAGGTACCCGTCAAAAAGCCATTCAAACCCTCTGCAAAGAAGTGGGAAAGAATACAAGCAATTGTACCAAAACCGTGGGTTTAATCAGTGCTAGCGTGGTGGAAAATCGGTTGATCAATAGTTCCAACGCCAAACAAGAAAACAATTCTTCTCCAAGTTTATTAGAGGCCCACGATTCATTTAGCTGGTAAGCCAGTTCTAGCATTTTACCATTTTTCAACCCAAGTTCTAAGACTTTCCTTTACCCCAACAGGCTTTTACCTTAGTTTTGTAGCTAGTTAATAAGTATTAGACAGCATGGAACTGAGCAAGAATTATATGCCTACAGAGGTGGAAGCCAATTGGTATGCCCACTGGCTGGCAAAGGGTTATTTTAGTAGCAAACCTGATCATAGGGAATCTTATACTGTGGTGATTCCCCCTCCCAATGTTACGGGAGTGTTGCACATGGGGCACTGTTTGAATAATAGTATCCAAGATATTTTAGTTAGAAGAGCTAGGATGATGGGCAAAAATGCCTGTTGGGTGCCTGGTACCGACCATGCATCTATTGCTACGGAAGCCAAGGTTGTTGCAATGCTTCGCGAAAGAGGGATTGCAAAATCTTCCTTAAGTAGGGATGCTTTCTTAGAATATGCCTGGGAATGGAAGGAAAAATACGGAGGTATTATATTACAACAATTGCGCAAATTGGGTTGTAGTCTTGACTGGGACCGTACTTCTTTTACCATGGACCCAGATTATTACCAATCTGTGATTGGGGTATTTGTAGACCTCTATAATAAGGGTCATATCTATCGCGGCAAGCGAATGATCAACTGGGATGTTAGAGCAAAGACTGCTTTGAGTGATGAAGAAGTAATTTATAAAGAGGTACAAAGTAAATTATACCATCTTAGGTATGAAGTGGAGTCTTTAGAAGGTGCTGAAAAATCCTATATCACCATTGCCACAGTACGTCCCGAAACTATTTTGGGAGACGCAGCCATTTGCGTTCACCCAGATGATGAACGCTACAAACACTTACATGGCAGGTTTGCATATGTTCCATTAATCAATAGAAGAATTCCTATTATTCCTGATGAATATGTTGCCATTGATTTTGGAACCGGCGCCTTGAAAGTAACGCCTGCTCATGACATGAATGATTACCAACTTGGGCAGAAATACCAGTTAGAAATCATTGATACCATGAATGACGATGGTACCATGAACCAAGACGCCCAATTATTTGTGGGTCTTGATAGATTAGAAGTAAGAAAACTGATTGTTCCAGAACTAGAAGCAGCCGGCAACCTGATAAAAATTGAAGAATATACCAATCAGGTTGGGTTTAGTGAGCGTACGGATGCCATGGTGGAACCAAGGTTAAGTTTACAATGGTGGGTTAGTATGAAGGATTTGGCCGCACCAGCTTTATCTGCGGTAATGGAAGATGAGATTCATTTTCATCCTGCAAAGTTTAAAAACCTCTACCGCCATTGGATGGAGAATATCAAGGATTGGTGTATTAGCCGTCAACTTTGGTGGGGACATAGAATTCCTGCTTATTATGCCCCTGATGGGCGATTTGCGGTTGCTACATCTGCAGAAGATGCACTAGCGCAATTAAATACTGCCGAAAACCCATTGACTATTGACCAAATCAAACAAGACGAAGATTGTTTGGATACCTGGTTTTCTAGCTGGCTTTGGCCATTTGAAGTGTTCAAAGGATTGTCTCAACCTGGCAACAAAGAATTAGACTACTACTATCCTACCAATACTTTGGTTACTGCCCCTGAAATCATCTTTTTCTGGGTAGCTAGAATGATCATGGCGGGATATGAATTCCAAGGAAAGAAACCATTTACCGATGTTTATTTTACTGGAATTGTAAGGGATAAGCAAGGAAGAAAAATGAGTAAGAGTTTGGGGAATTCACCAGACTTACTTGGCTTAATTGATAAGTACGGCGCTGACGCAGTAAGATTTGGGATTATGATTTCTTCCCCTGCCGGAAACGATTTGTTATTTGATGAGTCTGCCTTAGAACAGGGTAGAAATTTCAACAACAAACTCTGGAATGCATTGAAGTTGATTAAAATGTGGGAAGCCAGAATTGGAGCAGATTCAGACAACCATGACCAACAAGTTTTTGCCATCAATTGGTTTGAAAATAGACTCAATACGGTTAGAACAGAAGTAGAAGGATTGATGGAACAATTCCGATTAAGTGAGGCTCTAAAAATCATCTACTCTCTTATCTGGGATGATTTTTGCAGCTGGTATTTGGAATGGATCAAACCAGGTTTTGAACAACCTATTGACCCAGCATTGTATCAAAAAACGGTTGGTTATTTTGAAGAATTGATGCATTTACTGCATCCATTTATGCCATTTATTACAGAAGAAATTTACCATTTACTGGGGGAACAAACTGATGACCTTTGTATAAAACAAAATCTTCCTTTGGTTTCTGAAAATGCATCCATTACAGCAGCCGGCGAATTATTAAAGCAAGTTATTTCCGCTTTGCGCGATGCTAGAAATAAAAATCAATTAAAACCTAAGGAAACCATAGACCTTCATATTCAAACGTCTAACCTTTCAAGCTATCAAGCTATTGAAGCCATTCTAGCAAAGCAAGTGAATGCCAAAAGCATTCAATATACCCAAGAATCAGTTTCAAATAGTATTGTGGTGGCGGTTGAAAAAGATAAATTCTTTATTGAAACAGAAAAGCAATTAGACGCAGGCACTTTAAAAGCAGAATTGTTAAAAGACTTGGAACACCAACGCAATTTTCTGGAAGCGGTTAGCAAAAAACTTTCCAATGAAAGATTTGTACAAAACGCCAAACCTGAAGTTGTTGCTTTGGAACAAAAGAAACAATCTGATGCATTGGCTAGGATTAAAACCATTGAAGAAAGCTTATCTAATTTGAATTGATGACAATAAGATCCTTTGCCCTACTTGTTGTCATCCTATGTTTTTTTGTTCCAG
Organism: Bacteroidota bacterium; assembly: GCA_041164585.1. Lineage (GTDB taxonomy): Bacteria > Bacteroidota > Bacteroidia > Chitinophagales > Chitinophagaceae > Sediminibacterium. The sequence goes on from JBEAPC010000019.1 coordinate 5,433, forward strand.
CAAAACAAATAAATGCGCAGAATTGGGATATTAATTTATTGAAAAGCATCAACCCTTCCAAACCTGACAACCAGTTTTGGAAATCGGTTTCAAGTACGGCAGAACCATTGGCTGTTGCGGCACCTATTAGCCTGTTTGCTGTTTCTTTAATCAACAAAGACAAACAATTAAGGGCCAATGCTTACAAAATGGTTGGAAGTTTGGTGATTACTGCTGTATTAACAGAAGGAATTAAAAGAACAGTAAATAGAGATAGACCATTTGTAACCTATCCATTAGTAGTGTTTCCTAATACTATAGATGAAACGGGCAAATCCATGCCTTCCGGTCATACAGCCTTTGCTTTTACAACAGCCACATCGCTGTTTACTGCTTACCCCAAATGGTATGTTGGTTTACCCCTTTATGCGTGGGCAACTTCTGTTGGATATAGTAGACTTTATCTTGGACAACACTACCCTTCTGATGTATTGTTAGGTGCGGTTGTAGGAACAGGATCGGCCTTGGCCAGTAATTGGTTGTTTAAAAAATTGACGCACAAAAAAGAACAGAAAAAAACTCCTTTGGTTAACTAGTTTTAATAAACCAACACATGCAGGTACAGGAAAAACATTATTGCAAAAGGTTATTGAACATGCTAAGTCCGAAAACGGGAAACAAATTGTTTTACAAGTAAATAAACTTAATATTGCCAAAGAAGTTTATTTAAAACAAGGCTTCACTGTATTGAAAGAAGTTGTACTTGAATTAGAACATGGGTACGTTATGGACGACTATATAATGGGCCTGAATATTTAATTATGAAACCATTTTACACATTTTTTTTCTGTTCAATTTTATTTGCTTGCCAAAATACAAATTCTGCTAATGAAATAAAAGGCAATGATAGTGTTGTAAACAAAGTAGATAGTGCTATTCAGGTGAATAACGCAATGCCAATAGATACCATTGAAGACAGAGAGCTAGATCCATGGGAAGAATATACAATGACTAAAAAAGACTCTATTGTATTCAAACAATTAGCTGGTTATTATTTTGTTCCTCGTGCGGCAGGCATTAATTTGAAGTTCAATAATAGTAATGGAACTTGCCAATTTCATGACCTAGACGAAAAACTTCAACTTTGCATATACCAGGTTAAAAATGATCAAATATTGCTTTTTGCATCTAACGATACAAATAAATATGTTTTCAAGTTCCAACCATCTCCTTCACCCAATGATCCTAAAGAATTACGTTTAATCATGGGAGATTACCAGTTTGTAAAAGGCGAGGAACCTAAAAGCAATTAATTGAAATAGAATTAATATACCAACTGATGTGTTTGCTTAATTACACCCATTACAAATACTGATTGAACATGGCCAATATTTTCAGCTTGGCTTAGTTTGTTCACATGAAAATTATAATAAGCATCCATATTTTCCTCTACCACTTTTAGCATAAAATCAAATTCTCCAGAAATATTGTAGCATTCAATGACTTCATGCATTTCCTGAATGCTCTTGATAAATTTGGCTCCTGCATTTTTATTGTGCTGTTTCAATGAAACATAACAAATAACCATTAAGCCCTTTTTCACTTTGGTATGGTCAACCAATGTGGCGTATTGTTTAATAATGCCCGTTTCTTCCATTCTCTTAATCCTTTCATGAACGGGAGTAGTGCTCAAATGAACTTTATCAGATATTTCCTTTACTGTAGCCCTGGCATTTAGCTGCAAGATTCTAAGAATGGCAAGGTCTTTTTCATCTAGTGAAAAACTATTAGTAGTGGATTCGGCTATATGGGGTGACTTGGGCATGGCAAAAATGCATTTTATTCTATATAAAGCTAGTAAAACATAGTGTTTATTCCAAAATATATAAATAATATGCACTTTTATCCTATAAAACTACATTTGCACCACATAAAATATTATAACATGTCTATTTCAAACATTGATTTCAGTCTGCCCTACAAAGTGGCCGACATGAGTTTAGCTGATTGGGGCCGTAAGGAAATCCGTCTTGCAGAAGCGGAAATGCCTGGTCTAATGTCTATTCGTGCCGAATACGGCCCAAGCCAACCCTTAAAAGGCGCACGCGTTGCGGGTTGTTTGCACATGACCATCCAAACTGCCGTGTTGATTGAAACACTTGTTGCACTTGGAGCAGAAGTAAAATGGAGTTCTTGCAATATCTTCTCTACCCAAGATCAGGCTGCTGCTGCAATTGCTGCTGCTGGTATTGGTGTTTTTGCCTGGAAAGGTCAAACACAGGAAGAAGCTGATTGGTGTATTGAGCAAACATTGTTCTTTGGTGCTGCTGACCGTCCTTTGAATATGATCTTGGATGATGGTGGAGACTTGACTAACATGGTATTTGATGTGTATCCAGAACTAGTTGCCAATATCAAAGGTCTTTCTGAAGAAACTACTACTGGTGTTCACCGTTTATATGAGCGTATGGCTAAAGGTACTTTGCCTATTCCTGCTATCAATGTGAATGACTCTGTAACTAAGTCTAAATTTGATAATAAATACGGTTGTCAAGAATCATTGGTAGATGCTATTCGTAGAGCTACTGACGTAATGATGGCTGGAAAGATTGCCGTTGTTGGTGGATATGGTGATGTAGGTAAAGGTTCTGCTCTTTCTTTGAAAGGTGCAGGTTGCCGTGTAATTGTTACTGAAATTGATCCTATCTGTGCTTTACAAGCAGCAATGGAAGGTTTTGAAGTAAAACCAATGGCTGAAGCTGTTAAAGAAGCTGATATTGTTGTAACTGCATCAGGTTGTAGAGATTTGATCACTGAAAAGCATTTCCGTTCAATGAAAGACAAAGCCATTGTTTGTAACATTGGCCACTTTGATATTGAGATTGATGTTGCTTGGTTAAACCAGAACTATGGTCATACCAAAGACACTATTAAACCTCAGGTTGATTTGTACAATATAAAAGGAAAGGATATTATTTTATTGGCTGAAGGCCGATTGGTAAACCTTGGTTGTGCAACTGGTCACCCATCATTTGTAATGAGCAATAGCTTCTCTAACCAAACTTTGGCTCAGATTGAATTGTGGACCAATTTCAAGAACTATGAGAACAAAGTGTATGTGTTACCAAAACATTTAGATGAAAAAGTAGCTCGTTTACACCTTGCTAAAGTAGGTGCTGTTTTGGACGAATTAACAGATGCACAAGCCGAATACTTAGGCATTGCTAAATCTGGTCCTTTCAAATCTGAAATGTATCGCTACTAAGATTTGTATCAATATTAATTGTAAATCCCCCGATAGTTGTCGGGGGATTTTTTTTTATTTAGTCTGTTTTAATTGAGCAATTTCTGCTTTAAGCAAGTTTACCTGTTCCTGCAATTCTTTTACAGATGCCACTAAAATGGGAATCAAACCTGATTCATCAACCATTTTTCTTGAATAGGATTTATACAAATTTTTACCCCCTATATATTGACCATTTTTAGCATAAACCAGGGAAGGCAATACCAATTGCACTTGGTCTGCATTAAAACCATATTGCACTGATTTGGGATTTTCTAAATTGGGATAATCCAAGTCATTGTATTTAAAACTTACCGGGGTTAACTTTTGCAACAAGTCATTTCCACCTTTTATTTCTGCAACTTGTTTCTTCAATGCAGATTCAGGTATTTCTTGGGCAAAAGAAGTTTGAGACATCAATAATAACAAGAACATGAGTAACCTAACAATTGACAAGAGTAACATTTTTTTCATGGCACAAAATTGAAAGTGAGAAAATGTTTTTTATTAAAACAATGAACAAAACGGCTTGGTTTAGTTAAAAATGTTAAACAGATGAAAAAATAGAACCAGAAATTGGTTTATGCACACCTATGCATAACTAAGGCAATGGTTTGAAGAAGTCAGTTGTTACTTTTGAAAAAATTAGAAGGAATGAAGAAACAGATTTTTGTAGGCAGCATGGCATTATTGGTTTTGTTGACCGCATGTAACAATGGCAAAGACCAAAAAACCGCCACTGACTCAACCAAACCAGCAGAAGCCAAACTAGGACCAGGATCTGCCATTAAATATGACAGTTCAAAAAGGTATGTTTTCCTTACTTGGGATGACTCACCTCAGCCTCCAGGAACAGTGAACAGTAAGGCTATCTTTCGTGAACAGGGCATTAAAGCCACTTTTTTTGCAGTTGGCTTTAACCAAGTGGGTCCTTGGAAAAAAAGGATGATTGATTCTTTGAGAAATGAATATCCTCAGTTTTTATTGGCCAACCATAGCTTTAGTCATGGTTTCAATGACAAGTATAGCAAGTTCTATGCTCCCGAAAATACAGATAGTGCCTTAAATGACTTTATCAAGAATGAACAGTTGTTAAAAATCCCTGTGAAAATTATAAGACTCCCAGGCAATAACACATGGGCATCAAATGGTGATATTCAGGGTCAAAAAGCAACCACACAAGTTGTTGTCAAACTTGATTCACTTGGTTATAAAATTGTAGGATGGGATATGGAATGGACTCAACAGGCTAAAGCCAAAGCCCCAAAAGAGTCCGTAGACGAAATGATCAAAAAAATGAACCAGAAATTTGAAGACGGAAGTACCAATCAACCAAATATGATTGTCATTCTTTCTCATGACCGTTTATTTGAGAAAAAACAATACGCAGATTCTTTGAGTAGGTTTATCAATATTCTCAAACAAGACAAGCGCTATGTATTTGAAACTATTGACCACTATCCTACTGTTCAAGTAAATAAATAATTCTGAATACTAACTATTTTCAAGGGCAAAACGAATAACTGTTCGTTTTGCCCTTTCTTTTTGTATACTTAGCAGGGGCTAAAATGAACCATAATCCCTTACCTTCGCCTCGCATTGGCCCACACCCAATGTAAAGAACTCAAAATCACAAGCTGAACAAACATGACCTTGAATCCTACACGAATTGAAGTGATGCATTTTCTAGCACAGAAAATTGATAGTATCATTGAAGAATTCTTAAAACCTATAGATACCAACTGGCAACCATCTGATTTTCTTCCTGAAAGTAATCATCCAGAATTTACCAAAGAGATCAAAGAAATTCAAGAACAGTGCAAGGCCCTTCCATATGATTATATGGCCATCTTAGTTGGTGATTTGATTACAGAAGAAGCACTTCCTACTTATGAAAGCTGGTTAATGGAAGTTGATGGAATCAGCAAAGGAGAACCCAAGGGCTGGAGTAAATGGGTAAGAATGTGGACTGCTGAAGAAAACAGACATGGCGATTTATTGAACAAATATATCTATCTCTCTGGCCGAGTAAATATGCGTCAGATGGAAATTAGTACCCAACATTTAATTGCAGACGGAATGGAAATTGGAACTGCCAGAGATCCATACCGCAATTTTGTGTACACCTCTTTCCAGGAAATGGCTACCAATATTTCTCATCGTAGAACTGCAACAATGGCAAAGAAGCATGGCAATGAACAATTGTCTAAAATCTGCGGAGTAATTGCTGCAGATGAAGCTAGACATGCTAAAGCATACCGTTCTTTTGTTACAAAAATCTTTGAAGTTGATCCTAGTGAAATGATGATTGCTTTGGAAGATATGATGCGCAAAAAGATTGTGATGCCAGCGCATTTTCTACGCCAACAAGGAGAGAAAATTGGCCAAAGCTGGTCACATTTTAGCGATGCAGCTCAAAGACTAGGAGTTTATACAAGTATGGATTATACCAATATTTTAGAATCCTTGGTTGAGGAATGGAATATTGGAAATATCACTGGTTTGAATGGTGCCGCTGAAAAAGGAAGGGATTATTTAATGGCTTTACCAGACCGATTCCGCAAAGTGGCAGAACGCAGTGGTATCAAAGCTCCTATTGACTATCAATTCAACTGGATATTATAAACAAGAAGACGGTTTTTGACCAGCAACTTTCTGACACTTGGATTGGTTCAGACTTCCTAACCATTGACCAAGCTGCTCAAATAAATGATTATTTCAGAAAACATCCATTGTTTTACTGGAATGACATACACAATTGTGAAGACAGAGCAGAAGCCATTTCTATTTTGTTAACCCAATGGCAAATTCCACATTTTAAGGCTTGGGTATTTAGTGGCTACTTTCTCAATAGGAATATGGGAAGTTTAAAAAACAAATGGAATTACCATGTAGCTATCATGTTACCCACTCTTGTAGGATCTGATCTTTCTGCAATGGTTTTAGATCCAACCCATTCAGAAACACTAGTCAGTATTGAACACTGGGCCAATGAGGTTACATTAGATGCCCAAAGTCACCATTTAGTAAAACAGGGGCATGTCTATATTTTCCCTGTTGGACCAATTAGAAATGAAAATTGGCATCATCGCAACCGACAAAATTATAAATGGACCATGCAGGGTTTAGCAGGAATTAATGGTGTTAGCACAAAGGGAAAAGCTGCGGTAACTTTTAATAAATTTAAAATTGCCAGAACCATCAAAGCATTTCAAGTACTCCAAAGAAACAATCCATTTTCATTCTAACCTTGTTTAGGCTTATTCCAAAGCTGATAGGGATACATGAGCCATTGATTGAAAAGTTGTAAAGAAATCATACACCTAAACAAAAAGGAAGGATATACGGAAGTCTTTTTCTGTCTTATACCTTTTAAAATTGATTGAGCAACTTTTTTAGGTGATTGGCTTGGCCATGGAATATTGGCCTGATCTTGTCCAGTAAAAAAATCCGTTCTTGTGGCAATGGGATATACCAACATCAAATGACAGCCCGGGTTTTGTTCAAATCTAAAACACTCAGCAAATCGGTCTAGTGCTGATTTGGTGGCAGCATACATGGCATAATGAGGCATACCAGTTTTGGCCATGGCCGATGCTGTAATCACGTAACTAAACTGAAGGCCATTTGCTAATTGTAGCATTTGATAAAGACCTTCAAGTGGCGCCACAAGATTAACCATGATCTGAGACTGTCTTAATGCAAAATTCTGTGTCCCAAAACTTCCATATAAAGCAAAACCTGCATTGGCAAAAAACAGGTCAATGCTACCTAGTTTTTCCAATGCCAAAGGCACCAAGGATTGTATTTGATCGGGATTGGCTAAATCTAATACTAGGATTTGAACCTGCATTTTGGATGAGTCCAATTTCTTTGCTAATTGTCTTAACCCATTTTCATTAGTATCAATGGCCAATACCATACATTGATACTGTGCCAATTCCAACACTAGTGCATGGCCTATACCAGATGCAGCTCCAGTGATTACAATATTTTGATTATTGAAAGGCATTATAAAAAAACGGGGTTGGGAAAAGCCAATGAAAAATTGGGGATATGCAAACAGGCCAATCTTGTTTGTGTGTCAATATTAGGAAACAATCCCTGGCCTGTTGTTAATTCAAGTGGTTTGGAAAAAAAAGCCTTACCACTTCCTTTTGGATGGGTAACATATTCTTTAGCATTTAGAGGCTGAATAAATTGAAAAGGAAAAAGAGCTGTACTTAATGGGAAGCCAAATGCCTTGTCTTTAAAATGGCCATTAAAAATCAATTCTCCATTGAGATTTACCTTGGCAGATGTAATTCCTTGATCCAATGCTTCAAATTTAAATTCTGCCAACTCTTTTGGGATTCCCCAATTCTCTCTTCCATTCATCACCGAGTCTAAAGAACTCACATAAATCTTTGAAATATGCCAATAGTATTTTCCCTTATAATGAAACATACCCGGTATAAACAATAACTCTCCATAAGGCCCTACGGGCGATGACTGATAATTGACCAACATCACCAATCCTACATTCAAATATAGACTAGATTTAAGCCCTTCTGCTATGCAACCTTCCTTCTTTAAAAACTCATTGCTAAAGCGATACAGCATTAAATAACCCTCCCCTTTCAATTGCCATGGGGCAGGTCTAATTTGATATGGAACGCCTGTTTTAAAATGCATCTATTGCAATGTAATACTTTGTCCTGATTTTTCATTTGGGGTCAGTAGCTGTAACAAAAATCTTGTAAGTGCTTATCTTTATACATATGAATGAACAGTTTACCATTGCTAGTACAACCATAGCAGATATACCAGCCTTAGTCTTATTAGTTAATAGTGCCTATAGAGGGGATAGTTCCAAAAAAGGATGGACTACAGAAGCCGATTTATTAGATGGAGTTAGGGTGACAGCAGAAACATTAATGGATCAAATGAATATTCCAGGACAACATTTTTTAAAAGCCATACGCCCAAACGGCAACATTATTGGTTGTGTTTCACTTCTAGAAAAATCAAATAAAATCTATCTTGGAATGCTTACCGTAGAACCCAATATTCAAGGTGGAGGCATTGGCAAATTATTAATACAGGCTTCTGAGAATTTTGCCCAAACACTTGGTATCACAGTCATAGAAATGACCGTGATCAGCGTTAGGTCTGAATTAATTGCCTATTACGAACGCAGGGGCTATCGCCTAACAGGCGAAAAAAGGCCTTTCCCGAATGACCCAAAATTTGGGATTCAAAAACAGGCTTTGGAATTTATTGTTATGGAAAAAACACTTTAGGTTAATACCCCCATTTACGCATAATATCAAAATCAGCTTTCATGGATTGAAGTGGTGTTAATTGCTGGTAAGATTCTTGTTCCACTACAAAATGAACAGTACCTCCAGTTTTGCGTCCTTGGTCAATTACCTCTTTTACCCCTACTATACCTTTGCCCAAAACTGTACTTTCGTAACCATCTTCCATTTCTCCTTTTGTAGCAGTTTTTATTTCATCCTTCACGTGCATCAATTCAAAACGTCCAGGATATTGTTTTACTATTTCAAGAGCCCTACCCCCAGCACCATACATATTGCCAATATCCAATTGTTGAGCCACCAAGGATGGGTCTGTATGTTTAACCATGATATCAAAGACTTTTTGGTTGTTCAATTTGGTACTGAACTCAAAATTGTGGTTATGATATCCAAATTTCATCCCAGACTTCTTGCACAATTCACCTGACTTATTAAACACGTCCATATAAGCCAATAGGCCATCATAGGTTTTTCTGAGTTCCTCATCCAACCAAGGACTAATCACATATTGTTGACCAACAATAGCAGCGTCTTCTACGGTGTATTTCCAAGAAGCTGTAAAATCCTTTTTAGATGGATCCCAATGTGTTCTTTCCATGACCGTATGACCACTGGGCATTTTCATTCCCATATCATCCAATATTTTTTTAAACTCTTTAGCAGTATAACCATAGAATTTTCTATTGATATAATTGGCGTGCTCAACATTTTTGTATCCCATTGCAGCCAATTGTTTAAGCGTTCCCAATGGGTCTTTTTTCATGTCTTCTCTAACAGAATAGAGCTGCACACCTAAAACAGAATTGGATGCAAAATTGGCCAATAAATGATGGGGCAAGGCAGCTGCACCAGCTAATAGCATTCCAGATTGGGTCAGAAATTTTCTTCTTGAGGCAAGCATATCAAAGTTTTTATGTGTTAAAAGGGTATTTCCCTTATTGATGTACAATTTAAGGAATCTTTTTAAAGCCTCACCATTGGATTGTTTACAAATAAACGTTTAAATGCTTTTTATTCTGACCAAGTACTAAGGTTTATATTTGCTTAGATGAATTATAGGAATACCATATATTCCACACTAATGGTAGTATTCACCATTTTCCAATATCCATTCCAGGTTTATGGTCAGGAAAAAACCGTGTCTGACACTTTTTTCCTTGCCAAGAAAAAAGGTATTCTCGGAAAAATTGGGAAAAGCATTTCCGTTAGTGGAGACATTCCTATAACTGCAGATTCAGGAGTACAAAAAAATGAAGAGAGTTATGCCATTTTCAAAGGCAAAACCATCCATAGCATTTTTATTCAAAAGCCTGGATTCAACGGAACAGTTAATGACACATCAAAACTCGTCAAAAACTTTTTCAATGATATAGGCAATCGCTTACACCCTAATACATCAGACAAAATCATTAAAAGAAATTTGTTCTTTAAAGAAACGGATACACTCTATCCTGCGCTGGTGGCAGATAATGAACGCTTTTTACGTGATATCAGCTACCTGCAAGATGCCAGAATATTGGTTAGACAGAATGATTTATTCAAAGATCAGGTAGACGTGATTGTGGTTTGTAAAGACGTATTCCCAGTTGGTGGCAGTGCCGATCTAGGATCAGCCAAATTGCTGAATTTTGAAATCAATGATGATAATTTAGCTGGAACTGGAGATAGAATAGCTATAGCTAATTTGATAGACTTAGATAGAAATCCGCATTATGGCTTTTCTGCTTTGTATTTAAAACGCAACCTCTTGGGTAGTTTTATTGATCTTAGTTGGGGGTATAGCAATATGATTCCTGCATTTAATAGTGGCCGTAGAGAAGAAAATGTGCTATACTTTAAAGCAGACCTTCCTTTAGTAAGCCCATATAGAAAATGGACTGGAGCATTTGAAACAGCGCTGAGATTTACCTCCAATAGATATATCAGCGACTCTATTTACCAATCAGATTTCAAATATAGAATGCGTGTTTTTGACGGTTGGATTGGTTATAATTTAGGAACTAAAAAACACTTATCTAATGAAGAAGTTAATAATCGCTTGAAACACTTGGTAGCCATAAGGGCTATTCATAGGAATTACGAAGAAATCCCTAAATATTACCAGACCAATTACAACAGCGACTATAGCAATCTTTCCACCGTTCTAGGATCTTTAACCGTTTTTGAACAGGATTATTACCATACCAATTTCATCTATGGATTTGGTAGAAATGAGGACGTACCAGAAGGTTTTTCTATGTCAATGATTGGGGGATGGACCAATAGAAATAATGTTTCAAGACCCTACCTAGGATTTGACTATCAACGAAACTATTTTACAAGAAAAAAGAACTATATCAATTATATACTTCGGTTTGGGGGCTATTATGGTGATAATAGGCTGGAAGATATAAGCTTGCTGACTGCAGTAGAAACCTTTACCCGTTTGCGAAAATTGGGTGCAAGCAAATGGTTAAATAGGCATTTTTTAAGTGGAAGTTTAACCCAATTAATCAATACAAGATTAAATGATCCATTAAGACTATCTAGCATTTATGGCATTCCGGATTTTAATAATATTAGTTCCAAAACCAGCACTAGGGCCACACTCAATTGTGAATCTGTTTTTTACAATACCTGGAAATTTGTTGGATTTAATTTTGCCCCCTTTGTATTTACCAATCTTTCTCTCTTGAAAGAACAAAGCTTACCCATTACCAAGGCCGATCTTTATTCAGCAATAGGAACTGGAATTAGAACTAGAAATGAAAACCTGGTATTTGGCACTATGGAATTAAGGGCGGCTTATTATCCAAGAACCATTAATAATATGCCCGTTTGGAATATCACTTTCAATACTGCTTTACAATACAAATACAACAGTAGTTTGGTTAAAAGACCGGATTTTGTAGTTGTTAATTAAGAACGGGAATCAAAAAATGGTATAGCTGATTTTTTTTCATTAGTTTTCCATTCTAACAAAACCTTATATGAAAAAACTAATTCTCCTATCCTCTTTTGCCATGTTTATTGGGCAAGCAATAATGGCACAGGATGCAAAACCAAAGCCTAGTCCAATTGCAAAAGCTACTGAAACAATAGTTTCTGGTGCAACTATTACCATTGATTATAGTCAACCATCCGTAAAAGGCAGGACTATTGGAACCAATCTAGAACCCATGCCTGGTAAGGTTTGGAGAACTGGTGCCAATGATGCCACTGTTTTTGAAACAACTCAGGATGTAATGGTGCAAGGTCAGAAGTTGCCTGCTGGAAAATATGGCTTGTTTTCTGTAGTGAATAATGGTGAATGGTCCATCATTTTCAACAAAACATTTAAACAATGGGGCGCTTTTCAATACAAGGAAGCTGATGACGCTTTACGTGTAAAAGCCAAAGCAGATAAAGCACCTGAATTTCATGAAAAAATGAGCTTTGAAATTGCTAAATCTGGTGATATCACTTTGTACTGGGGTGATAATCGAGTGGTATTTCAAGTTAAATAATCTACCATTTCTTTTAGAAAGCCCCGAATTATCGGGGCTTTCTTTTTTGGGAATCCAACAATTAATTACAAGCGTTGTTATTGTAGTAATGCCGGCTTTAACGGTTAATGGTTTATGGTACAAGCTTATAATTTTCTAGCCAGTTGGCAGTTGTTTCCTGAAAAATGTGATTTTCAAAAAGGTATTGCCCCTAAGAGCGGCAACTATAAGATTGAATCCATTAAAAATGGTCACGCTTTAAGTATTAGCATCAACTGGGTTAGTCTTGAAAATCAGGCTTTTTATAGCCAATATGACATGATACCTGATGATGTTCATAGACCATTAGAAAACCTTGATTTTGCCAATTTTATACAGGCAAGCATCTTAAATGCATCCACTATTCAATGCCAATTTTTTAAAGATGACCAAATTGTTTTGGTGGTCACTCATGAGATTTTACAGAATGGTCTTTTGAAGTTGACCCAACAGGGAAAAGATGAAACTGCAAATCCCTTTACCAATATTGAAATCTATCACAAACAGATGAGCGTTCTTCCATATGCTTCTTCTGTAGGTAGTGTGGCTATAAGACCAACAAAGGAAGGCGTAATCAAGCACAAAGCCCTATCTGCTATGGAAGAGCAGACCAATATGCAATTGGACCAGATTAGACAACAAATTGAGCTTTTGGCCAAACAAGCACAGGAGATAAGGAAAAGAAAAGAATTGAGTATGATGATTTATGAAGCCAAGCTCAATTTCAAACCCCAAATAGGTCAGATCTATCACCTTTATGAAAAAAGAGATGGAACACATTTGCTCTCATTAGTAGCACCACAGGAATGGGGAGGATCTGGCCCCTTTAAACAATTTGTTTCTACTGTAAGACTATTAGCAGATCATACTTGGGTAGAATTAAATGAACCTATTTAATTCCGTATAAGCTTCCGCCTTTTTCAAATAATCGGTCAATTCTTTTTTCCACTTCAGGATCAGTTTTTAATTCCGGCGCGTGGTGGGGTTTAATTCTTGCATCAATGACCAACGGACCTTTACAACCCCAATGTTTATTGGTAAAGAACTCCGCAATACCATGAATATCGTGCGATGGATTGCACCTAGTAAAGGCTACCCAAAGAAAATTATTCAAAGTTGCAGCCGTAAAGCTGGCATCATTGGCCAAGACAATCATGGGGAACCCTTTTAAAGATTCCAGATAAGGCAATAACTGTTCATTCAAGGATTCCATTTCTAGAAGGGATTGCACATAATTGGAGAAATCCTTGGTCTGCAAAACAATTACCCCAGGTATGGCTATTTGGGGATTTTCAAATGCAACTAATTCACGCAATACAGCTGGCACCTCATTACCTAATGTTCTTATAGGTTCACCATAAGCAGCAAATACCACTTTGCTTCCGGAATTCAAACCTGTGCCTGAATAATCTAAGGTATCAATGGTTGTTTGCGTATGAAAATGCAGGTCTCTATCTAAGTGAATTCTCTCTAAAACATATTGCAGATAGTCTGGAATATTCCTTGTTTTCAGTTGATTGGTATCATCCGCTGTGATAAACAAGAATTTGGCCAAACTTAATTGCCCTGTACCCAATACATGGTTGGCAATGGTTAGAATTTCGGCTGGTTGTTTGGTAGGTGTGTAAGGCGTATATCTTTCTGATCCAATGGCTAATAATAAAGGGTGTACACCCGCGGCATCAACAGCATGTACTTCTTTCAAACCAGGTACTTCCATGGGAATAGCAGCACCCGTTAATTCATGTATCAGGTCTCCAAAACTGGTATCTTCTTGTGGAGGTCTTCCTACTACTGTAAATGCCCAAATGGCGTCTTTACGTGCATATACTTTGTGTACCCGCATTAAGGGAAAAGGATGGGTTAAGCTATAATAACCCAAATGGTCTCCAAATGGCCCCTCAGGTTTATTTTCTCCTGGATAGACTTCTCCCGTAATTACAAAATCAGCATCGGTACTGATAGCAAATCCATCTTGATAAGTATACCTAAATCTTCTACCTCCCAATACACCAGCAAAAGTCATTTCACTAATCCCCTCTGGCAAGGGCATTACAGCCGATACTGCGTGTGAGGGTGGTCCGCCAACAAAACAACTCACTTTTAAAGGTTGACCTAATTTGTTGGCCTTTGTTTGGTGAACACCAATACCCCTGTGTAATTGATAATGCAATCCAATTTCTTGATTGGTGATATATTCATTACCAGTTAACTGAACTCTATACATACCCAAATTGGCGTGCATGATGCCTGGTTGATCAACGTCTTCCGTATATACTTGAGGCAAGGTTACAAAAGCTCCTCCATCTTTGGGCCAGTGTTGAATCAGGGGTAATTGATCAATGCTAATTTCTTGGTAGAGTACCGGTTTTGAAATGGGATTCTTCAATGGCAAGGCTTTCAAAGCAGCCAAGCCAACATTAAAATTATCCAATGGATGTTTGATGGCTTTAATGGGATCTCCTTTTAACGCTATTAAATCTTGCACCAATTCAAAGGTCTTTCTGAAGATAAACTTACTCCGCTCCATGGTCCCATAGATATTGGATGCTGCGCGAAATTTTGATCCCTTCACGTTTTCAAACAAAAGGGCTGGGCCTTGAGCCGCGTATACACGTAAATGAATGGCCGCCATTTCTAGATAGGGATCAACTTCTTCTTTAATCCTAACCAAATGGCCATTTTTTTCTAAATCTATCAAACATTCTTCCAAGGAGGCATAACTCATATAGAGATAACATTAAGTGCCAGAAAAAGTTATAATTCTACTGCAAATTACTGATAAATCATCCAATGAATAGGGATGCCGAATCCACTTATCTTTGTGTCATGACCAAATTGAGTGTAAACATTAACAAGTTTGCTACTATCCGTAACAGTAGGGGTGGCAACAATCCCAATGTGGTTCAAGCTGCATTGGATGCAGAACGTTTTGGCGCAGACGGAGTAACGGTTCACCCTAGACCAGATGAACGCCATATTCGCTATGCGGATGTAAGAGATTTGAGCAAAGTTCTAACCAAAGAATTCAATATTGAAGGGAATCCTAAGGAAGCCTCTTTTGTAGACTTGGTTTTAGAAACCAAACCAGCCCAAGTAACATTGGTGCCGGACGCACTTGGTCAAATTACTAGTAACCATGGATGGGATACCATTACTCACCAGGATTTTTTAGTAAAAGTTATTCAGCCATTTCAACAAGCTGGTATCAGGGTATCCATTTTTGTAGACCCCATTATTGAAATGGTAGCTGCAGCTGCAACAACTGGTACGGATAGAATTGAACTCTATACAGAAACCTTTGCAACCAAGTTTGCCAATGGTCAAGCTGCTACAGCTATTGCACCCTATATTGCTGCGGCTGCAAAAGCCAAAGAACTTGGATTGGGTATTAACGCTGGTCATGATTTGGACTTACATAACCTACAATTTTTTAAATCCCAAATACCCTATCTAGACGAAGTGAGTATTGGACATGCCCTTGTTTGTGATGCATTGTATTTGGGGTACGAGAACACCGTTCAATTATACCAACGCCAATTAAAATAGCTCTAATACCCAACTGCCATGAAACTATTTTTAAAGTCATTAGGCAGGGCGGCTGGTCTAAAACAATGGACCAAGCCCATGGCTTTTCAATGGCAAAAATGGCAGCACAAAAAAGGCAACCGAGCTTTTAGAAAAAAATTCCCCAACCAAGTTTTACCACCGGACAAATGGCTATTTGAAACCTTTCAATTAGACTATCATAAATATAGTATTGATGGAACCCATTGTGCCAAGGAAATCATTGATTGGACTAAAACCTATCTTCCAGAAGAAGCCTTATGGAAAATTTTGGATTGGGGCTGCGGTACAGCAAGGGTAACCCAACATATTCACCATTATGCTCCTTATAGCTTGGTATATGGAGCAGATACCAATGC
>JBEAPC010000020.1:0-7369 GCA_041164585.1 Bacteroidota bacterium
TGGGTATCATAATCATCAAAGAAATTTTCGGCGAAGATTTTGGAGGCTTTTGCATTGCTATAGGATGGGAGTAGTTGTACAATTTCATCGCGGCGCTGGGTTAGAATCTTTGATGGAGGCAAATGTCTGGCTTGTAATCCTGCTGCGCGGATGAGGGTATCCAATACTTGCACATTGGCTAAAGATGTTGGCGCATAAGTTACGTTGGCAAAAAACATCACACCAATGCCATACTCGGGAGCAATGACCCAATTGCTTCCAAAACCAGGAAGACCACCAGTATGCCCAACAGTTTCTCTACCTGTTCCATCTTTTGACCAACGCAGACCATAAGCATAGGCACTGGCCATGGGAGTTGCTCTGCCTGTAGGATATTTGTATCCAGCGTTGAGCGCTGCAAAACGCCAGGGCTGGTGCATTTCACGAATACTTGATCTTTTTACGGGACCTTTCTCTACATCGTTGCGGGGAGGCCATGCATCTTGGTGCAGGGCCATGTATTTGGCAAAGGATTCAATGTTGACAATCATGCCACCCATGGCGCCATAAATGCCATCGTGCAACAAAGCTTCTTCTCTCCAATTGTTGTTGATATACCTATAACCATGTGCTAATTCTGCGTCTGGAATTTTTGTGTATTCCCATTCTGCCTTATCCATGGCCAGCGGCTTCCAAATATACTTGGCAATATAATCGGCATAAGACTTGCCCGTTATTTTCTTGATAATATAACCCTGCATAGCAAAACCCATATTGCTGTACTCATAAGTTAGACCTGCGTCATTGGAAAATGAAATGCCTTTTTTAATCATGGCAATCAGCTCAGTATCGGTCTTGGCCAATTGCCTATCGCCCCAGGGATTGTCTTCTGGAAAACCGGCAGAATGACTCATCAAATTTCTAATGGTAATTTCTGGTGCATCCTTGGTGAGTCCTTGACCTTTCATTTCAGGAATGTATTTCCAAACGGGATCATCCAATTGTAGTTTGCCTTCATCGCGCAGCTTTAAAATAGCCATACTAGTAAAGCTTTTGCTCATACTGGCTATGCGGAACAAAGTCTTTGGACTAGCAGGAACTTTCTTATCCAAATCGGCATATCCACCGGCACCACTATAGACCAATTTGCCATCTAAGACTATCCCAAAACTGTATCCTGGAAAATGATTTTTCTCTGCGTATTCCTTATAGATTTTTTCAACTACCGGAAATAGTTTCTGCAAATTTTCTAATCGATTATTTTGCTCAAAGACTGGAGGTTGGTAAGCCGCATTGGGATTATTCACCAGACCGCTTTGTGCCATTGCACCAACAGAAATAAATATCAATGCCCAAAGGGCCATGTACTTGAACAGAAGTTTTGCTTGCATACTTTCAATTGAAGTATTTAAGCTACGCTTTTACAATTTGAAATCGATATTTTTTGGCAAGAATTTCTAATGCTTCATACAGCAACAGAAGAGCGGACTCCTCCAATGGAACATTTACCTTAACCGTCAACATTTTTGTTCTAGGCAGAAGATGTGTGGATATTTGATTAAATAGAAAAAAAGAAATGCCATCTGGGTTTGCCAATGGCGATAATAAATCTGGATTACTATTAGCTAGTTCAGAAACGCATTTTGAAAGTGCTGTATAAATGGTTGTATCTGTAACTTTCATAATCAAACTTGATACATTCAATTATTTAATTTTTACATTGATCAATATGCCAACAACTTTTGAATAGTTGCATCCAGCCTGCTATTGGCCAAATAATTTTTTTCGAGTGAAAGGTTAAAAGGAATGGGGGTGTCTAGAGATGCGCAGCGGAGAATGGGTGCGTCTAGAAATTCAAAACAGTGTTCGCTGATCCAGGCACTGAGCTCGCCGCCAATCCCGCCAGTGAGGTTGTCTTCATGTAAGATGAGTACTTTTCCTGTAGCGGATACGCAGGCTTTGATAGCATCGTAGTCTAGTGGTGCTAGACTGCGGAGGTCTAGGATTTCTAATGAAATGTCTGGGTGGTTATGTTGATAGTCTTTGGCCCAGTGTACACCTGCACCATAAGTGATGATGCTAAGATCGGTTCCTGATTGTATGGTTTGGGCCTTGCCAATGGGCAGGGTATAATAAGCGCTGGGTAAGGGTCCTGAAATGGAACGATACAAAGCTTTGTGTTCAAAAAATAAAACAGGGTTGGGATCATTAATAGCAGCAATTAATAAACCCTTTGCGTCTTGCGGATTAGAAGGATAAACCACTTTTAATCCGGGTACATGCGTAAACCAAGCTTCGTTACTTTGTGAATGAAAGGGTCCTGCACCAACACCGGCACCAGTGGGCATGCGCACTACTACATCGGCGTTTTGTCCCCACCTATAATGCATCTTGGCTAGGTTGTTGACTATTTGATTAAAACCAACAGTAACAAAATCAGCAAACTGCATTTCCATCACACTCTTGATTCCTTCCAAACTTAGACCCATGGCGGCTCCAACAATGGCGCTCTCACAAATGGGCGTATTGCGAACTCGGCTTTTGCCAAATTTCTCAACCATACCTTCGGTGATTTTAAATGCGCCACCGTATTCGGCAATATCTTGACCCATGATGATTAGTTCAGGGTGTTGTTCCATACTTTGTACCAAAGCTTCTTGTATGGCGTCTACCATTCTTTTTTCTGGAATGGCAGCTACTTCTTCTGAACTTTCTAGAGAAGATAAAATATTGTCAAGTGTAGGAGTTGCATCTTCACCAAGTGGCGCAAATACATCGCGTAGCTCTTCTTCTGTATTGGGCGTTAGGTCTGCAGCTTGATAGGCTATTTGTAATTCGGATTCAATCAATTCACGATAGCCATTTCTAAGATCTGCCACTTGCATTTCTGTGATCACGCCGGTTTCTACCAGAAACTGTTCATAGTTTTTAATGGGGTCTTTTCTACCCCATTCTTCAAAGAGTTCTTTGGGCACATACTTGGTGCCGCTGGCTTCTTCGTGTCCGCGCATGCGAAAAGTCATGCACTCTATTAAATAAGGTTTCTGGTGATTAATGCAAAATTCTCTAACGCCTTTAATGGTATCATACACGGCCAAGACATCATTGCCATCAATGCGCACGCCTTCCATGCCATAGCCCTTGGCTCGGTCTACTAATCGTGCGCATCTATATTGTTCTTCTGTGGGTGTACTGAGTCCATAGCCGTTGTTTTCAATAATGAAAATCACCGGCAGATCCCATACAGCAGCCACATTCAGCGCTTCGTGAAAATCACCTTCGCTGGTACCACCATCACCCGTAAATGCAAGCGCTACTTTTCCTTGGCTTCGCAATTGATGCGCCAAAGCGGCCCCATCGGCCAGCGCCATCTGGGGGCCCAAGTGTGAAATCATACCACAGATATGATGTTCCTTGCTGCCAAAATGAAAACTGCGTTCCCTACCCTTGCTATAGCCTTCTTTATTCCCCTGCCATTGCTGAAAGAGTTTGTGTAAAGGCATGTTGCGGCCTGTAAAGACACCCAGATTTCTATGTAGTGGAAAGATCCATTCGTCTTGTTGCAAGGCCATAGTAGCACCTACTGAAATAGCTTCTTGGCCAATGCCACTAAACCATTTGCTAATTTTTCCCTGTCTGAGTAAGACCAACATTTTCTCCTCAATCATTCTTGGGAGCAATAATTGTTGGTAAATGTCAAGAAGGGTTTGGTTGCTTAGGTCTTTTCTATTTAAGTGCATGGTGGGCTTCTGAGTTTAGTCTCTGCTACCCAATTTACTCAATAGTTTTAGCATTTCTATGTACAACCAAACTATGGTTACTAGTAGGCCAAATGCGCCATACCATTCCATGAATTTGGGTGCACCACGCTCAGCACCTTGTTCAATCATGTCAAAATCCATGATCAGGTTCAAAGCGGCAATAGCAGTTACAAACAAACTGATGCCAATGCTCAACAAACTGTTGTCATACATGAAACTAATGTTCACGCCAAACAGGTTTAGTACCATGGTAATCAAGTAGAAGATACCAATACCTACAGTTGAAGCAATAATCACTGCTTTGAATTTTTCTGTAGCGCGTACAATTCTAAAATTATACAAAAGGAACATGGCTATTGCCACGCCAAATGTGAGTCCTACTGCTTGCATTACAAGACCTGGGTACTTGGTAGCAAATGCGGCGTTGAAGATGGCAGAAATACCACCAATAAACAAGCCTTCTAACAAACCATATAAGGGCGCTAAGTAAGGAGCCCAATTGGGTTTGAAACTGATGGCGATTGCGGTAATTAAACCACCAAAAATACCTACCATCATCAAAATATTCATGGTATCCTGCTTGAATTCCGCATACAGATTCCAGTTAAATGCGGCACCTGCAATCAGCATGATCATGAGGAAACCAAATTTGTTAATCGCACCACGCACACTCATCACACCTTGATTAGCAGCTTCAATTGCGCTACCCTTATCAAACATTTTCTCCGTTAAGGTTGGATTACCAGATTTAAAAATTGCCATAGTTCAAATAATTTTTTCTGTAACAAATATAACGATTGAAAAGCTCATAGATTGTATGCTTCCCTCAATGAAATGATAAAATTGATTGTCGGTACTTATTTCTTCAATCCGGGATAATGATCCACGGTTTCAAAAACATAGTTGGGATTGCGCTTCACCAGTTGGATAAACTGCACCAAGGCCAGACTGTCTTGGCTTTTATGAAACATTCGGTCATGGGTTAAAATGACCAAGTGTTTGGGTTGGTAGGTATTGCCACGGGCGATCAAAGTATCTACTTGGGCAGCCAATTTTTCAGGGCTTTGTACCGGACGGGCCGATTTATGGTCAAAATTCCATTCCATATCCCAACCTATCACATTGAACCCTGCACTATCCAATAATCTAGAAACGGGACGCACCAACCTACTGGCTTTGATCACAGTATCTCTAACCCAGCCATTATTACCTGGTAGACGGATAATTTTGGGTGCTGGTGACAGCGAATCTTGGCTTCTTAAAAAATCGGCCAGCGCCATCTGGGGATGCTGGTAGAAATACTTGTATTTACCCATCGCATGGTTATAGCTATGGTTGGCCAATAGCGTTTGAGGGTAATTGTTGCGGATGGTTGCCACAATTTGTTTACCATCGGATCTCATGCGCTGGTGCAGGCCAATCATAAAAAAACTGGCTTTCACCCCCTCTTGCTGGCAGATATTGACACAATTCATGGTTCCATGTTGGGGACCATCGTCAAATGTGAGATAGATATAGGTTTTTTGGGTGTCTATTTGGTACACGGTATCTGCAACAGGAACAGGAACTGGGCTATTCTGACTAATCGTAACTTCCTGAACACTGATAACTTCTATCTCCTTAACAGGCTGATTATTACAGGCAAAAATGAGTAAAACACAAGAAATCAGGCAAAATTGCTGAACATTCAGCTTAGATAATTGGAACATGTATCTTCAATATTGGGGCGCAAATCTAATCAAATAGCCAAATTATTCGTTGTTTAAACGTTTTACGCAATCGTTTGACCAATATCTATCAAAAATTAGCCTTAAATAAGCGTAGTTGTAGTATCTTAGCGGGGCTCAAAAAACAGCCTGGCTACGGGCCAAACGGATGAAACTTCATGATTTGCTAGCCATGGCTTCACTTATTTTGAATTCTACTAATGAACAGACAAGAAGAACTTCTACAAGACGTAGTGATCAAGTTCGCCGGCGATAGCGGCGATGGGATGCAATTGACAGGTCAACAGTTCACCAACAATACCGCCATGTTAGGTATTGATTTGGCTACTTTTCCTGATTTTCCAGCCGAGATTAGGGCACCAATAGGAACCTTACCCGGTGTATCTGGTTTCCAATTGCACTTTTCTAGTGAAAGAATTTATACCCCAGGTGACAACTGTGACGTACTAGTTGCCATGAATGCGGCGGCCTTAAAAGTGAATTTAAAAAGCATCAAAAAAGGTGGTAAAATTATTGCCAATATTGATGGTTTCGATAGCAAAAATCTTCGTTTGGCCAATTATCCAGATGGGGTTAACCCTTTGGAAGATGGTAGCTTGGATGGTTTTCAACTAACCAAGGTAGACGTAACTAAATTAACACGTGAATCACTAAAAGACTTTTCTGACTTAGGTGTGAAAGAGCGTGACCGTGCTAAGAACATGTTTGTATTGGGTCTGATCTACTGGATGTATAACCGTAGCTTGGAAACAACCATCGAGTTTTTGAAAGAAAAATTTGGTAAGAAACCAACCATATTTGAATCCAACGTGAAAGTGTTGAAAGCTGGGTACAATTATGGCGATACTACAGAAAGCTTTACTACCCGTTACAAGGTGGAAAAAGCCAAAATGGTACCTGGTCTTTACAGAAGTATCATGGGCAACCAAGCATTGAGCTATGGTTTGGTAGCAGCTTCTGAAAAAAGCGGCTTACCCATATTCCTTGGAACCTATCCAATTACTCCTGCAACCGATATCCTACATGAGTTGAGCAAATACAAATCATTTGGTGTACGCACTTTCCAAGCGGAAGATGAGATTGCAGGTATTGGTGCTGCCATTGGTGCTAGCTACGGCGGCGCATTAGGTATCACTACTACTTCTGGTCCTGGTATGGCTTTGAAAACAGAAGCCATGGGTCTGGCCATGATGTTAGAAATTCCTTTGGTGATTATCAATATTCAACGTGGTGGACCTTCTACTGGATTGCCTACCAAAACAGAACAGTCTGATTTAATGCAGGCTTATTATGGACGTAATGGTGAAGCACCTATTCCTGTGATTGCTTCTTCTACACCAAGCGATTGCTTTGACGTAGCATTTGAAGCAGTGCGTATTGCTGTGCAACACATGACTCCAGTGATTTTGCTGAGCGATGGTTATATTGCCAATGGTGCTGAACCTTGGAAATTCCCCAAAGCAGCAGACTTACCAAAGATTGAAGTAAGCTTCAAACAATCAAAAGACGAAGGAGACGACAAATACAAACCATACAAGCGTGACGAAAAATTAGTTCGCCCTTGGGCCGTTCCTGGTACTCCAGGTTTGGAACATCGCATTGGTGGTTTGGAAAAGCAGGATGTAACTGGTAATGTAAACTACGAACCAGAAAACCACCAGCACATGATCAATGTTCGTCAAGCCAAAGTAGACAAGATTGCAGACTATATTCCTTTACAAACCATTGACAGCGGAGCCGATAAAGGTAAAGTGTTGATCCTTGGTTGGGGTTCTACCTATGGTGCTATCAAAAGTGCCTGTCATGAACTACAAGCAGAAGGTCATGCCGTGAGCCACGCGCATATTCGCTACCTGCGTCCCTTCCCTAAAAACTTAGGCGAGATCTTGAAAAACTTTGATA
>JBEAPC010000021.1:0-8870 GCA_041164585.1 Bacteroidota bacterium
GCAGAAATACCACTAGCAAAATATCTGTAATTGCGATCAAGCAAATTTTCAATTTGTACCTGAGCCGATATATTGTTTCCAAGATTAATCTGGCCCCTCAAATTCAACGTAAACCATGATGGCATCCCATCTACAGTGGCGTATTGTTGGTTATCTTCTCCATTGGGATGATAGTCCGCAATTTTTTTCCAACCGTTAAACAAGCTATAAAATTCCCCTAACCATTTTGAGCTCTCATGTTTAAACCCTACTCTACCAAATGTTGGTGGAATATGATCTAAGGGCATAGATAACCCTGCATTGGTATAGGTTCCTTTTGTATAGGTATAAACGGCGTCAAAACTATTCTGTTTGTTTATTTTATATGTTGCATTCACACTAAATCCAACAACTATTGCTTTTGCCTTATTTTGAGGAGCAAAAACAGCACTTTTTACACCCTGATATAAGATACTATCTTGGCTATTGAATTGAAATTTGTCAACCACAATGGCATTTCTGAACCAAGTATAAAAAACTGACCCACCATAATTAAAGTGCTCGCCGTATTTGTTGAAATTAACTTCAGCATTATAAGTATATTCTGGTTTCAAATCTTTGTTAGGAACCACAACATAACCAGTTCTTGTATCAAATACCTTGGTTAGATCATCCACATTGGGAGACCTAAATCCACTACTCAATAAAAAAGCGAGTCTGAAATTCTTGGGGCTGGCATATACTAAACCAAGATTACCTGTTACAGCAGCATGTTGTTGTTCCGCTCTTACAAAAGGAAAATGCATTAAACTAGTATCTACAAACCTGGCATCTAATCTAACTAGATTGAAACGCAGTCCATCGTTTAAAGTCCAGGATTCATTGATTTTATAAGTATGCTGTGCATAAATAGCATTTGAACCCATTTTGGTAGGACCATCACTATACCTAGTGGCAATTCTACTCAATGCTCCAGTTAGCAGATTCATTCGTTCCGCAGTTGAACTAACGTAATTGGTATAAGATTCCAAACCAATATGCAATTCATTTTTGCCAGATTTGTGTTTTGCATCAATATTGAATCCCCAAACATTCACACGTTCCCATCTTGAATCAAGGTTATTGTTTTTGAAGCGTCTAGTCATCCTACTTTCTTCAATGTTTTGATAACTTGCAATTACTTTCAAATCTTGAAAAAAACCAGTCAACTTAGTAGCAGAAAATTGATAAGATAGCAGTTGTTTAACCTGTGGACCATAATACCATTCAGCATAAACTGGTACCCCACTGGCTGTTTCCGATAATCTATCATATCGCTGTACATTACTGCTATTTCCAATTTGAATATTTAACAAGTGCTGCATATTATCCGAAGGTTGAAATAATATTTTTTGGGCTATATCAACTTGTTTGTAGTCACTAGCAATTTGCTTATTAGGATTTGGGTTTACAAAAGCACTATCTGTATTGCCTACTCTTTGAACATAAAAGGGTTTTAAGCCAAAACCAGGATAAGCAGCTTGTCTTTGTTTACCTTGAACCACGTCTCCAAAAACACCATAAGTAATAGAAGTGAATGAAGCCCATTGCTTGGATGCTAGATTAAAATCAACATGCCCCCTGGCTTCTTGAGTTGCAGTAGCATACCTTACTAATGCATTTACCAAAACACTTGTTTTGTGAGACTTTGATAGGATTGGATTTTTAGAATACATGCTTACTACCCCACCCAACGCATCACTCCCATACAAAGTAGATGATGGTCCATAAATCACTTCCATCCTATCTAAAATGGTATTATCAACCGTAATAATGTTTTGCAAATGACCTGACCTATAAATGGCATTATTCATTCTCACCCCATCTACCATGAGCAACACCCTACTTGCTTCAAAACCACGAATCACAGGACTACTCCCCCCTTGTTGGCTTTTTTGAACAAATACGGCCCCACTATTTAATAAAACGTCTCCTGCATTAGGTTGATTATTCAAAGCATTTTTATCTCTAATCACTCTAATGGACTGGGTTACAAACCTTAGTTTTTCAGGAAATTTATTGGCAAAGACAACTACTTCTCCCAAACTAACAGGTTCGGATTGAATAGTATCCTGCAATGGTCTAACCTGTGCAATAGTATAATAGGTTATGGAAATACCCATAACCATCAATATGAATTTCAAGTTCACTTTGATTTTTAAAATGATAAAGATTGTTTAAAGCTCAACATGCTTTATCATCAGGTGGGGGCATTGTTATATCTGAATTACGAAACAGCAATTCCTCTTGGTATACTTTAAAAATGGAAACTTTATGATCTAATTTGTCAAATAATGCAATGGTATCTATTGGCAAAAAGACGGTTGATATAAGTTTATGAAAAGCCAAGCTTGCCCCAGAATTTGCAGTGCTTTTATGTTGCTCTAATTTAACAAGGTTCTGTTCAAGTTCAGTTTCATTTTTATCAAAAAAACATTGAATCGCAATACTTGTATCGGTTTTTACCATGCTGATAATATCATACATATAACCTTGGTAAGTAAACTCTCTATTTTCCTCCCGCCAAACAAATGAATCGTCTTGAATTTTACCCTTATTTGTTTTAAATGAAAGTTGGGTAATGGTTTTATCAGCAGGTTGCAATTTGATAAAGTTTGCCATCTGTGCATGAATTTCCAATCTATAACAAGCAGAAATTAGTTGATACCCGCCAGTATAAATAAACATACACATTAACAATATGAACCCTATTAGTTTATTCATTGGAATAACTGCAATATAACTAACCTTAGAAAAAGCCTACCATAAAATATATGAATGGGGCGTATTAAAACTACATAGCTAATCTTCTTTAAAACGCATTCTTTGCCTGCTTTTATTGAATATATGCTGCCCATGGCTCAAGCCTTGGCGTATGGCTTTTTGTCTTTCAATAGGTAAAAGCAGGGTTTCTTTGCATGGCTCACTACAGCAACCTTGAAACTTTTCAGCACAACTGGGGCACTGTATAAATAACAAATGACAGCCATTATTGGCGCAATTGGTATGGGTGTCACAAACTGCTCCACACTGATGGCATTGGGCAATAACATCATTGGTGATTCTTTCTCCTAATCGGTTATCAAATACAAAATTCTTACCTATAAATTTAGGCGTCAATCCCATTTCCTTAGCCTGCTTGGCATAATTGATGATACCCCCTTCAAGATGAAATACATTATTAAACCCTTGGTGTTTTAAATAAGCGCTTGCCTTCTCACACCTAATTCCTCCAGTACAATACATGACAATATTTTTGTCTTCATTTCCCTTGATCATATCAATTGTCATAGGCAACTGTTCTCTAAAAGTATCTGAAGGCACTTCTAATGCATTTTCAAAATGCCCCACTTCATACTCATAGTGATTGCGCATATCAATTAAAATAGTATTGGGCTGTTCTATAAGATGGTTCATTTGGGCGGCATTCACATACTTTCCCTTGTTTTCCATACTAAAGCTTGGGTCATCAATCCCATCCGCCACTATCTTTTCTCGTACTTTAATTTTCAACACCCAGAAACTCTTTCCATCATCATCAACGGCAATATTGAGTCTTAACCCATTGAGGTAATCTAAACTGTATAAAAAGGATTGAAAAGCATCAAAATTGGAACTTGGAACACTGATTTGAGCATTAATTCCTTCTTTGGCAACATAAATTCTACCAAAAACCTTGAGGACATTCAATGCCTTATAAAGCATATTACGGTACTCCAATGGATTGGCTATTGGAAAATACTGGTAAAAACTGATGGTAGTTCTAGGTTCAGTTTCCTCCATGAGGTGCTGTTTAAGCTCCTCGTTGTTTACGCGGTTGTGTAGTACTGGCATCTCAAAAATTTTAGACATCTCAAAAAAGATGTTCCATATTAAAAAGGAGCTGCTTGCAGGGCAGCCAAAATATGGACAAAGATACTAAAACGCCATAAAAAAGCTTTCAGATGTAGATTTACCTAGAAAGTAGGGGCATGGTCAATCTAAAGCCTGTTGGTTTAGCCCCAGATTTTTCAAACCCTTGAACAAAGTCAATCCTGATGACTTTGAAAATGTTTTCTATACCAAAATAAGCTTCTAGGTATTGTTGATCAGGAGCAATATGTAATGCACTAGCACCAGTAACAAAAAACCAATTCAACTTTTTAAACCCAGGAATTTTATTGGTTAGCAATCCATTTAAATGATACTCTATATGGCCACTGGCATTGAAATTAGCCTTATTACTATATTGGTAATATGGAGCCAGTTGAAAACTATTCAGAAAGTTGCTGGCTAAAAAAAGTTGGTTCCCTTGAAAATGCAAATAATCTGGAATAAAAGTTTTTTGATCATTAAGGAATCCTGCAACAGCAAAATTATAATTTAACCTTCCAGCCAATTTTAGATTTAAATTATCATTGATACTAAAACGCCACTTGGTATAATGTACATCACTTCCCAATAAACCTTCAATACCTGTTGTGATACTAGCATTAAATATGGGATACCTTGAACCAATATTGATTTTCTGATTAGGGAACTCAATATACCTAGCCCCCGGTCTCCAACGCAATGATAAAGTCAATAGACTTGCCTTGTTGGCAATCATATTGGTATTGGTAATTTCTGTAGGATAATTGGGAGTAAAATCTCTGTTAGGATAGTCTTTCCATCTTGGCAAATCTGGTAGATTTTCCAGAGGTTTTCTATTTTGAAATTGAAATTCTGCAGCAATATTCAAACCATTACCTGCATCCGCATCAAACCTCATTTTGAAAAAACCTGCCTAATAAATTTTCATGTAATTAAATTCATTCCTCAATGTCACAAAACTGTTCAGGATGGGCAATATTGGTGCAGCATTATTAAACTGAAACACATCTGACCCACCAGAAATAGAAAAGCTTTTACGATACTTCTTGCCATAAGTATAATTAAAGGCCAAGGATCCATTCCAATGTTGGTTAGCCATACCATATCTTATCACAGGACTAATTGAAATGGATTCTCTCCCTTTATATCCTTTGTTATAATTCATTGATAATTGTAGTACGCCTCCCTCAACAGTGTTGTAATAAAGACTTCTAATCAATGGATTAATACTAAACGATGACTTATTCTTAGTATGACCAAAATCAAGTCCTGTTAAAAGAAGTCCCATCACCCCAAACTTGTTTCTTCTTTTATCAAGCGAATCCAAATAATGAGGATCCTTTCTAACTTCTTCTAAACTGTCTAATTTTTTATAGGTTTTCTGCTCTTCTAAAACCAAGGGAATTGGCCTAATACTATCCCAATAAGCCATAGACTTTTTATTGGCACTATCTTCAAATTTGAGAATGGTATTGTCAAAAAATTTACGTTTGAATGAAGGATTTAAATCAAACTTATCGTAGACCTGTAAGAAATTCCCAAAAAAATCAAAACCCAGTATTTTTCCTGAAGGATACAAAACTTGAGACTTAATCACCCAAGCCTTATTAGAAATTGGAACATACAATTGCTCTAGTGCCAATGTATCCAAGAGTTGCATTCCTTGTTCCTTTAACAATTTTACTTGTACTGCTTGAATCCTCCATTCGTCCTCCACAATATTGATATACCCAGAAAACAATGGTTCAAATTTTCTTTTAGGGATTACTTTAATTCTACTAATCTCTTTTCCATTTTCAAAAAATGTTCCTTCAAAATGGTATTTGTAAAAAGACAATGCATTATTTGCAATGGGAGAAACAAAACCTCTTGGATTGAGGCCCCTACCTAAGGAAACAATGTTCTCATAAAATGAAATGATTTGTGGATTAGCAAAACCAAACCCATCACTTTGACCACCTACTTTTGAAGATAGCACTTCTGTTTTTCTAGAAAGAGGTTCTTGAACAGAATATCTTACAACTGATTCGGACAAGAAAATCATTTTCTTTTTACTAGTATCCCCGTCTTCAAAATCAACAGTCTTACCCATAAACTTCTTAGGATAATTTCTCAATTGCAATTGACCCTTTAAATAGACTTCACACTGAAAACGTTTGATTTCTTTTAAATGTTCTTCTCTGCTTGCAATGGCTTTTCTGATAATAGCATATGCAGGATCTTCCGCTCCAGAACTAACCACCACTTCTTTTAAGTCATAGCGTTGTAAGACCAATTCAAAATCAAGTTTTACATCCTCATTAGCAATCACCACTTGTTTTTCAACAGTTTGATGACCAATATGCTGTGCCACAAACACCTGTTTACCGGGATCAACTTGAAAAGAAAAATAACCCTTAGCATTGGCCGTTGTTCCTTTGGAACTTCCTTTAATCATTACAGAAGCAAAGGGCAAAGCTTGTCCACCAGCTTCCCGTACATATCCTGAAACGGTAGCTGCTTGAACAAATGAAAAACTTGATAAAATGATAAGGGATAGCAGTAGTTGCTTAAAAACTTGGTTTTGCATAAGCGGGAATTATTACGAAAATAACTCCCTACGCCTTCACAGTTATTTCCACTTATGTAAAAAACAGGGCTTTAACGATTGTTTATAATATTAATCAGTTTTAGACTTCCTAAATGTGCTTCCAGATGTAGCAGCTAGTCCACTAACTAGTCCTCCTATAAAAGCTGTAAGGAATATCAACAATATATATGACCCACCAAGTGGTAATAATTTGGCCACTTTGGAACTAAGGATATGCTCATTGGGGTTATCCTTTAAAATGGCCAATAATCCCCACAAAAGGAATAACCCAATAAAGCCTGATAAAAAAGCTTTTCCAGGTTTTTGATGAACAGCCATGGCAACAATAAATGAAGTAAACACAAAGGACCACCAAGGTAAATTGGTGAATAGTCCAATTGCATATGCTAAAAATCCAGTTAAAAAGAATGCGGTTACAAATTTCATATAGTTGTTTTATGCATTTATAAATGCGATATGCCATTTAATCTTTTCCTGTTTGGTTACATCCTCTTTTGAAATAAAGAGTAAACGATAGTATTTACCAGCAGCCCAGCTATTGATAAAATTATCATAGAATTTACTGCCTGGATTACCATTCTGCCCCCCTGGATAAACCCCATATGCCTCAATAGTATCGGTCATTTGAACAATCATACGCCAACTTGGTCCATGGGTACTGCCAGTAGCATTGATACAATTTTCACCTCCCCCAATGGGCAAGTGTAAACTACTCAAAGCCGGTATTTTAAGTAGGTGTTCTACTTTGGTGTCTTTATATGCTCCCCAATCCAACTTTTTTCCTTCCATCAGCATTTTGTCCAAAGCAGCACTAGCTTTAACAACCGCTTCCATCACCGCATCCTGAATAGTTTCCGTTTTATTAGTAGTTAGCATATTATCTGCATAGGCATAAATACTGTCTTTAAGTAAATGATCTAACAAAGTTGAAGACTCAGGCCAAGGCATGGGTTTTCCTGCTTTTTGAAAATCATCCTTCCAAACCACGTTTTCCAAACTATCCCAGACATTGTTAAATACCGTAATCCCCTGTTCCGTTATATCATTTCTAAGGTTCCAATTTTTAAGGATTTCTACATACTTTTTCTGAGACTTGGTTAGCTTGTTCTCAATAATATATTTTAATAGTACCGGTCTTGCCATTTCTGCAAATACATTTACGTTTTCCATTTGAAGCATTTGCATATCAGTGGTAGTAATATCATTTAAGACTGCCAACTTGCGATTGATGATAATACCTCTGTAAATAGGAAATGCAGACGCGCCGCCTAGATAATAAGGGTAACTGGTATCTGTGGCCATTTGGTTGGCGCTACTCACAAAAAGCCTTTCAGGATTCCTTACCATGGGGTTTTCATTTTCTGGTATGATTCCCTGCCAATTGTAACTGCTATCAGAACCCGGCATAATAAAATCACCCTGTCTATTCCATCTTGCTACAAATGCACCTTGTTGTTTGATAGCAATATCACCCGATTTGGAAGCAAAGGCAAAGTTTTGCCCTGGGCACCACCAATTGCTGATGGCAGATTGGTAATCATCAAAATTCTTGGCCCTATTTAATTTATAGAATGTTTGCAAACCATTGCCGGCTATATTGGCTGTCCAAGACACCGCTAAGTTCATCCCCTTGGTGCTTTCATTGCTATAACTATGATCATACATGACTGGACCATAAACCGTCATGGCAATCTTCTCTTCAATTTCAGGTTTACCTTTGATTTTAATCACTTCTACCCTTTGTTCTGCTTTTTTCCAAGCCCCATTATACCAATATTCCTTCATGCTAGTATCTCTGAAGTGCATATTGTAATAATCAAACACATCCCTTCCTGCATTGGTTACCCCCCAAGCTATACTATCATTAAATCCAATAATCACGGCAGGGGAGCCAGGAAAACTAGCTCCATAGGTATTATGGGTTGGCGTATTAATTTGTACTTCATACCATAATGAAGGAAGGTTTAAACCCAAGTGTGGGTCATTACAAAGAATGGGCCTACCAGATCTTGTTTTCTTGCCAGACACTGCCCAGTTATTACTTCCATTATTCTTGTTAGGAGCAGGTGGATTACTCACGTTTACTTGAGACTTTACTTGATGTAAATAGAGCGAATCAGATTTGGCAGGTTTAACTGGTTTGATACTAGGTTTAGCATGAACTGTGGAAGGGGGTAAAATTGGATCCAAAGAATCTTGGAGATTGGGGAAGAGTTGGTTGAAAGATTCAAAACCCAAATAATCACGGGCATTGGTCATTTTCAAATCAGCATTAGCGCTTCTACCTGTAAGGTCATAAGACATAAACATCAGGAAGAGATAGGTTTTAAGCGGAGTCCAATTCTCTGGACGATAGTCTAATAATTTGTATTCAAAGGGAATTTCTTCCGGTTTCAATAATTTGATATAG
>JBEAPC010000022.1:0-5817 GCA_041164585.1 Bacteroidota bacterium
GAAAAGTCTTTGAATTTGCTTGAATGACAAAGTTAATCACCTTGGTGCTAAACCAAAAACATGATGTTACTCATTTTTTAAATAAATAGCCCTAAATAGCTTGCAACAGGATTATCTATTTAGTAACTATAGTTACAATTGAAGCAATTAGTTCTGCTTTCCTTTGTGTGATTAAAATAAGAAGCAATGAAATATGTTGTAATTGGTGCAGTAGCAGGTGGAGCAAGCGCCGCCGCAAGATTGAGAAGACTTGATGAACAAGCTGAAATTATAATGTTTGAGAAGGGTGAATATGTATCCTATGCTAACTGTGGATTACCTTATTATATTGGAGAAGTCATACAAGAGAGAAATAAATTGTTTGTACAAACAGCAGCTTCATTCAAATCCAGATTTAACATAGATGTAAGAATTTCTACTGAAGTCATTGCCATTGATCCCATTCAAAAAATGGTTTCCGCAAAAAAATTACTAACTGGAGAGGAATACCAAGAATCTTATGACAAATTGGTTTTATCTCCCGGTGCTGAACCCATTAGACCTCCTTTAAATGGAATCAACCTGCCAGGCATTTATACCCTAAGAAATGTAGCAGACACTGATTATATTAAATCATTTGTACAGAAGCATAAAACCAGCAAAGTGGTAGTCATTGGTGCAGGATTCATTGGTCTTGAAATGGCAGAAAACTTGCATGATCTAGGAATGAAAGTGAGTATTATTGAAATGGGGAATCAAATATTAGCCCCGGTGGACTATCCTATTGCCGCACTGGTACAACAGCATATTCGTTCAAAAGGAGTAGACCTAAGATTATCCACTGCCGTAACTGGATTTGAAGCTTTAGAAAATGGTGTAAAGGTCATATTCAAAGACGGAACTTCTATTGATGCAGAAATGGTATTACTTTCTATTGGAGTAAGGCCAGATACCAAACTAGCCAGCATGGCAGGTCTTAACTTGGGTGCAGCAAAAGGCATTTGGGTAAATGAATTTTTACAGACTTCAAACCCAGATATTTATGCCGTAGGCGATGCTATAGAATTTGCCAATCCCATCACTGGTCAATCAATGAATACTTATTTGGCGGGTCCTGCCAATAAACAAGGTAGAATTGCAGCCAATAATATAGTCCTTGGAAATAAAAGTCAATACCATGGCGCCATTAATACCGCTATTGTAAAGGTTTTTGACATGACAGTGGCAACAGCGGGGACGGCATCCAAACATTTGAAAAATGCAGGTATTAAACATATTGTTTCTACCAATCATAGTGGATCACACGCAGGTTATTATCCTGGTGCAAAGCAAATGGCTATTCAAATTGCTTTTTCGCCAGAAGACGGCAAAATATATAGTGCACAGATTGCAGGTCAAGAAGGGGTTGATAAAAGAATTGACATTCTGTCTTCCCTGATTCAAAGAGGAAGCAATATAGCAGAGTTGGTTGAATTTGAACACGCATATGCACCACCCTATTCTTCTGCGAAAGATCCCGTAAACATGGCGGGTTTTGTTGCTGAAAATATTCTCTTAGATAGATTACGTGTTTTTTATTGGGACCAAGTTTCACAATTACCAGAAACAGCATTATTGCTAGATGTAAGAACCATTGCTGAATTTGAAGCTGGACATATACCAACTGCTATTAACATTCCAATTGATGAAATTCGTGATCGCATGCAGGAAATACCAACCAATAGACCCATCTATATATACTGTGAAGCAGGTCTTAGAGGATATTTGGCTCAACGCATACTTAGACTAACCGGGTATGAAAACGTAGCCAATTTGTCTGGGGGATATGTTAGTTGGAAAGCTGCAGATCAAGAAATGCAATTGCTTTGATGAAACTGCTAAATTGATGTTGTAATTTGTACTTCATTATATTTTACACATCATGGAAAAAACAATCAAGATTGGTTGGATAGGACTTGGCAATATGGGCATACCCATGGCTACTAATTTATTGAAAGCTGGTTATGCATTAACCATTTATAATCGAAGTAGAGATAAAGAAAAAACTTTAATAGATGTTGGTGCAATCTCCGCCCAAAATCCTGCAGCAGTATTAGCTTCTTCAGATATAGTTTTCACTATGCTATCAAATGACGCAGCAGTGAAATCAGTATTTGAAGACACAGACGGTTTATTATCTTCTGACCTAACTAATCAACAGGGAAAGTTGTTGATAGATATGAGCACTGTTGCTCCGGAAACTTCCAGATATCTTGCTTCCCTTACAGAAAATAAAGGTTTGGAATTTTTAGAAGCTCCCGTTTCGGGTAGCGTTAAACCAGCGCAGGATGGAACTTTATTGATTTTGGTTGGGGGTAAAACGGAAAACCATGAGAAGGCAAGACCCATGTTTGAGGTGCTTGGCAAAATGTCAATTTATTTAGGTGGTCCGGGGTATGGAAGTAGTGCAAAATTGGCCAATAATTATTTATTGGGCTTACACGTACAAGGTTTAGCAGAAGCCATTTTGTTTGCTCAGCAAAACGGCATTAGTCCTGAAAACATGTTAACCATTATCAATGAAGGAGCACTGGGCAATGGGCTTAGTAAACTTAAGACCAATTCCATTTTACAGACAGAATTTCCTGCAGCATTTGCATTAAAGCACTTGGTCAAAGACCTTGGACTAGCCAAAGATGCAGGTTTAGATACTGTATTATCAACTCCCCTTTTAAATAGTTTTCACAAAGCAAATGAAGAAGGACATGGGGAAGAAGATATTATGGCTATTATCAAATCTCTCAAAAATTAAATAAGAAGGCCCTCCATCGAGGGCCTTCTTTTGATCCTTTTCAACAAAATATAACGCTGATTTATAGTCCAACTGGACCAAGAAAATTGGTTTCACTTTCACTAATCTTGGTATCACCCTGATAAAAACCAAGCTTTATAGTTGTCTTTCTTTCCTTAACAGCCGATTTAGGAAGCACTACAAAAAAGCTTCCAGAACCCTGACCCTCTTTGGCTACTTCAATATAAGATTTACCAATGGTTTCAATAACACCACCCTGACCTTCTAATTTAATTGTTAAGGGAATAGTGTGCATGGTTTTGTTAACCACTTTAATATTGTACAAATTAGAGATACTGTCTTCTCCACGCATTTGGAACAATTGTCCAGGTGTACGCATCACTGTTGGATCAACGTCTTTTCTAGTGGCTAACATAAAACCTAAAACAGTTAATACTAATGCGCAAAGACCAGTATACAATTTCATCCTAGTTGTGTACTTAAGCGGAACACTGTTTGCAATACTATTCTCTGATGCATATCTGATCAAGCCTTTTGGTTTTCCAATTTTTTCCATCACGTGGTCACAAGCGTCAATACAAGCTGTGCAACCCACGCATTCCATTTGCAGGCCGTTTCTTATGTCAATTCCAGTTGGACATACTTTAACGCATTGGTGACAATCAATACAATCACCTTGTGAAAGCGTAGCTTCAGTTTGTTTCTTTGCAACACCACGAGGCTCCCCTCTTACATAATCATAAGCCACAATCATGCTATTCTTGTCAAGCAATACACTCTGTAACCTACCATAAGGACAAACTACAATACAAGCCTGTTCTCTAAAGAAACTATACACAGCAAAGAATACGGCACTAAATACTAGAATTGCACTAAAACCAACTATATGCTGACTAACAGGTTCAGTAATAATTTTCTCTAGCTCACGCATGCCTATAATATAGGCTAGAAAAAAATTAGCAATCACAAAGGATAATAAGTAAAAAGCAATTTGTTTTAAGCTCAACTTAAAGATCTTTTTACCTGTCCAAGGTGCTGATTTTAATTGTCTTTGCGCTGGGGCATCTCCAAGTATCAGATATTCCACTTTACGGAACATCATTTCCATGAAATTTGTTTGGGGGCAAGCCCATCCACAAAACAATCGTCCAAAAGCTGCCGTAAACAAAATGATAAAAAAAACAAAAGTGACCATGGTCAATCCCAATATGAAAAAGTCCTGTGGCCAAAATACTTTACCAAAGAAAATAAACTTGGCTTGAGGAATATTAACTAGAAAAAATGGTCTGTCATTAACATAGACAAATGGCAATCCAAAAAACACAATAAAGTAGAGATAACTCAACCAACTGCGAATATTATAGAACTTGCTTCCCTTTGGCGGCTTATACGCAAATATCCATTTCCGTTTTCCAGATTCATCAATGGTACCAATTCTGTCACGAAATGATTCACCTTCTGTGAGAGGCTCATTTACGTGTTCGCGGTTGTCAAAAATCATACTATTGAATTGTTAAATGAACAACATATGGGTTCCAATACCGGAGCCCTGTTTGTAAAAATCTCCTACAGTTAAAACGCCATCCAATCCAGGGAACATGTCTTCTTTTTCATAATGAAACATTTCCATTGCCAACTTACAAGCCCATAATTTAACACCGGATGCTTGCAAGATTTCTAAAAACTCACGCACTTCTGGCATGTCTAATTTCTCCATTTCTTTTTTCATCATACTGGTAGCCAGTGCTTCCATACCTGGCAATCCTCCAATCATAGTTGGCATATGCATTGCCGGGTTTCCTACAGTTGCCACGTGTAAGTGCTCTAACTTTTTATTATGGATGGCTTCCAATCCAAAAAAAGTAAAAAACATTTCAGCTTCAATGCCTTCCATTCTGGCGCCATTGGCTAAAACAAAAGCTGCGTAAACATTTTCAAGAGAGGCTTTAGAAAGAATGATCATCATCTTTCTAACTTCGCCATTATACTCACTCATAAATTTAAGTTTTCTTGTTAATAATATTGGGAATTAAATACAACCGGCAGGCTTTGGTATTCCTGCAATTTTAGTAGCAGTTTTTAATGGCCCAACTGGGAAAAGGGTGTAAAACTCTTTAATGTCAACTACCCCGCTTTTTCCAATTTTGCGAATAGTTAAAGGAGATTCTGCTTTAAATTCATTTTGAATGTATTGAATTAGTTCCCAGTGCTTTGGTGTTAAGTCAATATTGTTTTCTTTAGCCAATTCCTCACCAATAGCTTTATCCCATTGGCTAAAATTTGTCATATAACCTTCTTCGTTTACCTGGATATTTTTTCCAGCAATTAGCTTTTCCATTTTATTTGTTTTTATTGGTTAAAAATTCTTTCCGGCGGTTTTCATATTGGCAGTAACAAAAGGTATTGAAATGCCTTTTAAAAGCATATTCCAGTAAATCCATCTAAAAGCCAGCTTTCCCCAATGGTTCATCCTACTTTCCTTTAATAACTGCATTGGCCCAACGCCAGCAAAAGGAAAAACACCATCCACTGGCTCATGGGTATAATTAAAATCAATCAGTAAAGCCTTACCCTCTCCTGTTTCTATAAAGCAATTAGCGTGTCCGTCAAAACTGGCAGACAGAGCTTCTCCTTTAACAAAATGCAGAATATTCTCTGTCAAAATCTCAGCTTCAAAATGCGCTACAGAACCAGCTTTTGATGCAGGCACATTGGTGGCATCACCAATCACAAAAATGTTTGCAAAATCTTTAGACTGTAGGGTTTCTTTGTTGGTGGGAACAAAATTCAAATCATCGCCCAAACCAGACCTTTCCATTAAAGCATCCCCTTTATTGGTTGGCACGGTCACTAACAAATCAAAGGAAACTTCCTTGCCGCCGTAATCAACTATTTTTTTGGCTACATTGTCTATTTCAGCAATAGCAAAATCACTTTCAATAGCTATATTTTTTTCAGCTAACAAATGCTCTAAAGCTGCAGTTGATTTAGGTTTGGTAAATGCCCCACTTAAAGGAGTTACATAAGTAATATTTACTTTTTCGCGC
>JBEAPC010000023.1:0-7881 GCA_041164585.1 Bacteroidota bacterium
ATAAACTTCTGACCAAGTTTAAAGGCTGTACCTATTCTTAATCATAAAACCAATAGCAATGTTAAAGAAAATTCTTGCAGTTTCCCTTTGTTTTTCTGGCTTTTTCAACGCAAATGCTCAATCAGACAGTACAAAATCAAGTCCGGTAATTACTGGTTCATTAGATGGTTATTACAGATATAATTTTGCTGACGTTTCTGGTAAATTAAACAACTATACCAGTTTCACCAATTCTCAGAATAGTTTTGAACTTGGTATGGCTTCTTTCAAGGTAGATCATAGCATTGGAAAGGTTTCTGCCACCATTGATCTTGGATTTGGAAGGAGGGCACAGGAGTTTTCCTATAATGATGCCAATACTTTAGTTTCTATTAAACAAGCCTATATAAGTTGGGCAGTATCAGACAAATTCAAATTAACTGCTGGTAAATGGGCTACCCATGTTGGATATGAATTAGTTGATGCCACAGGTAACAGAAACTATAGTATGTCTTATGGATTCTCTTATGGTCCTTTCTTTCATTCGGGCGTAAAAGTAGATATCTCTTTGGGTGGAAAATCAGCCTTGATGGTTGGTATAGCCAGTCCTACGGACTTCAGTACCACAATTTCTCCTAACAAATTTTTAATTGCACAATTTAGCACTGGTACCAAGAATGACAAATTAAAAGGATACTTAAACTATCAAGGTGGCAAAACCGGTAGCAATAGCGGATTTGGTCAATTTGACATAGTATTATTAGGCACTATTAGCAGCAAATTTGCTATCAACTATGATGGTACTATTGCTAATGTTAAAACAGCCGGAACTACAAGCAGCTGGTCTAGCAATGCTGTTTACTTAAATTTTGATCCAAGTAGTAAGTTAGGCCTTACTTTACGTGGTGAATATTTTGATGACAAAAAATCTGCATCTGCAGGTGCATTTGGATCAAGTGTATTTGCCACAACCCTTTCTGCAAATTTGAAAGTAGGACCATTAACCTTTATTCCTGAAATCAGAATGGATAATGGCAGCAATGAAATCTTCTTTAAAAGCGGTGGCCAAGCAACCAAAAGCACTAGCGGTTTCTTAATTGCAGCTGTTTATAAATTCTAAGATGCTTCTTTGAAAAAATACTAAGACTAACATGAGAAAAACCAAAAAGCGCCCAAAAGGGCGCTTTTTTTATGCATAATATCCAAAATTCTACTTAAGTTAGACCATGAAGCTGATGTTAGGATTTTTGCGTTTCATCTATTGTTGTTGGGCTTTTGCTTGGTTCTTGGTATTAATGTTCCTTGCCTTTCCATTAGTCATGCTTTCCCTTTCTTTTGGCAAGTTAAAAGGCGGGAATGTGATCTATCAAATTTGCAGAACCTGGGGAGTTATCTGGTATTTTTTAATTGGCATCCGGTATCAGCCCGTTTGGGAAGTATCTAAGAAGAGCCAGAAACAATACATTTTTGTAGCCAACCATATTTCTTATATGGATATTCCTCAGATTTTAATGATTGCCAAACCTGGTCAACCTTTGCGCATTCTTGGAAAATACGAAATGGTAAAAATTCCCATTTTTGGTTGGATCTACAAAGCTGCTGTAATTCTGGTAGATCGCAGAAATGCAGAGACCAGGGCCAAGAGTGTAAGGGCATTAAAAGCTGCCATTAAAAATGGTATATCCATCTTTATTTTTCCAGAAGGCACATTTAATGAATCAAGTGACCCATTAAAATCTTTTTTTGACGGTGCTTTTAGAATAGCCATCGAAACTGGCACCCCTATCAAACCCATTTTATTGGTTGATACACTAGAAAGGCTACATTATAGATCTATATTTGCGTTAACGCCAGGTAAAAACAGGGTTGTTTATTTAGATGAAGTACCCGTAACCGGATTAGAGTTGAAGGATATAGGCCATTTAAAACAAAAAGTTTTTGACTTGATGGAACAAGGACTAAGACGATACCGTAACTATCCCTAATTTCACTTGAAGCAACTTATCTTAGTCCTTTCATTACATGTTAGACCAACTAGACTTTTCATTATTTCCTGAGTCCCAGAGGGGCCCCACCATTTATGCAGAAGTGGTAATTCCTCTTGCTTTACCCAAAAACTATACTTGGTCTATTCCCTTTGAAATGAATGAAAGGGTTAAACCGGGTATGCGTGTAGAAGTTGTTTTGGGAAAGCAAAAAAAATATGCAGGTATTATCAAATACCTTTCTGAAGTTGGGCCTACATCGTTCAAACCCAAACCTATTTTGAACGTATTAGATGATGCTCCCTTGGTATATGAACAGCAGTTGCGTTTATGGCAATGGATTGCTTCCTATTATATGTGTAGTGAGGGGGAAGTAATGCAAGCCGCCATACCTGCAAACTTAAAATTGTCGAGTGAATCAATTCTTATCTGGAATGAACAGGAAGACTATGATGTTTCACAATTATCAGATGAAGAATTTCTAGTGACAGAAGCACTAGAAATGAAAAAAGAACTGAGGCTTCAAGAGGTACAACAAATATTGGATAGTTCAAAAGTTTATCCAGTTATTAAAGGATTAATTGAAAAACAGATCTGTCATATTTGGGAGGAACTAAAAGAAAAATACCAAACAAAAAAACAGAGTTTTGTAACCCTTCATCCCAGTTATGTTTCTGAAGAAAAGCTCTCAGAACTATTAAATAATTGGGGCAAAGCGCCCAAACAAATGGAGCTACTACTCTCCTATTTGCATTTGATGAAAACTGAAGGCGAGGTTACACAACCAGCTTTATTAAAAAAGTCAAACGCTTCAGCAGCGCAATTAAAAGGGTTGGTTGAAAAAGGAATTCTTCAAATTAATAAAAGAGCAATAGATAGAATTCCACAATTAGAAGTAGAACATCAACTAAATTTCACCCTTTCAAATGCTCAAGCAATAGCATTGAATGAAATTGAAAAATCTTTTCAAGAAAAACCAGTTTGCTTATTACATGGCATTACTGCTTCTGGTAAAACACAGATTTATATTCATTTGATAGAACAATACATGCAAAAGGGCCAGCAAGTGTTGTACTTATTACCTGAGATAGCTTTAACGTCGCAGATTATTCGCAGACTGCAAGCTCATTTTGGGGGAAGTATTGGTATTTATCATTCCAAATTCAACGCAAATGAAAGAGTAGAAATCTGGAATAAAGTAAAAAACGGCACACTCAAAGCAGTATTAGGTGCCCGCTCAGCTTTATTCCTGCCCTTTAAAGACCTTGGACTGATTATTGCTGATGAAGAACATGACCCTTCTTATAAACAGCAAGAACCCGCTCCTAGATATCACGCAAGAGATGCTGCTGTATATTATGCCTCGTTATTTAATGCCAAAGTATTATTAGGGAGTGCTACACCAGGTTTGGAATCATATTATAATGCAGTTCAGGGAAAATATGGATTGGTAAATCTCTTGGAACGTTTTGGGGAAGCTACATTACCCTCAATGGAATTGGTTGATATTAGAAAACTGCATCATGATGAAAATGGAAAAACTGTTTTTACTCCAGGGCTTCTAGCTGCCATGCAGAAAACACTACAGGAGAAAAAACAAATCATTTTATTCCAAAACAGAAGGGGTTATTCTCCCTATTTATTGTGTGAGACTTGTGGTTGGATTCCCCATTGTACACAATGCGATGTTACCCTCACCTATCACAAAGCCAAACACAAACTCACTTGTCATTATTGCGGTAGCACCTACCCAGTTGTTCAAACTTGTGCTGCTTGCGGTAGCCATCATTTTATTCAAAAGAATTTTGGTACTGAAAAAATTGAAGAACAAGTAATTTCCTTATTTCCAAATGCCCGAATTGCACGGATGGATTATGATACCGTAAAAGGAAAGAATGATCATGATGCCATGGTAAAACTCTTTGAACAACAAAGACTAGACATATTGGTTGGCACTCAAATGGTAGTAAAAGGATTAGACTTTGAGCACGTAAACTTAGTTGGCATTATTGATGCTGATGGCATTTTAAATTTTACAGATTTCAGGGTTAATGAACGTGCTTTTCAATTAATGGAACAAGTAAGTGGAAGGGCTGGCAGAAAAAATAGTTTGGGTCAAGTGATTATTCAGGTTAGCAATCCACATCATCCAGTCCTGCAATTTGTTTCACAACATGATTTTAAAAAACTCTATGATTTTGAAATCAAAAATCGTGAAATCTTTCAATATCCTCCATTTACCAGATTGATTCAAGTTAAATTCAAACACAAG
The DNA here is from genome assembly GCA_041164585.1 of Bacteroidota bacterium. Classification (GTDB taxonomy): domain Bacteria; phylum Bacteroidota; class Bacteroidia; order Chitinophagales; family Chitinophagaceae; genus Sediminibacterium. Next base: position 4,237 of record JBEAPC010000023.1, read on the forward strand.
GACAAACAAATAGCAGAGGAAGCCGCAAATATTGTAGCCAGTACTTTAAAAAAAGAATTTGGCGATGCAATTAATGGACCGGCCCAACCAGTTGTAGACAGAATTAGAAATCAGTATATATGGGAGATTTTGATTAAAATGCCAAAGGACCCTGGAATAGTCAGAAAATGTAAAGTAATCTTGGAACAACAGTCAATCATCTTGCTCAACCACAAAAGGTATCGTTCTGTATCAATGATTCCAGACGTAGACCCTATTTAATAATTATTGAGCGTATGCAACTACTGGAAAACTTTTCTTTAAAGACTTTGAATAGTTTTGGGATAGATATTACTGCCCGACATTTTGCAAGTTTTTCAACATGGGAAGAATTGCAAGAGCTAAAAGATTGTATCCCAAATAATACCATAGAAAAACCCTTGATTTTAGGAGGTGGCAGCAATATTTTATTTACCAAAAATTTTGATGGTGCCGTATTAAAAAATGAGATCCTTGGTATTCGATTGGTATCAGAAACCAAGGATCATTATATTGTTGAAGCAGGTGCGGGAGAAAATTGGCATGGGTTTGTCATGCATTGCATAGATAATAACTATGCTGGATTAGAAAATCTTAGTCTTATCCCCGGCACTGTTGGAGCTTCCCCTATTCAGAATATTGGTGCTTATGGCGTTGAAATCAAAGATTGTTTTCACTCCTTAGACGCTTATCATTTTCAAGATAAATCAGTGGTCCAATTTGAAGCCAAAGACTGCAGTTTTGGTTATAGAGAAAGCATTTTTAAAACAGCCTATAAAAATCAATTTGCCATTTTAAGAGTAAGATTCCAATTGTCTAAACAACCAAATCTTTCTACCAGTTATGGCATTATAGAACAAGAATTGGCTAAAAAACATATTAGCTCTCCAAGCATTAAAGACATTTCAAATGCTATAATCAGCATTAGAACATCCAAACTCCCTGACCCAAAAATCATTGGTAATGCAGGTAGTTTTTTCAAAAATCCAATTATCCCTTTAAACTTATTTGAGCAACTTCAAAACCAATATCCATCCATCCCCGGCTATTCCACAAATATTCCGGGATTTAAAAAAATTGCGGCAGGATGGTTAATAGACCAATCGGGTTGGAAGGGATATAGAAAAGGAGATGCAGGTTGTCATGCTTTACAGGCTTTGGTATTGGTGAATTATGGAAAATCCACAGGTACCGAAATATGGAATCTCTCCAATGATATTATTGCTTCTATCCAAAACAAATTTGGGATTGTGCTTGAAAGAGAAGTGAACATTCTCTAACATAGATTCATAGTCAAATCAATCTTTACAAAAGCTTTCAAATTAACTTGAAGCAAGGGAAAGGTTATGTAATGAGTCTGCTAGCATTTCAAATGTTATTTTCCTTGGTTTACGGATAATGGCAATAAAAAAGACCCCGATTACTCGGGGTCTTTTTTAAGTATTTGTTCAAAGATTATTGTTGCACTTTGAATTCAACCCTTCTATTGGCTTTTCTACCATCAAGGGTTTTGTTATCAGCAACTGGTTTTTTACTTCCATATCCAACAACAGTCAATCGATCTTTTTCAATTCCTTTTGAAACAATGTAGTTCTTAACTGAAGTAGCACGTTTTACAGACAATGGATCATTGATCTTGTCTGTTCCAGTGCTTGAAGCGTGTCCTTCAATAGATAATTTCAAAGTAGGATTTTCTTTCAAAATAACAACACCTTTGTCTAATTCCTTTTTAGAAGGAGTAGTCAAGTTGGCACTATTAATAGCAAACTTAATATCCTTAGGATCAAAGTTTAGAGCAGGGCAGCCGTTGTTTTCACGAATACCTTTTACATTAGGACATTTGTCTTCTTCATCATTAATACCGTATTCATCAGTATCAGGAATTGGGCAACCTTGGTAACGAGCTAAACCTGGAACAGTTGGGCACTTGTCTTCTTCATCATTGATACCATCCTTGTCAGTATCAGGAATAGGACAACCATTGTATTTAGCAAGACCTTTTACAGTAGGACATTTATCGTTGTCGTCATTAATACCATCACCATCAGTATCAGGTACAGGGCAACCTTGGTATTTAGCAACACCTGGTACAGTTGGGCACTTATCTACATTGTCAAAAATGCCATCACCATCCGTATCAACAGGAGCTGGTGGAGGTGGTGGAGGCGCTACTACTACTGGTTCTGGTTTGCGTTCTTTTAATGGCGCAGAGAAACCAATGCTGTAGTTAATATGTCTAGTAGACAAGGCAGAAACTTCTGAACGATAATTAAACTGGGTATTTAAGAAAGATCCTTCTCCCAATTTAAATTGAAGACCGCCACCTATTGGAACATACGCTGCAAAATAAGTACCACCATACATTGAAGCACCTAATCCAACATTCAGGTAAGGAACCATGAAATATTTGTCAGTTAATAACTTAATGTTTACACCTGCATCAGCTTCCAAAAGGAATTTACTTGAACCAGTTCCAGAAATACCAGAACCACTTCTAAATGGATAGTTTACAAAAGTACCACCAAGAGTAGTTGAGAAATCAATATGATCTGTCAAACCCTGCATGTATTGCAAACTTAGGCCAGCTTGCATATCTTTTAATTTGGCCCAATTCTTATTGTTCAGCGCTGCAGAAAGAGAGCCACTGGCAATAGTTGCAGGTGTTTTAAAATCTTGTAAAAAGAAGTTAACACCAAGGGTTGGCAATTTCTTGTATTTGTTTGTCTGTGCAAAGCTCATAACAGAGATACACAATACAACAGTTACTAATAAAAATTTCTTCATAAACAGTTTTAATTATCCAGCAAAAATACAGGCTTGGATTGAATCTATAAAATATTATAAAACTGTTAATTCTGCACCATTAATCAACAGTTCTAGCGGGAACAACTTCTAATTGCACTTTGGTCAGGCCTTTTTTCATAAAGTCCAACTCAGCTGCCGCAGCCCTACTCAAATCTATCACTCGGCCTTTTTTGGCCATTCTAGGATGCATTCGGTCATTAATTCGAACTATAACCGTATTCCCATTGCTCAAATTTGTAACTCTTACCCATGTATTTAATTTAAGATGGTTACTAGCCCCTGTGAATTTGCTGTTCTTAAAAACTTCACCCGTAGCTGTTTTAGTTCCATCCAAATTTTTACTGTAAAAACTGGCAATTCCATTGATTTTCTTAGTTGCTGCAGTTGTTTTTGACGGATTATTGATACTATCAGACAATTTTGTTGGACCAAGATGTAGGGTATCCATTGAATTGATTACGGTATCAAGAGGATGAATAAACTTGATAGTATCAGTTTGAGCAGCAGATTTAAAACCTGAACAAACAATCAATATGATTAATAAATAGAATTTCATTGTTTCATTTTTCTGCTCTCTTACAGGGGTAATATACCAAAAACCCTAAAATTACTGTTATAAGAACAGCCACATTTAGCCAAACACCATGCCAAAAAACCCGAAATCCTGATAAAATTGAAATAATAAGAATTTATATATTGAATTACATTTAATTAGATATAACAAATAAATATATTTTAATAAATTTAGTCCCTATCACCTTCTGATAAGTTTATTCAAACAGACTACTAACTTTGTTTTGTGAAGAACCATTTTAAATCCAT
>JBEAPC010000024.1:0-47037 GCA_041164585.1 Bacteroidota bacterium
AGTTTCAAAGAACTGACACACGAACAAAAATTGAAAGAATTGCGCGTTGCCGGGGATTTGTTGGGATCCTATGAACGCAATGCGGAACCAAACACTCCCAAAATTCCAGGTGATATATTTGGACTATATGATTTCTGGGTGTATTTGAGTGATGACGAACAGACAGTTATTCCTACTCGTAGGAATCCATTGGCTGCCGCAGCAGAATAATTTCTGTAAAAACTAATTGAAACGCCCCTTATTGGGGCGTTTTTATTTTCAATGCACCGTATTTTTTCTTAGTATTTCCATTTTTTTAAAGAAGAAAATCCGGCGTTGATTTGTTTTTGTTTAACAGGATGATGTATGGGAATTCTTTAATTTAGCAAAGCATGAAAAAGATTCTTCTAATTGTTTTCACAGCCCTTTTGGGTTTGGTTTTCCATCTTAATGTAAATGCCCAACAGGTTGATTCATTAATGGAGGTATATGATGAGCAATTTCCAAAAGAAAAAGTGCATGTGCATTTTGACAGAACCATTTATAATAAAGAGGAAACTATTTTCTACAAAGTCTATTTGCAGATGGCCTCTCTACCCAGCGAAATGAGTAAGAATATGTATGTAGCATGGTTTGATACCAGTGGCAACTTATTGAAACAAACCGCAGCACCACTTTTTCAGTCAACTGCTAAGGGCAGTTTTGATATTCCGGCCAATTATAAAGGAGATTTTATTCATGTAAAAGCCTTTACCCGGTGGATGTTAAATGAGGACTCAGCATTTGTATTTGAAAAGAATATTCCAATTAACTCGGGTAAGCCATCTGGCCTAACTCAAAAATTAGTTCAAAAAACAAGGATAGACTTATTCCCAGAATCAGGGAACATGGTACAAGGTGTAAATAATCGCGTAGCATTTAAAGCCACCAATCAGTTTGGAACACCAGTATTGATTAAAGGATTTTTAGTCAATGAAAAAAACAAGGTATTGGATACCCTTAAAGCGGTGCATGATGGTATGGGTGTTTTCAATATCAAGCCAGTTGTTGGTGAAAAATATCAATTGAATTGGACGGATGAGTTGGGGCAAAAAGGAAGTTCCATAGTTCCATCACCTAAAAACCAAGGTGTGGTTTTAAAAATAACAACTGACTATGAAAAAGCCTATGCTCAAATAGAAAGAACACAGGAAGTACCAGCAAATTTTAAAAAATTCAAATTATTGGTGCACCAACACCAACAGTTGATTTATACAGTTGATTTTAAGGGAGAAGAAAAATTGGTTCAAAAAGCAGCCCTGCCTATTGATGAACTGCCTACTGGTATTGTTCAGTTTTCTTTGTTTACTGAAGATTGGAAACCAGTAGCAGAAAGAATTGTTTTTGTTAATAATAGACTCCATGAGTTCAATGCAAAAATGAGTATTCCTATCATTGACCTTAAAAAGCGTGGGAAGAATGTGATTGAAATCATGGTTTCTGACACAGCTTCTACCAATATGTCAATGTCTATTACAGATGCGTCTATAGTGCTACCAGAGCAGCAATCCATTTATTCTGATTTGTTATTGAGTTCAGATATCAAAGGTAAGGTGTACAATCCTGCTTATTATTTTTCATCTGATGCCGATAGTGTGGCGGCACATTTAGATTTGGTCATGATGACCAATGGATGGAGACGTTTTGATTGGGAGAAATTAATTAAGGGAGATTTTCCTAAATGGACTTATCCAAGAGAAACCGACTTCTTAAAATTAACTGGGAAGGTTTATGGAAATCAGGCTTTGGCTAATACCAAAGAATTGCAATTGAATCTTGTGATTTCTGGAAAAGACAGTAGTTCTAAATTGTTATTCCTACCTGTGGCCAAAGACGGAAGTTTTGAACAAACTGGCGTATTGTTTTATGATACAGTAAGGGTATACTATAGTTTTAACAATAACCCCAAACTCACTGAACAAACCCAGGTTAAAATTCAAAATGGACTTTTATATCAGGAGTTTAAAAAAATAGCTTTTTCCCTTAGTGGTAACCAAACCGGATGGAGTGATAGTATGGCTAGGGTTCAATTAAATTATTATTTATCTGAGCAGGAAAAATTACGCAGGCAAATGGAATCTGCCACATTACAAGAAGTGATAGTCAAAGCCAAGACCAAATCTCCCATTCAACAATTGGATGAAAAATACGCGTCTGGATTGTTTTCCGGTGGCGATGGGTATTCCTTTGATTTAACCACAGATCTTAGTTCCATGGGGGCAATTGATGTACTAACCTATTTACAAGGAAAGGTTGCTGGTTTAATGATCACAGGTTCTGGTGCTAATGCTCAAATAAGTTGGAGAGGGGCAACTCCAGATTTGTTTTTGAATGAAATGAAAATGTCTATAGATATGGTTCAAAGTCTCAATGTGCCAGATATAGCTTTTATCAAAGTATTTAGACCACCATTTTTTGGTAGTCCAGGTGGCGGCGGCGGCGGAGCTATTGCCATTTATACCAAGAAAGGTAAAACGGGAAGAGCCAATCAAGCCAATAATAAAGGCATGGAGAATGCCGTATTAGGTGGATATTCCGTATTCAAGGAGTTTTTCAATCCCAATTACGATAAACCAACTGGAAATTTTGAAGTGGATAGTAGAACCACATTATTTTGGAATCCCTATATATTAACTAATAAGCGTAGCCCAAGGGTTAAAGTGGAATTTTATAACAATGATAGTAGCAAGAAATTGCAAGTGGTTTTAGAAGGAATGAATTCTAATGGAAAATTGTCAAGAGTTGTTAAGATTATAGAATGATGGAAACTGAAAATTGATTAAATTTATTGTATGACTTATCCAATTCCCGATAATGAAAAGGCAAGACTGAATGCATTACGCAATTATCAGTTATTGGATTCCATTTCAGAGGAGGAATTTGATAAGTTTACAGAATTAGCTTCTTTAATATGCAACACCCCCATCTCCTTAGTTTCTTTAATTGATGAAAATAGGCAATGGTTCAAATCCAAACAAGGAATTGATGCTACCGAAACGCCTAGAGAATTGGCCTTTTGTGCCCATGCCATCATGGATCAACAGATTTTTGAAATTGAAGATGCAACCAAAGATGATAGGTTTAAGAATAACGTACTTGTAACCGGTAATCCTAATATTCGTTTTTACGCTGGTTATCCTTTAATAGACCCAGAAGGTTTTGCATTAGGCACTTTATGTGTGATTGATGCCACTCCAAAAGCATTAAATGAAATACAAAAAAGGGGATTACAGTTATTGGGTGAAAACGTGGTTAAATTAATTGTGGAAAGAAGGCAAAAGGCAGAAATGGCCAATTTTGAAAAACTATTCCATGTAGCCAAAGACTTAATCTGTATTGCTGGTTTAGACGGGATGTTTAAAAAGGTAAATCCATCTTTTACAAGAATCTTTGGATGGGAAGAGCAACAGCTGCTTTCAAAATCTTTTTTTGAGCTCATACATCCTGAAGATTTATTTTCTACCCAAAAAGAAATGACCAAATTGGCCAGTGGTGTTAGTACCATCAATTTTGTACATAGATTTAAAACGGTTACTGGTGTCTATAAAGTATTGCAATGGGTTGCTACCCCAGATTTGAACAGTGGCGACCTTTTTGCCATAGCTAGGGATATTACCCATGAAAAACAACAAGAAGCGGAATTAAAAATAAGTGAAAATAAGTTTCGTGCATTTTTTGATAATTCACCCGTTGGAATTGCCATTAATAGACATTCTGATGGCAAATTTATAGATGGTAATGCAGCCCTTTATCAAATGGTTGGCTATACTGAGGCTGAATATAGAAAATTAAACCATTGGGATGTAACACCCGCTTTATTTGATGAACAAGAAGCTTTTCATAGAGAATGTTTAGATAGTTTGGGTAGATATGGTCCCTATGAAAAAATATATATTCACAAAGATGGTCATCTTGTAAACGTCCTACTCAATGGAATTAAGTTCCAAAATTTAGAAGGTGAATATCAAGTATATTCTGTAATAGAAGATATTACAGAAAACTGCCAGCAAAGAGAGGCATTAAAACTGTCTAAAAAAGAAGCGGAGGAAGCTAATATAGCTAAGTCAGAGTTTCTAGCTAATATGAGTCATGAAATTAGGACACCTTTGAATGGAGTTATAGGTTTCACCGATTTAATTCTGCGAACACATTTAGACGAAACGCAAAAGCAATATTTAGGAATTGTTCACCAATCAGCAAATGCACTATTAGGTATTATCAACGATATTTTGGATTTTTCAAAGATTGAAGCAGGGAAGTTAGAATTGGAATTTGAAAAATGTGACTTATTTGAACTTGCTAGCCAGGCAGTAGATATTATCAGTTTTCAGATCAAGAATAAAGATTTGGAAATGCTCTTGAATCTTTCTCCTTCCTTACCCCAAAGGGTATTTACAGATTCTATTCGTTTAAAACAAGTATTATTTAATCTGTTAAGTAATGCTGCAAAATTTACAGAAACTGGAGAGATTGAGTTGAAAGTTACCTGTGAAGAACAGGAAGGGACAGGGGAGTCTCTTTTTAATTTTGAAGTTAGAGATACAGGTATTGGCATCAAGCCTGAAAAGTTAGAAAAAATTTTTGAAGCATTTTCTCAGGCGGATAATTCAGTTACCAAGAAATATGGTGGTACAGGATTAGGCCTGACCATCAGTAATAAAATTCTGGGTTTGATGGATAGCCAATTAAAAGTGGAGAGTGAATTGGGTAGGGGTTCTCGTTTTTATTTTAGTATCAAATTGAAAACAGAGATTGCTGGTAAAATGCCATTAGAAGAACAGGAATTGATCAAGAAAGTATTGGTAGTTGATGACAATAAAAACAACAGAACCATACTTAAAGAGATGCTTCATTTAAAGGGGATTCTGGTAAAAGAAGCAAGTAGTGGAATGGAAGCCATTCAAACTCTTAAAACAGGTGCAAAATTTGATGCCATAGTAATGGACTATCATATGCCTGAGTTAGATGGGTTAGAAACTATTCAAAGAATTAAACAAGATCAAACTCTTCAGGCTAGTAATATTCCAATTCTTTTATTATCAAGTTCAGCTGATCAGGCATCTGTAATTGACTTTAGTAAGCAACTTGGCGTCAATATCAGGTTAGTGAAGCCTGTGAAAATGCAAGAATTATACCAAGCTTTTTCCATGATTACACAAAAAGAATCAGTATTGGTAGAAACAGAAGAACAGTCAACCGTATTTCCGGATGCAATTACCATTTTAATTGCTGAAGATGGAGAGATAAATATGCTTTTAGCAAAAACAGTTGTTCAAAGAATTGTTCCAAATGCAACTATTATTGAAGCAATGAATGGTAATGAAGCAGTTGAAATTTGTAAAAAAGCATTGCCGGATTTAGTACTCATGGATATTCAAATGCCCATACTCAATGGATATGAAGCTACCCAGCATATTAGACAAATACCAGGTAGTTCATCTATTCCAATAATTGCATTAACAGCAGGGATTGTGAAAGGAGAAAAGGAAAAATGTGAGGAAGCAGGAATGAACGATTTTGTTTCTAAGCCATTTGTTGAAGAAACGCTAGTAAGTATTTTTAAGCGTTGGCTTAAGTTCAAAGTTTTTGATCAAATAGAAGCTACAAACATGAATGAAAAAGAAGTATCTCTTCATTTGGATTTAGAACTCATTCGAAAATATATGGGGGCGGATGACGTATTAATTCAACAATTCTTGAGCTTGACCATTTTAGAGATAAAAAAGTCAATCATTGCCATTGAACAAGCAATAGATGAGAACGATATAAGTGGCATTAAATCTGCCATTCATAAACTCAAAGGCACATCTTTAACAGCTAGTCTTTCTCATATGAGTGCCATAGCCACTAAATTTAATGACATGGATGGATTTCAAGGAGATTTGGTAAGGGATTTATTTGAAGAGCTAAAATCAGAATCAACTGTTGTTATTAGCTTATTAGAAAAACAAATTTCAAAATTTTCTATCAAATAGTTATTGTAGTTCTGATCTTTTTATAATCACCTCTGTTCCATCTAACTTCTGAATTTGAATAAATGATTTATTAGTATGATAATATTCTAGTAAAAATTGGCAATTATCATTAAAATCTGCAGCTTGCTTGCCATTAATAGATTTGATTATTTCACCAATAGTAAGTAATTGAGAGGAACTGTTTTTATTTAAGTTAAGAGACGTAATGATTAATTTGCCATCCTGATAAGATACTCTGGCATCTAGAGATAAAGGAAATGTTTGACTACCTTGATTTGGTTCTATATAATATTTACCCTCAGAATGGTTTAAAATAAAGGCAGTTGTTTTGGTTGAAAAAAAGCCAATGCCAATTTTAAAATTTGTTTTTTCATAAACGGCACAAGGGGTATTTGTGAAATTTGTTTCTCCTAATTTAAACTGATCAAGTAGCATTAATTTTACGCTATCTGCCTTTCCTAATCCAGTAACTGACATATTTGAATTTAATCCAAGTTGGGTTTTCCCTTTGCCAATCAATTGCTGATGAAGCGTATTTAAATGTTGGTTTTCTGGTATTTCAATTGAGCCAGAATAACCCAAATCTATTAAGCAATTGGAATAGTTGATTCCATTTATAGTTAAACTTGTTTTTGGCCTATTTGTAGCATGTGATACCGGTATTTCAATATAAGTATTGTTTATTGGGAATGTCATTTTTGAAACAAATATCAGTTGTTGTTTAAAATCTATTTTCCAATTCAATTTGCCAATAACGTCCATACCTAAAAGATAGAATTTATGACATGTTAAAAATTCCATGTCATAAATCACCCCTCTTACATTTTCTATTTCATGTCTCCCAATTTTCATCTTTTTAATGAGGGTATTATTGATTTTTACCTTTTTTAGATTGGCATCTATGATAGTTTGTGATCCATTTTTTACAATTAGTCCAGCTCTAGAAATTAAAGTTGCATTAGATAACCCAATAGACGCTCCAGTATCAAATGCAAAATCAATTTCTTGGTCATTAATGATTCCCTTAAAAACTAATAATTTATTTTCTAATGAAAATGGTATAGTGTCAATGGCGTTTTCTTGAGCAATTACACAATAGTTATTTATTAAAAAGACAAGTCCTAAGAGCGTTTTTTTCATTTGATTGGATTAGGAGTGTAATATTAATTGAAATAAAGTAGAATGAAATTCTTGTTTATGATTTGGAATAAAAAAAGGTTGGAACAATTGTTCCAACCTTTTAAGATTTTGCAATGGTTTGTAATTAATTATTTCTTGGTATCTGGTGGGAAATTTGCCAAGATTTTTGTTACGGCAGCTTTAATAGCGGCATCTGGGTCTTTGGGAGCTTTGTCTATTTCTGAATTACCAGTTCCCTGCCAAATCATTTTCTGGGTTTTGTTGTCAACTATATCAATAACCAAAGATCCATCTTTGTAGTTATAGGTACTTACAGTGGTTGAACCAACTCCCATACCACCACCCCAATAACTATATGGTCTATACAATCCGCCATAGCCATAGTAATTAGTAGAAGAAGATACGGATTGTTTGTCCTTTAAAACAGTTACAGCATTGATTACTAAGTCTGCATTACTGCCTGCTTCTTGAAAACCTTTGCTGGTTAATTCTTCTTTAATGGCATTTACAATTCTATCAGCATTTAATTGGCTTACACTACCAGTTGTTTTCAAATTATAAACACTAAATGTTTTGTAGTTACTAAAGACAGCGTTTTTATCATAATCTGTAGAAACTTTTAATGAGGGGCCGCAAGATGCAGCAAATAACAAAATTGCCAAACCTAAGGCATACTTCTGAATCAAGGTTTTCATGTTTTTAATTTTAATAGTGGATATTATTAGTAATAAAATTTACCAATTCAAATTTAAATCAAGTTTTATTCTGAACCATCTTTTTCTACGGTAACTACCTCATACATGTTTTTTCCGTCTTTTTTAATAGGCTGATAATATACATCTCCCAGTTTCATAAAGACTTGGTCACCCACTTTTTCTTCTTTGGCTCCTTCGGGAAGATTTTCTACTATAGTGCCTGCCGTAGGAGGTACTACCGTATATCCTTTGTCTGATTTTTCATAATAAGTACCACCATAATAGTAATTGTTAACTGTTTCATTTACAATAACTGTTTGGGAATTGGGGGGAAGGGTAGTAATAGTAGCTCCAACTGGAGCTTGAACAACGGTATAGCCTCCATTAGAAGCAACATAATAGACGCCTTGGTCATAATGGTATTTTTGGTTTTCAACAGATATAATAATGGCGGTTGCTGCCATTGCTGTTACAAAAAAGCCCCATGGATGCCATACTGGTCCCCAATAGAATGGACGATAAGGGTGGTAGGAGTAGCCAAAATGACAATAAAAACTCATTCCTCCATATCTATAGGGTGGGCGAGTATAAGGTCTATAACTACCCCTAGGATAACCATTATTGATATGGGTACTATTGTTTACATTAATATTGACATTGGTATTCTTGCTATTGTCAATATTTACTTTATTGCCAGTTTTAATATTGGTATTATTGCTATTATTTCCAGAACCAATATTGGTATTTTTATTTCCAGATCCAATATTATTGGTCTTGTTTCCAACATTTGAAACCTTGTTCCCTTCAGTTTTAATGTTTCCAGAGTTTATTTTATTTGCATTCCCATTATTTGATCCTCTAGAATTGGCAGATGGGATGCCCCCTTTATTGTTATTGATGGAAGGTTTAGATTTTTGGGTTGCGGCTTTGTTACCAACTTTGGGTTTACCTTTTCCCAATTGAGCAAGTAGATTGCTGCTTGTCAAAGTGAAAAACAATAAATAAACCACCAATTGAGTAGGTTTGGTCCAAGTAAGATTGTAATTAAACATGTAAGTTGTTTTTGAAGGAATCATATTCAATGATTTATTTGGCACTTGAATGAGAAATAAAACTAAATGAGTTTTGAATTTTCTACAAAAAAGGGCTGTTTTATATTTAAAATTACATCATATAAGTCAATTCGATACGGCTATTTCCCGTATTTTTAGCTTGAATTACTATTTTAGCTATCAATTAAGTAGATTTCTAATAGGATCTTCAAATTTTACAAAAACTGGTTATGAGAAAAATATGCGTTCTTTTAGTGGTCATTTTTGCTTGCAATTTGGCAATAGGTCAATCTGCTCCTGCTTCTGATAGTATCAAATGGAAAAAACAGAAACTGGCTCCCTGGTTTGTAAAAAGGTTTAGGCTTAGTGCAGGGTACATGAATGCAGTGAATAATACTGACATTAAAGTTGGCGCCACCATTGGGGGTGTTGGAACTGATATTGATTTTGAGAAAGACCTGGGTTTTAATAAACAAATTGGAACCTTTATGGCCAATTTTCAATGGCGCATTTCTAGAAGATCTAGATTTGATTTTAGCTATTTGCAATTTAATAGGTCTTCTACTAAAACATTAGAAAGAACTATTCAATTTGGAGATAATACTTATAATGTTTCTGCCAATGTTAGTAGTTTTTTCAATACTACCATTTATAGGGCTTCTTGGGGGTATGCGCTTTTGGCAAAACCCAAAGCTGAATTAGGCTTTTTAATTGGAACGCATACACTTCAAACTAATATAGGAATGGGAATCACAACAGGTGCAGGTTCCTTAACTTCTAGTCAAAACTTCAATTTTACTGCTCCTTTACCAGATTTGGGAGTTTGGGGTGGTGTATCCTTGAGTAAACGTTTGGCTATAAACGGTGAGTTTAACTATTTGACCATTACTACCGGTGATGTAAGCGGAGAAATTGTGGGCTATAACGCTGTTTTAATGTTCAAAGCCACCAAACATTTGGACCTTTCTCTAGGTTATACTGGCTTTAATTTTAAGATTGACGCCAATGTCAACAGCAATAAGGCCCATGTAGGTTGGGGTTATAATGGTCCATCCATTACCGCAGGTTTTAGTTTTGGAAATAAAAGCTGGGCGCATTAATACTATTCGAAATCGATTTAGTTGATTTAGTACTATTATAAGACGTTTAGATACTTAGATTCAAGACTTCTATTTAGGTTTGCAACTTTCTAACCTGAATAGTAATTCATGAATACTCCAGCTATTTATCCATCTATGATTCAAACCATGCGTTGGTTTGGGCCTAATGATCCCGTTAGTTTACAAGATATTAAACAGGCTGGTTGTACAGGTGTAGTTACAGCTTTGCACCATTTACCTAATGGTGCTATTTGGACAAAAGAAGCCATTCTTGAGCGTAAGGCAATCATTGAAGCCGCCGGATTAACCTGGTCTGTAGTTGAAAGTGTTCCTGTTCATGAAGCCATTAAAACTCAAACAGGTGATTTTGAACAATACATACAGCATTATGCTGCTTCTATTCTTAACCTAGGTGCTTGTGGCATTCATATAGTAACTTATAATTTTATGCCCGTGTTAGATTGGACAAGAACCGATCTGGCATTTACTGTTGCTGATGGGTCAAAAGCATTGCGTTTTGAGAAAGCAGCTTTTATGGCATTTGACCTATGTTTATTAAAAAGGGCTGGCGCCGATGCGGACTATACAGCAACTGAAAAACAAAGAGCCATTCAAAGATTTGAACAAATGAGTGCGGATGAGCGCTTATTGTTACAAAGAAATATCATTGCTGGGCTACCCGGTAGTGAAGAAAGTTTTACACTAGAGCAGTTTCAACAAACCTTGGATACTTATCAAGGAATAGATGCAAATAAGTTAAGGGCTAATTTGATTTATTTTCTAACTGCTATTATGCCTGCTGCTGAAAAAGCAGGCGTGAAAATGGTGATTCACCCAGACGACCCTCCATATCCTATTCTTGGATTGCCAAGGGTTTTGAGTACCGCTTCAGATTTTCAAGCTTTAATAGACGCTGTTCCTTCTGACAATAATGGCCTTTGCTTTTGTACTGGTTCATTTGGGGTAAGACCGGATAATGATTTGCCTGCTATGGTCAAGCAATTTGCAGATAGAATCAATTTTATTCATTTGCGCAGTACTAGAAGAAATGAATGGGGCGATTTTTATGAAGACAACCATTTGGAGGGTGATGTTGATATGTATGCGGTAATCAAAGAATTGGTTTTAGCCATGAAATCTAGAAACAGCTCCATTCCAGTAAGACCTGATCATGGCCATCAAATGTTGGATGACTTGAAAAAGAAAACCAATCCAGGTTATTCCGCCATTGGTAGATTAAGAGGTTTGGCAGAAATTAGAGGGGTTGAATTAGGCATTCGAAGAAGTTTGCAGGAGTAGTAATCTAAGTTTTCTTTTTTTTTAGATCAGGAGCGTAATAAAAGAAACAACGAAGGGTTTGGATTCTATCATACTGGTAGCCACTTGCCTTTTGTTGGTAACTAAGCATATAACCAAAATCAAAATTGAGATTTTTAGATATTGACTGTCTAATGCCTAGAAATAATCTGTTTTGATCAAAAGTATTGTAAACAATTTCTTTTCCAAATTGAATCATCAATTCATCTGACACACTCAAGGATGGGTATAAAGGGTTTTTAAAAAGGGGAATATTGAATGCCAATAAATACCTAATTCTATTGCTGAATTTATAGTCTCCAGTAAATTGGTCATTGGTAATTTTCTCCATCCAACGCTGTTCATTTCTGATTCTTTGAAGCATTCCAATTTTGCCCAATTTATTGGTCAAAAGCGCTTGTTGATAAATTCTATTTTCTACACTAAAATGTTCCCTATTGGGTGTGGTTGGGGCAACCCACATTTTCCCAATACCAGCTGTTAGCGTCAAGTGATCATTCACCCAATATTGTATACCCGTTCTCAAAAAATAAAAATTGGGGTCTGCCAAAAAATTGGTTCTTCTCAAGTGTGCGTCCGCAACCATTCCCCAATGTTTGCTAAATCTGATAATGCTATTTAAACTAGTCCAGCTTTGTGATACATCATTCACCGCTTTTGATTGTGCAAGACTACGAGTTGGTAAAATATAGATGAATAGGAGGTATACAGACAAACGCAGTAATCCCTTGTAAAAGGTTTTTATAGAATTAGAAGCATTCATAGTTATGCAAAAAACAAAATCAATAATTGCGCTGCCAAAATGCGCATAATCATGGTCAATGGATAAACCGTTGCATAAGTAGCAGATGGAATATCATTGCCTGCCATCTTAAGTGCAAATGCCAAAGCTGGAGGATCTGTACAAGCACCCGCCAATAAACCACAAATTTCAAAATAGGTTTTCTTCAAGAATTTTTTTGCAAACAATCCCACTAATAAAAGGGGAACCATGGTAATGGTAATGCCCATGCCAATCCAACGATAACCACTGCCATCGGCAAATGCACCAGCTAGATTATGTCCACTGCTTAGTCCCACACTGGCTAAGAATAGTGCAATGCCAAGTTCTCTTATCATGAGATTGGCACTGTTGGTGGTATAGTTGTTTAAGTATAATGAATTTCCAAACCTACTTAGAAACAAAGCCACAATTAAAGGTCCACCAGCCATGCCTATCTTAACTGAAACAGGAATATTGGGTATCTGAAAAGGGATACTACCTAGAATAATTCCAAATACAATACCTATAAAAATGGGACCCAAATCTGGTGCTTCTAGTCTTTTTAATGAATTACCAACCAGACTGGTGAATTCATTTACACTATCTTCTGTTCCTACAACAGTAATGGTATCGCCTAGTTGAAGCAGCACATTACCATGAGCAACCATTTCAATGCCAGCGCGTTTGATCCTAGAAATAGTTAAGGCTTCATGTTGTAATTCCATGATATTGCCTAGGCGCTTATGGGTTACTTCTTTTCTGGTAACTACAATAAATCTAGAAATTAAGTTACTGGTAGGAATGGTTCTAAGATTCATGTCAATTTCTGAACCAACCAAGAGTTTTACTTTTTCCATCAATTTCTTGGTGGCCACAAATTGCATTACATCATCCTCCGCTAAAACTAGATCGGGGGTAGGAGTAATTACTTGACCATGGTGTAACATTCTAGAAATAATAACTGGCTCATTGAGCATCTTAAAAATATTCCGTAATGGCTGACCAATCAATTGTTTGTTCTCTAGTTTAATATGAACATTGATGGGTCTATTAGATTGGATAAAATTCAATTTGCGGTGTAATTCTTTTTCTTTCTCAATATCTATTCCCAGTATTTTTTTCAATATGACCAAGGATAGAATAATACCAACTACCGCAAAAGGATAGGCAACAGCATAAGCCAATGTAATGGTACCATTGTCAACACCATTAATATGAAGATCTTTTACTGCAGCTTGTGCCGCGGCAAGACCTGGTGTATTGGTTACTGCGCCACTCATCACCCCAGCCATGATGGCAATATGGTTATGGGAGAGGTAAAAAAATAAAATAGTAATAGAGACCCCTAACAATACCACTGTTGCAGCAATAGCATTATTGGCCAAAGCCGTTTTTTTGAGTGACGCAAAAAAGCCGGGACCAACTTGAAGCCCAATGGCGTAAACAAATATGATTAAACCAAATTCTTTTAAAAAATGTTCCGTTTCCTTATTCACACTGATACCCAAATAGGAGGCTATCAGACCAATGAACAGTACCCATGTAATGCCAAATGAAATTCCTAAAATTTTGAACTTACCCATAAGAATCCCCAATGCAATCACCAATGCATAGATAATAGCGGCCTGCGCCACGGATTGTTCGGTAAATAATGCTATAAACCAATTCATATCACACAAATTTAAGCGATAAAAAAAGGAACGGCGTCATGCACCGTTCCTTTTTGGAATCAAATATGTTCCGGTTCCAGTTGCCAGTGTTCTGGAGATCTCCATAAGGCACTTAGTAATAACTCACGCATGAAATAGAACTCTTTGGGAAGTTTGTCATATAATTTTGCAAATAGTTCTTCATGACCCATTAATTCTTGTTTCCAAGGCTCACGGTCTACAGTCATGATTTTTGCAAAATCTTCTTTAGAGAATCCTTCAATGCCAGTCCAGTCCATGTCTTCAAATCTTGGCATCCATCCAATGGGAGATTCAACAGCTCCTGCATTGCCATGTACCCTTTGTACAATCCATTTTAAAACGCGCATGTTCTCTCCAAATCCTGGCCATAAGAATTTGCCGTTTTCATCTTTTCTAAACCAATTGACACTAAAGATTCTTGGTGCATTGGGTAAATCTCTACCAAATTGTAACCAATGGTTTACATAATCACCCATATGATAGCCCATAAATGGAAGCATAGCAAATGGGTCTCTTCTTACTTTTCCAATTTCACCAAAAGCAGCAGCAGTTGTTTCACTACCCATAGTGGCAGCGGTATATACCCCAAAATTCCAGTTAAAAGATTGACATACTAGAGGCACCGCAGTACTTCTTCTTCCACCAAAAACAAATGCTTCAACAGGAACGCCTTGTTTATTATCCCATTCTGAATCAATGGCAGGGTTTTGATAGGCTGGTGCGGTAAATCTACTATTGGCATGTGCCGCAGGTTTACCACTGGTTTTATCATAAGGTTGACCATGCCAATCAGTTAATCCATCTGGTACTTCTTTGGTCATGCCTTCCCACCACACGTCTTTATCTGCTGTAATAGCCACATTGGTGAAGATGGTATTGGCCTTGATACTTTCCATGGCATTGGGATTGGTATGGTAGTTGGTGCCTGGAGCCACACCAAAATATCCTGCTTCTGGATTAATAGCATATAAGTGTCCATTTTCACCTTTATGAATCCAAGCAATATCATCACCAACAGTGGTTACTTTCCAATCATCCACTCCTTTTGAAGGAATCATCATAGAAAAATTGGTTTTACCACAGGCACTAGGAAATGCTGCCGCGATATAGGTTTTTTGCTTGTTAGGAGACTCAACTCCAAGAATGAGCATGTGTTCAGCAAGCCAACCTTCTTCCTTACCCATTACAGAAGCAATTCTTAGCGCAAAACATTTCTTACCCATTAAAGCATTACCACCATATCCACTACCGTATGAAATAATCAATCGTTCTTCAGGAAAGTGAGAAATATATTTGGTAGTAGGGTTGTTGGGCCATTTGGCATCGCCCTGGTCTGAATTTAAAGGTGCACCAACAGTATGGATACACTTTACATATTCCCCTCTTTTTATAAATGGATAAATTTTTTCACCCATTCTAGTCATGATATACATATTGACAACAACGTATTCAGAGTCGGTTAATTGAACACCATATCTTGAAAAGGGGGATCCAACTGGACCCATACAAAAAGGAATCACATATAAGGTTCTTCCCAACATAGACTCTTCCATCAAAGAGTTCAAAATTTGCTTCATAGCTTTTGGTTCCATCCAGTTATTAGTTGGACCCGCATCATCCTTTAAACGGCTGCAAATAAATGTTTTGTCTTCTACTCTGGCAACGTCACTGGGGTCAGAAAAGCAGGCATAAGAATTGGGTCTTTTTTCTGGATTCAGTTTTTGAAATGTGCCCTTTCTAACTAGTAGCTCACACAATCCATCATACTCTTGTTTGGATCCATCACACCAATGGATACTCTTGGCATTGCATTGTCCGGCAATATTATTTACCCATGCTTTTAATTCCGGTAATACATTGCTTGGTTCATTGCTTTGGGGTTTTTGGTCACTGTTCATACAAAAAAATTTATGGTTCTAAAATCTTGTTTTTCTGTATCAAAGTTTCAAACTTTTAGAACGCTATAAAATGACTAATGTCAGTTTTATAGAAATATTTTTTAATGTTTAAACGGTAAAAAATAAATGTTGTAGCATCAATCGTGCCTAACAGTACAGGACAGTTGGGAAAAGATAGTATTATCTAAATTAACTATATCTTTTGTCTGGTTAAGGATAGCAATATATTTGCAAAAGCTTGTTTAAAAGAGCAAGTAAACTATATATGCATTCTAATTTGCATGAGTAGATTCTCTTTTAATCAACTCTGATTTTAGAACAATATTTTCATTGGTAATTAGGGTTCTTTTTTTGTCTAAATTTTTAAAAAGAATGGTTGCAGCCTGCTTACCCATTTCAAATGCAGGTTGTGTAATAGTGGTCAGTGAAGGGTTTAACAATGGTGCTGTTCTTAGATTGGCAAAACAAATGACTTTTACATCTTTAGGTATGTTTAAGTCTAATTCTTTACAAGCATAATAGGTATTTAAAGCTAATTTTTCTATGGATGCAAATACCCCATCTGGTCTTTTTTCTTGTTGTAAAATTTGCTTGATTTTTTTGAAATTGGATTTCTCGTCTGTATTGCATTGTACTATCCTACTTGAATCAAATGGGATATCGTGTTTCATTAATGCTTCTAAATAACCCTGTTTGCGTTTGTTATCAATTGAAAGATTTTCTGAAATTGATAAGTAGGCAATATCTCTACAACCATTTTCAATTAAATGATTGGTGGCATTGAAACCACTAGCAAAATCATCCGTGGTAATTTTTGCAGTTTCAATTTCATGACAAATTCTGTCAAAAAATACAATGGGTATTCCAGTATGAATGAGATCATTCAAATGCTGGTAATCTTTAGTAGTGCTTGCTAATGAAATGATCACACCATCTACACGGCCATTTTGTAAATGCCTAACAATGCTTTCCTCTTTTTGATAGTCATCATTGGTAATATAAATTAGTAAGTGATAGTCCTTTTCTTGGGCTACAGATTCTGCTCCACTAATGGCTTGAATAAAGAAATTATTGGTTAGTTCGGGTGCAATAATGGCAATGGTCTTGCTTTTATGGTGTCTTAAAAATCCTGCATAGGGATTGGGATTATAGCCCATTTTCTGTGCCAATTCTAGTACCCGTTTTTTGGTTTCAGCACTAATCTCGTGACTACTTTTTAGGGCTTTTGATACAGTGGAAACCGAAACCTTCAATTCTTTGGCTAGGTCTTTTAAGTTCACTTTAGACATGACAGTGCAATTAGTTGTAAGGGACAATCTACGAAAATACTTCGATAAAAATTTCGGAATTTATCGTTAATATCTATCGAAAAGCCGTTGAAAATTGCGCTACAGTTGCTCTTCTAAAGAACGCAAAATACCCATTTCTAGTCCACGCAATTCTGCCAATCCGCGCAATCGCCCAATGGCGGAATAACCAGGGTTGGTTACTTTGTTCAAGTCATCCAACATTTGATGACCATGATCCGGTCTAAATGGAAGTGAAACTTGGTATTCTTGTTGAATTTGTAGAATTTCTTTAAGCACAGCATACATATCTGTATCACCACCTAAATGATCGGCTTCAAAAAAGTTACCAGCTTCATCTCTTTTAGTATTGCGCAAGTGCACAAAATGAATGCGATTCCCCAAGGATTTGACCATATTGGGCAAGTCATTTTTTGGGGAAGCACCTAAGGAACCTGTGCAAAAACAAATTCCATTGGCAGGATTGGGTACTTTTTGAATAATATGTTCCATGTCTTCTAGATTGCTCATAATTCTTGGCAATCCTAAAATAGGAAAGGGAGGATCATCAGGATGTATGGCTAATTTTACCCCACACTCTTCAGCTACAGGACTAATTTCTGCAAGAAAATGGCAAAGATTGTCTTGCAATGCGGCATGATCTATATGGGAATAAGTAGCTAATTTTTCCAGCATCATTCCGGTTGTGGTTTTGGCCTCACCGGGTATTCCAAACATGACTACACCAGCAATGGCATCCAATTGTTCGGTTGTATAGTTTTTAAATCGCAGCTCTGCAGTTAGCAATATATTTTCTGGATAGGTTGATTCTGCACCTGGTCTTTTTAGAATATAGATATCGAAAACAGCTAAGTCAATCCAATCAAAATACAAAGCAAGTGAACCATCTTCCATAGGATGATTTAAAGAGGTTCTTGTCCAATCATTGACTGGCATAAAATTATAGGTGATAATGGGTATGCCAGATTTTGCAACATTTCTTATAGATGTTTTATACTTTTCAATATAATCTTGATAAGCCCCTGTTCTGGTTTTAATAGATTCATGCACCGTAATACTTTCTACAACTGACCAGCTAAGTCCCATTTTTTCTATAATAGCTTTTCTCTCGAGAATCTGGTTTAATTCCCAAACCTCTCCATGTGGTACATGGTGCAGCGCAGATACAATTCCAGTAGCACCTGTTTGTTTTACGTCTTGCAAGCTAACTGGATCATTGGGACCAAACCATCTCCAGGTCTGTTCCATTGCTATTAATGGTTTCATGATTTGGTATTTTATTGTTCTTGCAAGGTTTTCATTTTTAATGCAAATCTTTTACCTAATTCAGTAGCAGAAGCTGCATCAAAATGTAAATGATCTCCTTTGTCCATTAATCCTTGAGAGGAAGCTACGGCCGTTTTAGTTACTAAGTTTGGTAACTTATTTAATTCCAAATTGAATGTTTGGTGTACCTCATTGAATGCGCCTATTTCTCCAGCAACAAAAGGTAGGTTTGGATTATTCACTAAGTTTCTCCATGTACTAATCATGGTAGCTAGTTTAGCTAAATAATCTTTTCTTTTTTCCGGAGAACTATCTGCTTCACCTTGATGCCAAATAATCCCTTTTAATTGACCGGATGCTAGGGCTTTTTTTAGTTGTACTACCGCATCATCAAAAGGATGTGTTTTAGTAGCTGCATCATAGCCACCAGCTTGCCAACTGCTAATAGCACTACCACCCACGGCGCAGGGAATTAAGCCAATAGGAGAGCCACCAGTGTTCAACATGTCTAATCCAAAAGCAAGACCTGGTCCAACACCTACCATATTGGGTTTGTCAAAGTGTAATGGATGTTTGGCAGGTAACCATTCTCCCTGTTTTGTAAGCATCCAAAGCTGTTCATTTCCTTGAGTGGCATCATTTGGTTCAATATTACCCCTGCCTGCCATATTGGACTGGCCAATGAGCAGGTATAGATCCATGTTTTTGGGCATTAGCTGCTGGTTAGTTTGACTGCACACATTTTCTGCAAGGAATAATAAAAGGATGCTACATATCTGTACTACTAATTTCATGAACCAAGCATCTATTATTTATTTTTCAATGCTTTGTATCGCATCATCCCTTCTATATAATAGTAGTCAGCATAAGTAAGTGGTACATCAACCTCTGAGTTGGCAGGCCAATGACCTACACTGTGTTTTAAAATAAAACCACCATTTTCTCCAGGCTTTGCAGTGTAAGTAGGAGTGGATAAGGCAGTTAAGATTTTCTCTGCAGTTTTAAAATAGAGACTACTATTTTTTGCATCCGCATATTTGCTCAATTCTAGTAAAGCAGATGCTGCAATAGACCCCGCTGAAGCATCTCTGTAGGTTGCTGGAATATCTGGTGTATCATAATCCCAATAAGGAACTTTATCTGCTGGTAGCCTTGGGTGGTCAATAATAAAATGGGCTATTTTATTGGCTTGAACCAAGTATTTTTTGTCTTTGGTGGCCCGATACATAACTGTGTAACCATAGAGTCCCCAAGCCTGACCTCTTGCCCAAGCAGAAGCATCGGCGTAGCCCTGTGCTGTTTTCTTTTCATGCACTGAACCATTATCAGGATTATAATCAATCACGTGAAAAGAACTAAAATCAGATCGATAATGGTTCTTTATAGTGGTATTGGCATGGGTAACAGCTATTTTATAATAGCTACTATCTCCCGAATATTTGGTGGCCCAAAAAAGCAATTCCAAATTCATCATATTGTCTATGATCACAGGGAATTTCCATGTGCCATGATCCCATGATTTAATACATCCTACTGTTGGGTTGAATCTTGTTGATAATGACTTGGCACTATTCATCAAAATCTCATCATATTTTTTATCATGTTGAATAGCATTGGCATTGCCAAAACTGCAAAACATCATAAATCCAAGATCATGTGTTCCTTTATTGTATTGTTCTTTTTCTAATATTCGTAAACGGCTAATGGCCTCATTGTATAATGCGGTATCCTTGGTAGCTTGATATAAATAGAAAAGGGAACCGGGATAAAATCCACTGGTCCACCAGCTTGTTTTACTAGTTTCTAATTTTTTAGTGGCATAGAAAGTTTTTGGCATTACGTCAACAGGAGTAATACTTTTCAAGTATTTGTATTGACCTGCAGCACCTGCTAAGGCTTTGTCAAAAGTTTTTATCAACTCCTCATTTGGTTGATTACTGTTTTGGGCTTGGATGGTTCCTGATAAAAATAGCAAAGCAGGAACTAGCATTTTTCTTGAAAATAGCGTCATGTATTTAATATTTGGTACCACAATTTAGTTCAGAAAGGTCTTCAAAAAAAGGATGCCACACTTTTTGGTGTGGCATCTAGGATTTAATATACTTTAATTGATTAATCTACAATTTTATCACTTGCAGGCACATTGCTGGCAGATCCACTATAACCTATGTTTTGGTTGATACGACCATCGGCATTGGCTAGAATAGCATTTTGAGGAATTGGCCATAAAACATGGTATTGGCTAATACGGAACTGGTCTCCACGAATGGTTACATAATTGGTTTTAAAGAAAATATTCTTTTCCAATATGCGGTCTACCATGAAGTTGGAGGTAGAGAAGTTAGCAAGGGTATAAGTTTTACCATTGTATGGTTTACCAGTTTTGGCAAATATATAAGCCATTCTGGTTAACTCAGTCTTTCTTGGTTCTTCCCAATATAATTCACGAGCACGCTCATTTAGCAAACTATTAAAGTCCGCTTGAGCTGCTGTGTAAGGAGCACATTTTGCCCTAGTTCTAACTGCATTAATATCAGCAGCAGCACTTGCCGCGTCTCCTTTCCAGAGATAGGCTTCAGCGCGCAACAAATAGGTTTCAGCTATACGGAATACATACCAGTCTGAGTGACCACCTTGCATTGGAAAATTTTCTGTATCAGGAATATATACTTTGTAATGAGGCCAAGGATACCACCTACGTAAAGTGTCTTCACAAAGCAATTTATTACCTTGTTTTGGATCCCTTAATCTTAGTCGCAATCCATAAGCCGTATCAACTCCTTTTAACGCAGGGTTGTTATAACGCAGGTTTTCTGGATAAAGCCAGTTGCCTGAAGTTGAGTCATGACGTAAATCATTGGGATCATCCCAGATTTCCCAATAACTATAAGATGTATTTCTTGCTCTTCCAATACCTCGGCCATAGATATTCATGATATCAATTTCAACACCTCCAGAAGCGGTCATACCTGCTTTACCAGAAGGAGTGAAAATAGTGGTTCCAATAGAAACCCCTGGCGCAACCTGACGCATAATCCTCATGCCAGGAGTACCACCCGTACCACCATCAAGCATGGAACTGATAAATGCACTAACAGTGCCTAATCTACTTGTTACCAAAAATATACCTTCAGTATTGGCTGCAGCAGATTTGTTATCTGGTCTGTGTAAATCCCAAGTAACATTCTTTGTTGCAATACCTGCGTCAACACCAAAACGGTTGGTCATTAGTTTGTAAGGACCAGCATTGATTACTGCTGTTGCAGAAGCAATGGCATCATCAAACAAACCAAGCGCCAAGTTGATTTTAGTTAACAAGTGATAACAAGCAGCTCTGTTAACATCACCCTTATCTGAAACCATGGGTACATATTTTATCGCAAACTCTAGATCTGATTTCATTAGTGTTAAAATCACTTCTCTTTTAACCGTTGTAAAATCTACTTTAGCAGAGGTTACTTCCTTGGTAGGGCAAGGAACATCTCCAAACTGATTGGTTAAACGATAGTAATCATAAGCCCTGTAGAAATAGGCTTTGCCAAGCAGGATATTCTTGTCTGCATCAGAAATGGCTGTTGCACCAGGTAAACGAGAGATGATGGTATTGGCCATTCTAATTCCTACATATTCCTGGTTCCAATACCAGCCAATACGGTTGAAATCCGCGGAGTTCAGGTTGGCGTCAGGAGTAATCTGCAGGTCTAAGTTTTGTGCTGGTCCTGTTTTGTCATTAGTGCCATCTACAGATACCTCTGAAAATATTTGTTCTGTAATAATGGGTGCGCCATCTCCATACCATTCAGTTCTAAGATTACGGTTACATGCAGCCAAGGCAGCATTGAATCCTGAAACGTCTATCAAAGTATTTTCTGGAGAATAAATGGATAAGGGTTTGGGTTTGAGCCAATCCTTGTTACAGCTAGTCAATGTTGTTGTACTGATAACAACAACTGATAGCAGAAGGGCTATTTTAATTTTATTATAATTCATATCTTCTGTTTTTATGTTGGGTTATCTTATAATGTCAGGTTAAGTCCAAAATTGATGGTGTATGGCGTAGGTCCTTTGTTTTCTGGATCAAAATAATTCCATTGTGAGAACACAGCTGCATTCACCACGTTTACATAGGCTTTCAAACCATCCAATTTCCATTTATGAGCAATTTCAGTAGGTAGATTGTAACCCAAGCTGATGTTATTGAGTCTCACAAAAGTTGACTTTCTAAATACGTTCCATGAAACTGGTCCGCCAGCATTTGACATCATGGCAGCATAGTCATTGATTGGATTAGTGGGAGTCCAATAAGGCCTTTGGTAAAATTGTGAACGATCATAAAATAAGTCCACGTTTTTGGCTTCGTTAAATTGACTCTTTTGTCCAATTCTAGAATACAAACTGAATGATAAATCAAAATTCTTGAAAATCTTGAATTCGTTTCTCAAGTTCCAAGAGAAGTCTGGAGTGGTGGTACCTTGGAATTCTTTATCAGCAATAGTGTATTTACCATCACCATTGGTGTCTTGTAATCTAAAATCCCCAGGTTTGTACCCATATTTTTTTGCTTCAACAGCATCAGCTTGCTGCCAAACTCCTGTAATGGTATAATCAAAAATAGTATTGATATTTTTTCCAATAAACCAACCGTTTCCAATATCATCTTTTTCTGAACTTCCTATTTGCTTACCTGATGCATCATAATCAGGTGTTGGTCCGTAAAGGTGAACAATCTTGTTTATATTCCACCAGAATGCTAGTGTAGTCCTCCATTCAAAGTTCTTGTTCTTGATATTGGTGGTATTGACACTAAATTCCATTCCCTTATTCTGAACTTCGCCCAAATTGGCTAGAATGTTGGTAAAACCTGTAACCGTTGGTAGGGTTCTGTTAACCAGCAAGTCCTTTGTTGTTCTAGTATAATAGTCAATAGAACCAGAAACTTTTCCTTTCATAATACTATAATCCAAACCTATGTTAATGGATGAATTTCTTTCCCATTTCAAACCTGGGTTTGAAAGATTACTTGCCTGAACAAAACCAACGCTATAAGGGGCTCCACCGCCAGTGATATAGGTATAGGTTCCAGAAGTCAAGTTTGATAAAGCGGCATACCTACCAATAGATCGGTTACCATTTTCACCATAAGACAATCGGATTTTGGCATAATCTAACCACTTAGAAGTGTTCTTCATAAAACCCTCTTCACTGATTACCCAGCTAACGGCTGCAGAAGGGAAAATAGCTCTTGGGTTTTCTTGACCAAAGGCAGAATATCCATCTCTTCTGGCAGTTAATGTTAAGAAGTACCGTTGATCGTAGTTATAGTTTAACCTACCCATCAAGGCATCACCTGTTTCATATTGATCATCAGAAGTAGCGATAATGGGAAGCGTAGCTGACTGAATGCTATTAAAGCTTAGGTTGTCATTAGGTGCAAAATTCTCAGCACGAATATTTGTATTCCATGACTGGAATTTTTCGGCATTGGCTAGGAAAGTAGCTTCAATACTGTGTTTGCCAAATTTACCAGACCAGTTCAACTGATTATCCAAGTTCCATGAATAAACGGTTTGGTTTCTTCTATCTACAATCCCTTTTCTTGTTGCAAGGATGGGGTTATTGGCAGATTGGTGGTTATACTCTCGCAAGGTTTCATATCTAGGAGAAAAGGTTACGGAATACGAGAATCCATATGGTAATTTGCCTTTGGCATAGATTTGACCAAACAGGTTATCGTATTTGTACATCCTATCAGTATATTCTTTACCCAAAAAAGGATGGGAGTTATTACCGGGGTCATCATTGGGTGAGGCTCTTAATGTTTTGCCATCAGCCCCATAATAAGATCCATAGGGTGTAGTTCTAATCATATCGCCAAAACTCACCAATACTGAACTTTCGTCTCTTTCTGCAAACTGGATACTGGTACCTACTGTCAAATACTTGGCAATATTTGACTCCAGACTAAAACGTGTGCGGAAGGTTTTGTATTTATCTCCAACAGTTATACCCTGAGATTCAAGATAGCCTACAGAAAAGTAATAGTTTAAATCTTCTTTTCTTTGTGCAATGCTAATGGTATGATCCTGTTGCATAGCACTTTGATTGTAGATAAGCTTTTCCCAATCTATAGTTTGTTTTGCTTGATAGTTGGCAACTTCAGTAGGTCTTAAACCCAAACGATTTAACCAAGCTACTGTTGGGTCTCCGCCAGAGCCGTCCAAAGCCAACCAATCAGCCACAGATAAAGAGGAAGGCAGGGTGGTAGGATTCCAGAATCTGTATTGAATACCTGGTTTAGAAGTACTGTCAAACCCAACCATGGACCATCTTACGTCTTGGCGCCAGGTTAAAAACTCATTGGCATCCAACAAATGGGGTTTATTAGAAAGCCTATTTAAACCAATATTACTATTTAAAGCAATAATTGGTTTTCCAGTTTTACCTTTTTTGGTTGTAATCAAGATAACCCCATTAGCAGACCTTGCTCCAAATACAGCAGCAGAGCTAGCGTCTTTTAAGATGTCAATGGTATTGATATCATTTGGATTAATGTCTTCCATACCGCCGGGGTAAATTACCCCATCCAATACAATCAAAGGGCTAGAGCTGGCAGTTAGGGTACCTTTACCACGAATTTGCAAACTGGCATTAGAACCTTTGTTACTGGGGTCAAAACCTACATCCAAACCCGGTGCGTTACCACGCAACATGTCTTGAACTGATCTTGGATTTTCGTTTTCTAATTGTGTAGCTTTTACTTGTGCAACTGCACCTGTTAAGTCTTTCTTGGTTCTAGTACCGTAACCAACCACTACCACGTCATTCAATCCTGAAACCTGTTCAGAAAGAGAGACATTAATGGTTGAATTACTTTTTACAGAGACTTCTTTGTTAGCAAAGCCAGTGAAACTAAAAACTAATGTACCGTTGTCAGGAACATTACTTAGTTTAAAAAAACCCTGTGCGTCTGTGTTAGCTCCACGAGTAGTTCCCTTAATCACAACGGAAACGCCTTCAAGTGGATTGTTTTTTGAATCAGTAACCTTACCGGTAACACTGATGGGCGGAAGATTCTTGGTAAAACCCGCAATGTTGGTTGATCTTGCCTGTACTTCAGGAGCTAAGGCAGACAGGGAAAGCACTGTAATTACGGCATAACGCAGTAACTCTTGCCTCCCTGTTAGGAGTTTTGGTTTTTTTTTCATTTGGCAATTGTTGTTTGGTTATATTAATAAACACTACAACGGCAATCGTTTTTTGCGGTGAGCAGGTCATTAATGACATTAAATTAAGCCAGAAATCGATTAAAAAAACCTTAGTCTCTTTAAACATCGAAACTATTTACGATAACGTTTTCGAAAATAATTCTATACCTCAGAGGGAAGGAACGTAAATTAGATTGTCTCAAATTCAATGCTTTCCACTATGAGAATTAGCCCTAAAAGCCAGATTCTGGCCATCTTATTTCTATTAGCCTTTACTTTACCAGTACTTGCAAAAATGAGTAGAAAACCTGACCCTATTAAAAATATGCAGGTTTTAGTCTATACCAAGAATGGTAAGGGCTTTGTTCATGATAATATTGCTTCGGCGGTAGCCAGTATACAAGCAATGGCAAAAGCAAATGGCTTTTCGGTAGTGGTTAGTGATGATCCAGCTGTTTTTACAGAATCCAACCTCAAAAAGTTCCCTTTTGTAGTATTTACCAGTACCAATAATGATGTATTTGATACAGATGATCAACGGCTTGCCTTTAGGCGATATATAGAGGCGGGAGGTGGTTTTGTAGGTGTGCATTCTGTAACTGGTACAGAAAGAAACTGGAAATGGTTTAAAATGATGATCGGAGAAACCTTTTCATGGCATGCCAAATTTCAAAAATTTGCTATTAAAAATATGGAACCTATGCACCCCTCTATGCAAGGAGTGCCAGCAAGATGGGAGCGGGAAGATGAATGTTATTTTGGAAAGGAATTATATCCTGGTATTAAAGTGTTGATGGCTCATGAATTGAGTAGTTTACAACCAGACCAAACGGAGACCATTGTGAAAAATGCAGGTTCTTATGCCAATTATTATCCTGCTGTTTGGTACCAAGACTTTGAAGGTGGACATGTTTGGATTACTACTTTGGGTCATAGTAAGGAATCCTATGCAGAACCCGTATACCAAAACCATCTCTTACAAGGATTAAAATATATGGCTTCAAAATATAAGGGCATTAACTATAATAATGCCAAATCAACCTCAAAAGATGACCCATTAAAACCATAAGCATGTCAGAAAAAAAATCATTCAATCGTAGGGATTTTATGAAAACAGGATTCAAGGGTGGTGTGGCTACAACGCTTGCCATGACTGGATTTCCTACCATTGTTCCTGCTTCCGTATTTGGAAAAAATGCACCCAGTAATCGGCTCAATATTGCAGCTATTGGAGTAGGAAGAATTTCCAGAGACCATGATATGGCGGAGACCATTAAATATGATCATGCTAGAATAATGGCTGTCTGTGATGTAGATAGTAAGCGATTGGCCGATGGTAAAAAATATGTCAACGATTACTATAGCAAAAAACTAGGCAAACCCTATGATGGAGTTACTATGTATTCTGATCATAAAGAGTTGCTATTGAACAAAGATATTGATGGCGTATTGATTAGTACCCCAGACCATTCGCATGCATATCTAGGTATTCATGCAGTGGAAGCAGGAAAAGATGTGTATTTACAAAAGCCAGCCTCTTTAACTATTGCAGAAGGTAGGGCATTAAGTAATGCGGTTCATAGAACAGGAAGGATTCTCCAAATAGGAAGTCAACAAAGGTCTTCACAACAATTTAGGTATGCAGCTGAGTTGGTTAGAAATGGAAGGATTGGCACATTGAAAAAAGTCTATGTAGGTTTGCCAGGTGACCCCGGAGGAGATGAAGAACCTGAAATGCCCATTCCTGCCAATTTTAATTATGATGCTTGGTTGGGGTCAACACCTTATGTATATTATACAGAGAAAAGAGTACACCCACAGCATGATTATAGCCGTCCAGGTTGGTTACGTTGTGAGCAGTTTGGAGCAGGTATGATTACAGGATGGGGCGCCCACCATGTGGATTGTGCGCATTGGGGTATGGATACTGAATACACAGGCCCAATTGAAATTTCTGGCAAAGCCGATTTTCCAACCAAGGGTTTATGGAATGTACATGGTTTGTTTACAACAGAAGGTCTTTATGCCAATGGGGTTAGGATGATTATCAGTAATGAATTACCCAATGGCATTAAGTTTGAAGGAACAGAGGGTTGGATCTTTGTTACCCGTGGAAATTATAAAGCAAGTGCCAATGAGCCTGTAGTAAATACGGCCAATGCAAAAGCACTTTCTGCTAGCAATGATAAAATCATCACTTCTGTGATAGGGCCCAATGAAATCAACTTGTATAAGAGTGAAGAACAGCACGGTAACTGGCTAGACTGTATTCGTACCAGGTTACAACCTATTTCACCAGTTGAGGTTGGGCATCGTTCTTGTTCTACTTGTTTGTTGCACCATATGGTGATGAAAGTGAAGAGAACGCTTCATTGGGATCCAATGAATGAGCGTTTTGTCAATGATGATGAGGCAAATAGTATGTTGAATAGACCTCATAGATTTCCTTATGAAGTGAAGGGGCTTGACTAAAATTTAGTGAAGAGTGAAGAGTGAAGAGATAAGAGTGAAGAGTGAAGAGAGGAAGAAACTATGTTTTTTTTTAAATGATTTTAAGAGTAATAAAAGCGTTTTAAAGTATAGGGAAGAATTATGAAAAGTAAAATTGTTTGTTGGATAGGTATGTCCTTAGTGGGATTGCAGTTGCAGGCGCAACAGTCAGTTAAATTAATCACGTTAGATCCTGGGCATTTTCATGCAGCATTGGTTCAAAAATCTATGTATCCTCAAGTGGATGCAACGGTTTTTGTATACGCCAAAAAGGGAACAGATTTGAATTTGCATTTAGACAAGATTAAGGGATACAATGCAGCCAGCACAGGTGCTACGGCTTGGAAGGAATCTGTTTATGAGGGGGATGATTATCTTCAAAAAATGTTG
Source organism: Bacteroidota bacterium (assembly GCA_041164585.1). GTDB lineage: Bacteria > Bacteroidota > Bacteroidia > Chitinophagales > Chitinophagaceae > Sediminibacterium. The sequence goes on from JBEAPC010000024.1 coordinate 28,308, forward strand.
TCTGAGAAAAAGGGCAATGTGGTGGTATTAGCTGGGAATAACCAGTTAAAAACGGATTATATTCTTAAGTCAATTCAATCTGGGTTAAATGTGTTTGCAGACAAACCCATGGCCATTGATGAAAAAGGATTTTTGAAATTGAAATCGGCATTTGAACTGGCTCAAAAGAAAAAATTATTGTTGTATGATATCATGACCGAGCGTTATGAGATTACAACCATCTTGCAAAGGACATTGTCAATGGATCAAGGTCTTTTTGGAACATTACAAAAAGGAACCCTAGAACAACCAGCTGTTACCAAAGAAAGTGTGCACCATTTTTACAAATACGTTTCGGGCTCTGTTTTAACAAGGCCAGGTTGGTTTTTTGACGTGGCACAGGAAGGTGAGGGAATTGTAGATGTAACCACACATTTGGTTGATTTGGTACAGTGGGAATGCTTCCCCAATAAAGTGATTGACTACAAAAAAGATATTCAATTAAAAACTGCCAAAAGTTGGGCAACACCCATTAGTGCAGTGCAGTTTAACGAAGTGACCAAATTAACGGAACTGCCCAATTATCTTGGAAAGTATACGGATGCTAAAAAAGATATCAATGTGATGTGTAATGGAGAAATCAATTATACCATCAATGGGGTACATGCAAAGGTTTCAGTTATCTGGAACTATAAAGCGCCTGAAGGTACAGGCGATACCCATTACTCCATTATGCGCGGAACAAAAGCTAATTTGATTATTAAGCAAGGGGCAGAACAAATGTATAAGCCTACACTTTATATTGAAGGTGGAACGGAAGCAGCTGCAACATCGGCCATAGCGGCAATTGCTAAAGAATTTAAAGGTCTTTCTTTAAAAAAGAATGACAAAGGCTGGGAAGTGATTATTCCCGATGCTTATAAAGAAGGGCATGAATCGCATTTTGCTAGGGTTACAGAAAAGTACTTGGGCTTTCTTGCCAAAGGAAATATGCCTGCATGGGAAATTCCCAATATGATAGCTAAATATTATACCACTACTCAAGCACAAAAAATGGCATCTAAAAATAAGTGAGGAATCAAACCATGAGAATTGCCTTTTTTATAATACTGTTTATTTGTTTTGGAGCAACTACTAGTCAAGCACAAACAAAAGCCATTGGTGCTATTCAAGGTACGTATAGAACCATTTTTGACATGCTCAAAGAAGTGCCTGGGTTAGAAGTTAAAACCACCAATGACAAAACCGGTGGCTCAGTTATTATCAGAGGTGTAGGTAGTTTAACCATGCAAAAACCTCCATTATTTGTATTGGATGGTGTTATTTATAATAGTGACATAACAAATATCAATGCCCAAGATGTAGAAAGCATTTCTGTTTTAAAAGACGCTGCTTCCTCAACTGCATATGGCGCACAAGGTGCTTCAGGTGTTATACTGATCAATACCAAAAAGGGGAGTGTAGCCCAACCTCAAGCGCAAGTGAATTCTCATGATGAAGGTGCCTATACCTATTTTATCAAGCAAAAAATGCCTTTGTCTGTTATAGGATGGGATGATAAAACCATTGTAAAAGGAATTATTCAGGAGCAACGTGATAGTAGTTTGATTTTTGTTGTTAAGAAAAAAGAAATCTTGGTGCCTATCAATAAAATTGCAAGGGTTGAATTAATACAACAATAGATTTTCTTACATCGTTTTCGTAAATTATTTTATATAAAACAGATTGGCTCTGAAACTAATCATCCAATTTTGTACAAAGTTTAATCATGAGTTCAGTCAATCAATTTTCTCTTTCCAATAAAGTAATAGTTGTAACAGGTGGTACTGGAATTTTAGGGGGCTCATTTGTTAAAGCCATCGCGCAAGCAGGAGGTATTCCGGTGATACTTGGAAGAAACGAAAGCGTAGCCCAAGCTAGGGCCAATGAAATTATTAAAAATGGAGGGCAAGCATTAGCTATTGTGGCAGATGTGTTGGTAGAAGCGGATTTAATTAAAGCTAGAGATGTAATTCTGGCAAAATTTGGAACCATTGATGGTTTGGTAAATGGGGCAGGGGGCAATATGCCTGAAGGTGTTGTGCAACCTGATGCTGACATTTTTTCTATGAATTTAGAAGGCATGAAAAAGGTGATGGAATTAAACCTTTTTGGAACCATTATTCCAACTCAAATTTTTGGGTCAGTGATGGCGAAAAATGGCGGCGGAAGTATTGTAAATATATCTTCAGTTAGTTCCAAACAAGTTATTACAAAAGTATTGGGATATAGTATGGGTAAAGCTGCTGTTGATTGTTATAATCAATGGTTTGCTGTTGAAATGGCCAATAGACATGGAGACCTGATTAGGATGAATGCCATTATGCCTGGGTTCTTTTTAACCGAACAAAATAGAACCTTACTTACGGAGCCAGATGGTTCATATACTACTAGGGGAAAATTGGTGATACAAAATACCCCTTTTAAGAGATTTGGTAACCCGGAAGAACTGGTTGGTGCATTGGTCTTTTTATTAAGCGATGCATCCAAATTTGTTACAGGAATGCAAATTGGCGTTGACGGAGGGTTCACCGTATTTGGTGGAGTCTAATTTTTAAAAGACAAAAGATGAGCAGTTATTTTTTGACGGATGATTTTCTGTTACAAGGGAAACATGCCAAAAATTTGTATCACGAATATGTGAAAGAATTGCCCATCATTGACTATCACTGTCATCTACCACCAGATGAAATTGCCAATAACAAACAATTTGCTAATCTAACCGAGATTTGGCTAAAGGGTGACCATTATAAGTGGAGAGCACAAAGAACCCTTGGAGTTAACGAGGAATTTATTACAGGGTCAGCTTCTGATGAATTGAAGTTTCATCATTGGGCAAAAATTGTTCCCCAAACAGTACGCAATCCGCTTTTCCATTGGACCCATATGGAGTTAAAGAATGTTTTTGGGGTCAAGGAATACCTTAATGAATCTTCTGGGCCAAAAATTTACCAACACTGCAACGAATTATTGCAAAGTCCAGCATTTACCACTAGGTCTTTGTTGAAAAGCTTTAAAGTTGAATATGTTGGTACAACTGATGAACCTTGGGATAAATTGGCTTTTCACAAACAATTGGCGGATGAACATTTTTCCATAAAAGTTGCTCCCTCATTTAGACCGGATAAGATTTTGTTTATTGAAAAACAATCGGATTTTTTTCACTATTTGGGTCTATTAGAAAATGCTTCTGGCATTACCATAAAAGATGTTCCAACCTTATTGGATGCTTTGCAAAATAGGGTGGATTATTTTCATGAGCATGGTTGCAGGGTTTCTGATCATGGATTTGAACAAATGCCCGGCCATTTTCAGCTTTCACTAACTATGGAAATGGAGTTTGAAGGATTTCTTAAACATAGGTCAATTCCTTATTCAGCACCAGAACATTTTATGGGGTTTGTATTAATGGAACTGTGCAAGATGTATCATCAAAAAGGTTGGGTACAACAATTTCATCTTGGGCCCATTAGGGATAATAATAGTAGGCTCAATAAAATACTTGGTGCTAATAGTGGCTTTGATTCAATTGGCGATTTTCCTCAGGCAGCTAATTTGTCAAGATTTCTAGATAGCCTTGACAAAAACAATCAGCTTTGTAAATCAATCCTATACAATATTAATCCTTCAGATAATGAAGTGTTTGCAACCATGTTAGGAAATTTTAATGATGGTTCTGAAAAAGGGAAAATTCAATTTGGGTCTGGTTGGTGGTTTTTGGATCAGAAAGTTGGAATGGAAAAACAAATGAATGCCCTATCAAATATGGGTTTGATTAGTACATTTATAGGTATGATTACAGATAGTAGAAGTTTTCTATCCTTTCCTAGACATGAATATTTCAGAAGAACCTTGTGCAATCTTTTTGGTGAGGAGATGGATAAAGGATTACTTCCTAATGATGAACAATGGATGGGAGAGATCCTAAAAAATATCTGTTATTTTAATGCCAAAGAATATTTTAACTTGTAATGCATTTTCCTATTAACAATTACATTTAAACATCAATAACCATGTCTAATTCAAGGAGAAGTTTTTTAAAACAAACAGCCAAAGCTGCTGTAGGTACTTATGTAGGTACCATGGGGCTAAGTGCAAAAAGCTATGCTAATATACTAGGAGCCAATGACCGTGTTAGAGTTGGTGTGGTTGGCTTTTCAGACAGACATAGGAGTTCTCACATACCTCCCTTTATGAAGTTTTACAAAGAAATGAATTTTGATATTGTTGGGGTTTCTGATATCTGGAAAAAACGAAGAGAGGATGGTGCAGCTTATTTAAAAGATAAAATGGGTCATGATGTAGTAGGCTATAGAAATAATGAGGAAATGTATGCTAGTAAGTCAGTTGACGCAGTATTCATTAGCACTGCAGATTTTCAACACGCATTGCATACTATTGAAGCTGTAAAAGCAGGATGCGATGTGTACTGTGAAAAACCCTTTGCAGAAACCATGGAAGACAATCGCGCAGCTTTAAAGGCCGTAAAAGCCTCTAAAAGTATTGTGCAAATTGGATCTCAGCGAAGAAGTGGACCTAATTATACTGCTGCTGCTGATTATATTCAGTCAGGCAAGTTTGGACCCATTACCATGGTAGAATTAACTTGGAATGTGAATCAACCTGGTAGGTGGCGCAGACCAGATCTGGTAGCTCAGTGTAAAGAGTCTGATTTGGATTGGAAAAGGTATTTAATGAACAGACCTTATGATAATTTTGACCCAAGAAAGTATTTGGAATATAGATTGTTCTGGCCATATTCTTCCGGATTGCCAGGACAATGGATGAGTCATCAAATTGATACGGTGAATTGGTTCAGTGGACTAGCGCATCCAAGATCTGTTGTAGCAAATGGAGGTATTTATCAATGGAAAGATGGTAGGAAAAACTGGGATACCATTACCGCTGTATTTGATTATGGTCCTGTAAATGACCCTGCAACAGGTTTCCAAGTTGTATTTATGTCTAGAATGCATAATGGAGATGAGAATCCAAGTGAATTGTATTATTCCAATGGGGGAGAGTTGAATTTGATTACCAATAAGGTTTCTCCTAAGGGGGGATTAAAAGCAGGAATGGCAGCTGCCATGAAAATGCAGCCCAATCTTTTGCCAGATTTGAGTTTGTCAGAAATGATTAAAGTGGAAGCTGGTGCTAATACGGGTGGTGATTTGTTGACAACTGCTCACATTAAAAATTGGATGGAATGTATTAGAAGTAGAAAACAACCTAATGCACCAGTGGAAGCCGGTTATAATCATAGTGTTGCTACCATTATGGCAAATGCTGCTTGTAGAACAGGAGAGAAAGTAACTTTTGATGAAAAAACACAAGAAGTTTTAGCAAATGGTAAGCCATTCAAATATTAAATCATTGTAAGTTTAATTTGAGGAGGGGAATTCCAATGGGTTTCCCCTCCTTTTAATTATTGGATATGGGTGAGCAAAATAGAGCAAGGTTAGCGGTATTATTGGGCAATTTTTTCTTTGGAACCAGTGTGATTGCCGTAAAGCAGATAAGTCCAGTTTTGGTACCTGCCATTGCATTAACGGCTATTCGGGTTGGTGTTGTTTGTTTGCTTTTTTGGCTTATGTACTTAATGAAACCAATAAAAACTGGATTTAAGAAAAAAGACTATTGGCGATTATTGATTTGTGGGATTGCGGGTATTACCCTCAATCAAACTTTTTCAATTAAAGGAATGTCATTAACCAGTCCCATTCATGCTTCTCTATTAGTTTTAACCACTCCTATAACTATCAGTTTATTGGCTGCTTGGTTCTTAAAAGAAAAATGGAATGTATACAAAGTGGTGGGTCTTTGTTTGGGTATTTCCGGAGGAGCTGTTTTGATATTTTCTAGAGATTTATCGGCCTATTCAAGTGAGGAACAAAGTTTGGGGGATCTTTTTATCATTCTAGGAGCGGTTAGTTATTCAAGCTATATTATATTGGTAAAACCCCTGATGGCTAAGTTTTCAGCAGTACATATTTTGCAGTGGGTTTTTCTTTTTGGGGCATGTATTAGTGTTCCTATGGGTTGGACTGCAGTGGAAAGTATTCAATGGCATTTATTTAGTGTAACAAATTGGGTGTGTTTAATCTATGTTGTCATTGGTGCTACTTTTTTGGCCTATCAATTGATGAATTATGGCATCAAGAAATTGGGAGCTAGTATAACAGGTTCCTTTATTTATACCCAACCTTTTTTTGCAACCATTGCCTCGGTTCTGATTTTTGAAGAACAAATCAATTTTTCAAAAATGTTGGCAGCAGTAATGATTATTACTGGCGTGTTTCTAACTAATTTTAAAAAAAGTACCTGATAAATAATTGCCATGCGTAGTTCTATTGTTATTATCCTGCTTTTAATCATTTCTAATAATGTCTTTTCGCAATTAACCATTGCTAAGATTTTCAACAACCATATGGTGCTTCAAAGAGGGCAGGATATACCCGTTTGGGGTTCTGCGCCAATTGGTAAAACAGTCACTATTCGTTTAAACCAATCTACACAGAAAGCAATTGTTGATTCAAAGGGAAATTGGAAAGTTATTTTTCCAATGATGCAGGCTGGAGGACCCTATCAAATGTTTATCACCACAGATCAACAACAGTTGGAGTTTTCAGATTTGATGGTTGGTGAAGTTTGGTTATGCTCAGGTCAGTCAAATATGGATTGGAGCCTAAAAGACGCTGATAAATTCAGAGATGAAAGAGCTTCACAACCACTACCTGAGATTAGACAATTCTACGTTCCCAGAGAAGTTTCTTTAATTCCTAATCATGTATTGTCAAATGGTAAATGGGAATTAGCAGATCCAGATAATCTAGGCGATTTTACGGCTGTTGGCTACTTTTTTGCCAAAGAATTATGGCAAAAATTGCACGTTACAATTGGACTAGTCAATACAAGTTGGGGTGGTTCTCAAATTGAAGGTTGGATTAGCCAGGAAGCTATGAAGGGCTCTCGTGAATTTGTCAATTATGCCAATAGTTATCCAAATTCTTGGGACATGGCAGATTCCATGTTATTGAAAAAATTAAAAAAATCATTGTCCCAGAAATCTGGAAAATTGCCAAGTACTGCTTTGCCAGATATTTTGACAACCGATAGTACTATATTTCAAAGTTGGTTAAAATATGCTCCCCCCAGTCAATGGGACTGGCAAGGCATTTGGGCATTTAGAGGAGCTGGGTTTATGCAAAAAGTGATAGATGTAAAAGCGGTGGAACAGAATAAAGTGTCAATACTATCGTTGGGCGATAATGATGGCGCATTTGAATTGTATTTGAATGGGAAATTGTTTAAAAAAGGGGAAGGGCGTGCAGATAGACTAATCAATGTTCCTGCGGGCACTTGGAAGGCAGGTAAAAATATCTTGCTTTTACACCAAGCCGTTCAAAAGGATCCAGCTTGGTTTGGAAATGGCTTTTATGGAGAGAATTCAAAACTGTTTTTGAAATTTGACTATGAGCCAATTTCACTAGCGGGAGAAGGATGGCGAATGATGCCAGATTTTAATATGCCATGGCATTATGTACACTCACAAAATAATGTAGGTTCAGTCATTTATAATGGCATGATTCATCCCTTAATTCCATTTGCTATAAAAGGAGTGCTCTGGTACCAAGGTGAATCTAATGCAGAAAGGGCTTTTCAATACAGAAGCAGTTTTCCATTATTAATCAATTCATGGAGAAAAGATTGGAAATCTGAGTTCCCTTTTTATTTTGTTCAGTTATCTAGTTTTGGAAAAACTCCCAATAGCAACCAAGGTAGCGAATGGGCAGAATTAAGAGAAGCACAATCAATGGCTTTACAATTGCCCAATACTGGTATGGCAGTTACAACGGATATTGGAAATCCGGATAATATTCATCCTAAAAACAAGACAGATGTTGGGAGAAGATTAGCGGCCATCGCGCTAGCAAAAACATATGGAATAGAAATGCCCTATTCAGGACCTGTTTTTGAGAAAATGGACATCAATGCAGAAAAAGCCATTCTTCATTTTAAACATCGCTTTGGAGGCTTAGTAGCAAAAGATATGTATGGTTATCTAAAGGGTTTTGAAATTGCCGGAACTGACAAACGATTCTATTTTGCAAAAGCAAGTATTGAAGGGGATCAGGTATTAGTTTGGTCAGATTCAGTGAGGCATCCAGTAGCAGTAAGATATGGATGGACAGATGCACCTATTGAAGCAAATTTGTTTAATAATGCTGGGTTTCCTGCAACCCCATTTAGAACAGACCAATGGAATGGAATAACGGTAACAAAGGTTTTTGAGTAATCAAATGTTAAAATAAACAATCAAAGCAACATGATTAAGCTTGTTACGTATCTTGAAACTGAGTTTGCATTGTATTGACTATCAAAAAATTAATATCATCATGGAAAGAAGAGACTTTTTAGGAACCCTTTCGGCACCAGTTTTGGCAGCCTGTGCCGTATGTATGGGGGCTTGTAGTAAATCTGCAGATGGTAGTACTACTGCCCCAACTGGGGTGAATTTTAGTATTGATTTGAATGCCAGTTTAACAACGGTTGGGAGTTCACTAGCCCAATCTGGTGTAATGGTAGCAAGACTTGCTTCTGGAAATACAGCTGGTTCTTTTACTGCCGTGCAACAAGCTTGCACCCATGAAGGGGTAGCCATCAATTATGATGCACAAGGAACAAGGTTTGTCTGCAATGCGCATGGTTCGGTGTTTAATACATCGGGTGCAGTAACGGCTGGGCCTGCCCCAAGAGCCTTAAAACAATATAGTGTTGCTGTTACAGGAACTACTTTGACAGTCACAGGATAATTCCTATTTTGAGGAATGAAATCTGCAATCTTTTTGGCCATTGCGGCCAGCTTTAATGGTATCATGGATACCTTGTGGACCCATTATGACCGTAGTGTATTCAAGGCCATGGATCCCAAATGGTGGAATCCCAACCTGTCTTGGATGCATCAAGAAAATTTTCTTGGAATAGTAAGATTAGATGCTTGGCATTTGGCCAAATACGGCATGTTATTTGGCATTTGTCTAGCCATTGTTACTTATAAGCCTATCATTAAAAAATATAGGGTTCTTGACTTTTTTATTTTTACCCTTGTCTGGAGTGCTTTTTTTGAACTCTTTTATTCCTATTTATTGCTGGCCTAACCTGTAAATCTTACAAGATTTCATTTTAATCTTGTCATAGTTCCAGTTCAGGAATGATGCAATTTAGCATCATGGCCTTTATTGATTATTATACGGTGTTAGGTTTAGATAAAAATGCTACTGACGCCGACGTAAAGAAAGCATATAGAAAACTGGCTAGAAAACTACATCCAGATCTTAATCCAACAGACAAGCAAGCCCAAACAAAATTCCAAGCCATTAATGAAGCCAATGAAGTCTTAAGTGATCCAGTGAAACGGAAAAAATATGATCGCTTTGGTAAAGACTGGGAACATGGGGAAGCGTTTGAACAACAACGCAAAGAACAAGCATCGCGCTCCAATAGTCATGATTTTAGTAATGATGGTTCATCAGACTTCTCCAGTTTTTTTGAATCTATGTTTGGGTCTAATGAAAGAAGGGGGAATATGCCCCGTGGAGGTCAAGACCTTCATGCAACCATGCAGTTGAATTTGAAAGATATCATGGAGTCTAGAAAAGAAACCATTACTATCAACGATAAAAAAATAAGGGTAACCATTCCTGCAGGCATTGCCAATGACCAAATATTGAAATTAAAGGGTCATGGTGTAAAAGGTATGAATGGAGGTCCCGATGGGGATTTGATTATCAATTTTGAAGTGAAAGCTGAGCCCGGATTTGTAAGAAAAGAGAATGATGTATACTGTGAGCAAACCATTGGGTTATATAAAGCTGTATTAGGCGGAGAAGTCACTATTGATACCCTTAGTGGGAAAGTGAAAATGAAAGTTAGGGCTGGAACCCAAAATGGAGAGCGGATTCGATTAAAAGGAAAGGGGATTCCAGTATATAAGAAAGAAAAAGAGCTAGGTGACCTTTATGTAACATTTCAAGTAACCATTCCCCAAAATCTACCTCCAGAGCAAAGCCAGCTTTTTGAGCAATTAAGCCAAATGAATTAATGCCAGAATATGAAAGGGTTTAAAACCAATATCCATGCGCTAATTGATCATAAAGATTTTCAAACTTTGTTATTTTCAGGGTTGCACCTGCAATTGCGCTTGATTGTTTTACAAATTGGCGAATCTTCCACCATGTCTAAAGCCCAAGAAACTGATTTGGCATTAATCATTGAGTCCGGTATTGGGAGGATACAGGTTGGGAGTATTTTATATGAAGTAAGTGCTGGGGATCTGGTTATGATTCCAGCCGGGTTGCAATATAAAATTATGAATGTAGATGATGCCCATCATCTTAGACTTTTTAGTATAAATATGGTAAATCAACAAGGTGCAATGTTTACAAAAGAATAAATAATGTTGTACCACCAACTCCTGGTTCAAAAGGCTTTTTCTAGCCTAATTCCCTAAAATGAGATTAATACAGAATTAATGAAATAATTTTATGTAAGTGATTGGATATCCTTATTTTAGTATTTCGTAACCCCCTAATTGGCTACTCCAAGTCTAAACACATATCTGCCTCGGTGAAAACACCGAATTTTTAGATTTTTGTGTTCTTCGGGCAACGGGTTCATCCAAACTTTCCTCTATCCAACAAATCTATCCTTTTCTTAAAAAAGAAAGGGAGAAAATGTTTAATTGACAAGCAACCAGACGAATATGAAGGCAGTTTTATTGGGAATTTTTTTTACTAAGCATATATATCTTTTTAAAAGGATATTGATTGTTTGTTTATTACTATTTGTTGGATTTGGGTTAAGTGCGCAATATACTGATGTTTCCTGCAGTGGTTTGGCAAATACTCCATTCCAAAGGCCAGCAGAAACACCTTTAGTTACCTATACTTGGGGTGTTCCTGTAGTAGTTCCTGTTGGTGCCATTTCATCTGGGTTATCTGCTGGAGCTGGAATGTCAAATATTTCTGCCACTTTAGTTAATAGTACTAATTCTGATGCAATTGTTACATATACTGTTACAGCTAGTGATGCCACTATATTCACATATACCTTAACTGTTAAGCCTAAACCTGTTGCTGCCAATCAAACTTCTACAATTTGTGGTAATGGTACAATCGTTTTTGCACCTTCGAATGTTTCTGGAACGGTTTATACATGGGGATTGCCAACTACATTGTTTGGAACTTATGGAAGTGCAACAACCGGGACAACTGCAGCCAGTTTTAGTCAGACACTAACTAATGGAAGTACCACTGTAGCGGGAGCTCAATATACTGTTACGCCTATCGCCAATGGTTGTTCAGGAAATACTTTTACCGTAACCGCAACCATCAATCCAACACCCGCAGTAGCAAATACAACTCTTAGTGCAATTTGTAGTGGTTCAGCCTTTAGCTTTAGCCCAACAGGTGTGCCCGTTAGTACTAGTTATTCTTGGTCTAATCCCATTGTATCTCCGGTTTCTGGTTTGTCCGGTGTTTCTGCTCAATCGGGTCAACCTTTTATTTCTCAGACTCTAAGTAGTACCAATAATCTTGTTAACACAGCAATCTATACTGTTACACCAGCAACACCTACTTGTATAGGAAATACATTTACTGTAACAGTACCTGTGAATCCTGTTCCATTAGTTCCAAACTTGTCAACTACCATTTGTTCTGGAAATACCTTTTCATTTACTCCTGCTTCTCCAACAACAGTGCCAGTTGGAACTACTTATACATGGACCGCACCTGTAGTTTCGCCTTTTGGTGCTTTAGGAGCAGTAGGGGCCAATTCTACTTCTTCTGCAAGCATTTCTCAAACCCCTATAAATACAACTACAACAGTTGCCCAAGCTGTTTATACAGTAACACCTTTATATAGTGGTTGCGCTGGTACTCCTTTCACTGTTACTGTTACTGTTAATCCCAGTACCAACTTGACCAGTGCTACAACAGCTCCAGCCATTTGTAGTGGATCTGTGTTTAATTATACTCCTACAGCTTCAACTCCTGGTAGTACCATGAGTTGGGCAAGGTCAACAATATTAGGTATTAGCAATACAGCTGCAACAGGCATTGGTAATCCTGCTGAAACATTGATTAATACAACTACTGCCCCTATTACAGTTACATATACTTACACTGTTACTACTCCCGCTGGTTGCAGTGGAACTTCCAGCGTAACAGTGGTAGTTAATCCCATTCCAACACTATCCAGTACATTAACACCAGTTGCTACTTGCAGTGGAACAACGTTTAATTATAATGCCACATCTGCAACAGCTGCTGTAACCTTTAGTTGGTCTAGAGCGGCGGTTACAGGTATTAGCAATTTAGCTACATCTGGTTCTGGAAATATTAGTGAGACATTAGTTAATACTACTAACACTGCTATTACGGTAGGCTATGTTTATACACTCACAAATCCAACTAGTGGATGTACTAATACGCAAACTGTTTCTGTGGTAGTGAATCCTATACCAGTAGTGGCAAACCAGACTTTAACTAATTGTAGTGGTAGCTTATTTAATCTAATTCCTTCTGGAGTGCCATTGGGAACTACTTATACTTGGGCAACTCCAATAAGTGCACCACTTGGTGTTTTAAGTGGAACTGATGGTACTGGACTAAATTCCATTTCTCAAACATTAACTAATGCAACTGTAAACCCAGCCACTGCTACTTATACCATCACACCAAGTGTGGGAGGATGTGCAGGAGCAAGTTTTACATTAGTAGTTACCGTAAATCCAGTTGCTACAATTGCACCTCAAGTCCTTACTCCAGTTTGTTCAGGTACTGCATTTAGTTTTGTGCCAGTAACAGTTCCTGTTGGAACTACTTATTCTTGGTCCAATCCAGTAATTAGTCCCATTTCTGGATTAACGGGGGGCTCTGCACAAACAGGTCAATCTATAATTTCTCAAACATTGACTAGTACCAATAATCTTGTCAATACAGCTGTATATACTATCACACCAAGCTCCAATAGTTGCCCAGGAACAACATTTACTGTAACAGTTCCAGTAAACCCTGTACCAACAGTTACGGCACAATCCACTACCATTTGTTCTGGCAATACATTTACGGTAAACCCAACGCCGGTTCCTATTGGAACTACGTATACATGGTCAACCCCAGTGATTACCCCAGTGGGAGCTATTAGTGGGGCAGTGGCAGAGGCAACTGGCGTAGCAAGCATTGGAGCAACATTAAGCAATACCACCACCACTGTTGCTCAAGCAGTGTATACCGTTACTCCAACAGTTGGAGGTTGTCCGGGCACGCCGTTTACAGTAACCGTTACAGTGAATCCAGCAACAGTATTAAACAGTACCACTACACCAACAGCTATCTGTAGCAATACGGTATTTAATTATACGCCTACCAGCACCACACCAGGAACTACTTTTAATTGGACAAGGGCAGTTGTTGCAGGTATTAGTAATGCAGCTGCTTCTGGTTCAGGTAATCCGGCAGAGACTTTGATCAATACTGGCAGCACAGCAGTATCAGTTGTTTATGTGTATACTTTGGGTTCGGCTAGTGGTTGTACTAGTAGTACCAATGTAACAGTAGTTGTGAACCCCTCACCAACATTGAGTACAACATTAACCCCAACGGCTATTTGTAGTGGAGCAACCTTTAATTATACACCAGCATCCAATACAACAGGTGTTAATTTTTCTTGGACTAGGGCTGCTGTAATTGGTATTAGTAATTTGGCTACATCCGGAATTAATAACCCTAATGAAGTTTTAATCAACACCACTCAAACCGCCATCACGGTTGGTTATGTTTATACCCTTACTAATCCAACAACGGGTTGTAGCACTACAGAAACAGTTTCCGTAGTGGTGAATCCAATTCCTGTTATTGCCAATCAAACATTGGTAAATTGTGCAGGAACTAGCTTCTCCTTTACACCAATTGGAGTGCCATTGGGAACCACTTATACTTGGGGTGTTCCAACAAGTGCGCCATTAGGCATTTTATCCGGAACAACCGGAACAGCGCAAACAGCTATTTCTGGTACACTTACTAATGCATCTATCAATCCTGCAGTGGCTACCTATACCATTATTCCAAGTGTAAGTGGTTGCGTTGGAGCTAGTTTTACTTTGAAAGTTACAGTGAATCCAATTCCTGTTGTTGCTGATCAAGTTCTTGCATCCATTTGTAGTGGAACGGCCTTTACCTATGTTCCAACTGGCGTTCCAGTAGGAACTACCTTTGCTTGGAATAATCCTGTGATTAGTCCTGCGTTTGGTTTAACAGGAGGGGCTGCTCAAACAGCACAAAATATTATCACACAAACCCTTACTAGTTCAAATGATATAGTAAATACAGCGGTTTATACCGTAACCCCAACTGCCAATAGTTGTGCTGGGGTTAGTTTTCAATTGACGGTTCCTGTGAATCCAGTTCCAGCTATTGGTAATCAATCCATTTCGTCATGTTCTGGAAATGCATTCTCCTTAATTCCTAGTCCAGTACCTGTTGGTACTACCTATACATGGGGAATACCAGTTGTTTCTCCTTTTGGGGCATTAAGTGGTGGGGCTAACCAAGCAACAGCAGTTACTAGTTTCACTGGTACGCTTAGCAATACAACAAATACATCGGCGCAAGCTGTTTATACTGTTACTCCTAATGCGGGTGGTTGTGCGGGTACGCCTTTTACAGTTACTGTTACTGTAAATCCTGCTACCCAATTAAGCAGTAGTTTGATTGTTCCAGCCATTTGTTCCAATACGCTGTTTAGTTATACCCCAACTAGTAATACTGCTGGTACTACTTTCCAATGGTCTAGGGCTGCAGTTGCGGGCATTGTTAATCCAGCTGATATTGGTACCAATAGTCCCAATGAAATATTGATTAATAATACCAATTTGCCAATTGTGGTATCTTATGTGTATACGCTTGTGACACCTGCTGGATGTACCAATACCCAAACTATTTCAGTAACGGTTAAGCCAACTCCCGTACTCACTAGCTTAATCAATCCGCCCGCAATTTGTAGTGGCGCTGTGTTTAATTACACACCAGTCTCTAATATGACTGGAACTACATTTACTTGGACAAGAGCGGCACAAGCATTTATCAATAATATTGCTGCTTCTGGAACCAATGATCCTGCAGAAAAATTGGTGAATAGCAGCATTAATACAGTTGGAGTAGACTATGTTTATACCTTAACTGCTAATGGTTGTAGCAACCAACAAACCATTACGATTCCGGTAAATCCAACGCCGGTTGTTCCCAATCAGATTACAACAACATGTAGCAATACAGCATTTAATGTAAGTCCTACCAATGTTCCAGTAGGTACCACTTATACTTGGAGTCTTCCAACATATACACCACTTGGTTCTATTACTGGTGGAACTGCGCAAGGAATACCTCAATCAAGTATTAGTGAATTATTGGTGAATCAAACACTTTTACCTGCTTCAGCTAGATACACAGTGATTCCTACATCCGGAGCTTGTGTTGGAGTTGCATTTAGGGTAGACGTAAACGTATCTGCTAAACCAATCATTGCCAACCAAACAGTAACAGCTTGTAGTGGAACAGCCTTTAGTTTTACAGCAACAGGCGTACCAACTGGGACCACTTATATTTGGACAAATCCTGTGATCAATCCTGCAGGCAGTTTAACTGGTGGGTCAGCTCAGTCAGTTGCTCAAACTTCAGTTAGCCAAACATTAATCAGTAGAAATAATTTAATTAATACAGCCACCTATATAGTAACCCCATTTGCCAATGGTTGTGCCGGTAATGACTTTACGCTTACTGTAAACATTAATCCTACACCTGCCATTGCTTCCATTACCGATACCATATGTTCAGGTACCACTTTAACAGTGATTCCTTCACCAGTGCCTGTTGGTACTCAGTATACTTGGGCTTTACCGTCTATAAATCCATTTGGTTCTGTATTAGGAACTACAGCACAAGCTATTCCAAGTAACAACATCACACAAACACTGACAAACACCACCAGTCTTGCTGCCAAAGTTGATTATTTGATTACACCTGTTGCTGGAACCTGTTTGGGTGCTCCATTTAATCTAACCGTGTATGTTGGTGCTCCATTACCAACTGTACCCGATCAAATTGCTGAAATTTGCAGTGGCGCTACGTTTAACGCTACACCATTAGGATTGCCAGCTGGTACAACATATACTTGGACACTACCAACAGTTACGCCTGCAGGTTCATTGTCAGGCATGTTTGGAACCACCATTGCTCAACCAACAGTAAGTCAGAAATTGGATAATTTGATTTTAACCAATGCTGTGGCGGTTTATCAAATAACTGCAGAAAATATGGGTTGCTTGAGCAATGTATTTAATGCAACTATTACTGTTTTGCCAATTCCTAAATTAACAGTTACTAGTAGCCCAATTATTTGTCGCTATCCAACTGATACCATTGTTTTAAGTTTTAATGGCAAAGCACCATGGAGTTTTAATTACACGGATGACAATAGTGCTATTAAAACTGTCAGCAATATCACAACTAATCCATACACACTATTATTGCCTATAACAACTTTAAATACCAGAAGCTTCCGTTTTATGGATATGGCTTTTGCAGGTTGTTTGAACACCAAAGACACGGTTGATTTTGTACAAACTATTAATAATCTTTCAGTTGGTGTGATTCATTCTTTGCATGGCCAGTACTTGTGTAATAATATTTTGGACACCCTCTTTATTACATCGCCAGACTCATTAAGGTAACAATGGACATTGAACGGTGTTAATATTCCTGGTGCCATCTTTGATTCTCTAACCACAGGATTGGGTGGAAGGTATAATGCCAGTATCATTAATCAATTTGGTTGTGTAGATACCATTGCGCAGCCATATACTTTGATTAAAATGAGTCAACCAGTCTTGAAATTGACTTATGATACTTGGTGTATTAATACGGCAGTAAATTTCAGAAACTTAACTGATACTAGTACCACGGGACAAATTAATTGGCTATGGCGATTTGGTGACGGAAACACTGCCACTGGATACAATAGTAGCAATACTTATTTAGTAGGAGGGGTACACCATATTCGTTTGCAAGCAGACCAAGTAAATTGTCCAGCTTATACAACTACGTATGATACAACCATAGATGTTCAGATTCCAATTGCACCAGTAGTTCATCCTTCAGTATCTGCTTATAAATCTATTCCAACGCCTGTTGCAGGAAGAACCATTCCAGGTTATAAATATAGATGGACGCCTTCTTGGGGCATTAATCTACCAGATAGTGCCAGCGCCTTATTCAATTACACCAATACACAGAAATATGCTATTAACTTAATTTCTCCTGGTGGTTGTGTGACTCATGATAGTCTTTTGGTCAGGGTCTTTGACGATAAGATGGTTGAATTAATGGTACCAAAATCCTTTACGCCAAATGGCGATGGGGTAAATGATAAATTATTCAGTTATCTAGCAGGAATAAAAGAGTTCCATTATTTCAAAATCTATAACCGTTTTAACCAACTCATGTTTGAAACCAAGAACTATGACGAGGGATGGAATGGTATGGTTAATGGTATTGCTCAACCTATGGGTATTTATATCTGGGTAGCTGAAGGCGTTGCCAATGATGGTACATTGGTTAAAAAATCAGGACAAACCTTATTGTTAAGATGATTCAATTAAGTATATGCGCTTGAATAAAAATATAAGACTGTTGTACCTTTTACTATCCCTGTATTCAGGTTCTGTATTGCATGCACAGGACCCCATCTTTTCTCAATTTTTTGCTTCACCTTTAACGGTGAATCCAGCCTTAGCAGGTAATGGAGACGCCAATTGGCGATTGGTGGGGATAAGAAGAAATCAATGGATTAGTGCAGGAACAGATCCACTGAATACAACGTCACTTTCCTTTGATGGGAAAATTTATAAAAACAAATATGATGAACACAATTATATTGGAGGAGGATTGTTGTTCTTGCAAGACAATGGATTGGCAGGAGCCTTTAAAAGCACTTCTTTCAATTTTGCTTTGAGCTCCCATATTAGTTTGGATGCGGATGATGTACAAGGGCTTTCAGCAGGAATTGGAGGAACTTATTCCAATACCATTATAGATTTTTCTCAACTTAGTTTTGCGTCTCAGTTATCCTCTTCTGGTTTTAATAGAACGCTTCCAACCAACGAAGCATATATGTCCAGTATCAAGCCCTATTATTCTGCTTTTGCAGGCATTACCTACACATTAAGAACTGAAACAACCAATTTTGATATTGGTATAGCAGGATATAGATTTTTCAGAACGGCAAAATCAGCCTTGCAAGACGCCAATCAATTTGATCCCCCTAGGTATAATGTGCACGCAGATTTTCAGACCTACTTGAATGACCGGTTGGTTTTTAATGCCAATTCTATGTTTGTTTTTGAAAACAATATTAATTCCTACTCGGTGGGAGTAAATTTTGGAAACATTTTGGGAGAGACAGGAGAAGACGCTAGTCCTACAATTTTGAATACGGGACTTTGGTATCGTCAGAACGAGGCGGTAATCCCTTATATAGGGTTGGGCGTTGGCAATGTGCTTGGCGGATTGAGCTATGATGTTAATATTTCTAATTCAAAATCTAGTCTTGGGCCGCTACAAACCTTTGAGTTTTCATTGATTTTAAGGTCTGG
>JBEAPC010000025.1:0-11128 GCA_041164585.1 Bacteroidota bacterium
CCATTATGGATGGGAAGAATTAGGAAGGCGTATCCGCATTAACTGTTTTTTGGATAACCCAAGTATCCAATCCAGTTTAAAATTTTTGAGAAAAACGCCATGGGCAAGGGCCAAAGTAGAACAACTGTATATAGAAAGTTTCCAAAACCTAACAACTATTTAGCCAATACAATTTTATATTTAGTGCCCTTGATTTTGAGGGGTTCTACCAATTTTAAAAAGGCAGGGACCTTGGTTTTCTTTACAGCTACAAAGCTGTTAAAGTCTTTGACAACAATTAAACCAAGATCTTCTTTTGTCAATTTTCCTTGCTGCAAGAAGAATCCTACGATATCTACTTTATTAAGTTTGTCTTTTTTACCTCCATTAATATAAATAGTAGCAAAAATAGCAGGCTTAGGCGGTTTGAGTTTAGCAGGCAATTCTAATGGCACAAATGATTCCCGCAGGTAATATGGCATTGGCTCTTCTTGGTGCATAAGCAAATAAGCCGTACCTGTGGCGTGCATCCTAGCCGTTCTGCCATTTCTATGGGTAAATTCTGCTTGGGTAGATGGAAGGTGATAATGAATAACGTGTTTGATTTCTGGTATGTCCAGCCCCCTAGCTGCAAGATCGGTGGCCACCAAAAATTGTACGGAACCATTTCTAAATTGGATCAGGGTTTGCTCTCTTTGCATTTGCTCCATTCCACCATGAAAAGCTGCATTCGCAATCCCTTTTTCTGTTAATAATAAAGAAGTCCTTTCTACTGCATCACGGTGGTTACAAAAAATAATGGTAGACTCATTTCCAATATAACAAAGCAATTGATACAGTCTTTCAACCTTGTCTTTGGTAGCTGACACTACCAACTGCAAATTTAATTGCCCCTCTTCTTCTTCCCTATTCATACAATCTACCACATACAAGTCTCTAACGCCTGTAAATTCCGGGATGGCAATGGAGGCGGTAGCCGATACCAAAACCCTTTTAGACAAATGAGGAATTTCACCAATCACAAAACCCATTTCGTCTTCAAAACCAAGGGCCAATGATTTGTCAAATTCGTCTAGGACTAAACATTTGATACTTTGTAGAGAAAGGGTTTCTCTTTTAAAGTGGTCTGCAATTCTACCTGGTGTTCCAATTAGTAAAGCAGGGGGCTCTACTAAATTCTGAATCTCTGTTTGCATATCATGACCACCATAACAACAACTTACTTTGAAGCCTGTTTGCATCTTTTTCCATACCTGTTCAATTTGTATGGCCAATTCTCTAGAAGGTGTCAATATTAAGCATTGCACTAAGTTGACTTCTTTATCCAAAAGGGCTTCAACTGCTAACAAAAATGCTAGTGTTTTTCCTGAACCTGTAGGGGCTAATATTAGTGTATCTGCCTTATCCAATATGGCTTGTGAGCCCTTTTCCTGCATGGGATTTAAGGACTTGATAGAAAGAATTTCCAAGATATTGGCTACACGGCTCTGATTCAATTGCATGCGCAAAGATACAGATTTGGGTTGGCAAGGATAAAACTGCCATTTCAATTTCGTCAATAGAGGGTTCTGAAGGATATTTGCAGTAATTATCTGATTCATGGAATTATCCCAACATACCAAAAACATACTTGGACTTCAACTGCCAACAGACCCTAGATGGGTAGACTTAGCCAGCATTTCAATTGAAGCCATTCTAACTGACCATGCTTACTGTGAAATGAAAGCGGCCCTAACCTGTATGTCTTATATTCAACGCTACCCTCAAAATAGTTTGATGGTAGAATCTCTAGCCCCCATTATAACCGAGGAATGGGGACATTTCAGGATGGTCTTGGCCGAGTTAAAAAAACGCAACTTACCACTAGGCAAACAAAGAAGGGATGAATACGCCAATAGATTAATGGATTTTCAAAAAAAAGGGGGACATCCAGAAGATCGTTTTTTGGATCAAATGCTTACCATGGCATTAATAGAAGCCAGAAGCTGTGAGCGATTTAAGCGATTGAGTGAAGGTCTAGAAGACGAATACCTTAGAGGATTCTATAGAAAATTTATGGAAAGTGAAGCCGGACATTATACCCTTTTTATCAATCTAGCAGACCACTATATGGACAAAACAGTGGTTAGAAACAGATGGAAGGAATGGCTAGCCTATGAAATTGGCGTAATGAAAGATTTAGAAATTAGTGGGGAACGGATCCATTAAAAAGCTTTTAACGCTAGCTATTAATTTGACCAATTCCTGTTTCAAAATAAGCCAATTCTTTCTCAAAATTTAAATAGGGAAATTGAATTGACAAGGCACGTGTTTTTTCTAGATAGTTGTTTAAAAATTGTAAGTGCTGTTGAGAATGCGGATTAAATGGTTTGTGCTGATAGGCCAAATTGATTTCAGCAATTTCCTTCATCAATGCTTGTGTTGATTCTGTCATACAAGCGCCAATTAATTTTTCCCAAACATATTGTGTAGCATGATAATTAGGATGCACCAGATCCTCGGCATAAAAACGATAATCACGCAAATCATCAATAACCAATTCATAAGCAGGAAAATAGTAGAGCTTATTAAACTTGTCAACCAAATGGTGAACTGCTTGAATTAAAACAGCCTTACTCCTATTGTTTTCAATAACGCCTTCTCTCAAATGTCTAACTGGACTAATGGTAAAAACAATATTCAATTTGGGATTGAACCTAAACAATCTATGAAGCAGATTATCCAAGACCACTAAGGTTTGCTCTACCGTTAACAGACGTTTAGAAAACCAATCAGCTGGTGCTTTATGGTTATTCGCGGCTACAGAACCAACTTTATTACCAATTGCCTTATCCGTTAATTCATAAACCCAAGCTGACCCTAATGTGAGTACTAAAAAATCAGCTTCTTTTAAATAAGCATGGGCTTCTGCTGTGGATTGATTGATACTATTCAAACAATCATGCACTTGAAAATTTGAAAACCTACTATGGTGGTCCCAACTATGCCAGGCTTCATTGTATTGAAATATGTCTGATTCGGTGACCAATTTGTTTTCAATACAATTGGTAATGGTTTGAGAAACACTTACTGGATTAAACAAAATACCAGCAGGATTTTCCAAAACCGAGAATTTCATCCTCTTTAACTTATCACCTATATTCTCCGTAAAGCAAGAACCCACCAACATTAATTTATGTTGGTGTGCAATGGGATTGTTCAGTTTTTGAACAGCAAACTCGTAATGAAATTTCATGCCTTAGTTATTGCTTGTGGAATCAAAAATTTGGTCTGCTATTGTTATGGCTTCAGACAAAGCCTGTTCATTGATATTCAATTGCATACCCTTAGCAGATAAGTATGGAATCATTTGAAGCGTATCCATATTCCCTACAAGCTGGTCTTGAGCCATGGGACAGCCTCCAATACCCTTAATGGCGCCATCTATTCTTTGACAACCACCATCCAAAGCGGCTTGTAGTTTCTCTTGGAAATTATTGGCACTTGAATGCAAATGAACCCCAATGGTAATATTAGAAAATCTTGGAACAATGGTGGTTAATGCATCATGTATGGCTTGGGCACTGGCCATTCCAACAGTATCGGCTAAAGAGATAATTTGAATACCCAATGAAGCCATGGTTTCAGACCATTGAATTAAAAGGTTGCTATCATAAGGATCGCCATAGGGATTTCCAAAACCCATACTCAAATAAAGCACCAATTGTTTCTGATTGGCTTGGCAGAGTAATTGAATTTGACGCACGGTTTCCAGACTCTGTTCCATGCTACTATTGGTATTGCGCAACTGGAATGTAGGAGAAAGCGAAAAAGGGAAACCTATATATTGTATAGTTGAATAAGCCATGGCTGTTTGGGCGCCCCTCAAATTGGCAACTATGGCCAATAATTGATTCTTTGCCACCAAATTTTGGTCTAGACCTTCTAAGACCTCGGCGGTATCAGCCATTTGAGGTATGGCTTTGGGCGATACAAAACTGCCAAAATCCAAACTATGGAAACCCACTTTCAGCAAACTATTTAAATAACGAATCTTATCCGCAGTTGCAATTGCATGGGGCCAACCCTGCATTGCGTCGCGAGGGCATTCTATTAATTGAATGGTATGTGGATGAACAATTGACAAATTGAATAGCTACTGATTAGATTCTTTGTTTAAGGGCTTCGTATAAAATAATTCCTGTAGCTACGGATACATTATAAGAATCAAAACTACCCGCCATTGGAATTTTAAAGAACTGGTCTGCCGCTTTTGCCAAATAAGGTTGTACACCCTTTCCTTCATCACCCATGATAATGCAACAGGGTTCTTTCATTGGTAAATCAGCCACTAGTTTCTCCGCTTTCATTCCACTGGTATACACTTGAATCCCATTTAAATGCAGGGTATCAACCGCTTTTAATAGACTGCTCACCCTACAGATATGAATGGACTCCAATGCACCAGCACTGCTCTTCATAGCTTCTTCATTCAAGGCCCCCACCCCTTTATCAGGTATAATAATAGCTTGCGCGCCAGTACAAACCGCCGTACGGGCAATACCACCAATATTGCGCACATCAGTTATGCCATCTAACATGAGAAACAGTGGGCTCAAGCCATCAGCTACCACTTGATCAATCACGTCTTGTAAATCCATATAAGCTACCCTAGCAACAAATGCCATCACCCCTTGGTGATTAGCCCTTGAAA
Organism: Bacteroidota bacterium; assembly: GCA_041164585.1. Taxonomy (GTDB): domain Bacteria; phylum Bacteroidota; class Bacteroidia; order Chitinophagales; family Chitinophagaceae; genus Sediminibacterium. Next base: position 4,673 of record JBEAPC010000025.1, read on the forward strand.
GGCCATTTAATTTTTCAATGGGCACTACCTGAATAGGAATATTTTTCTCTTTGGACAATTGCCTGATAATGGCAATATTTTCACCTTCCACATTTTTCTGAAAAAGGATTTTGTCAATGGCTTTACCAGACTTGATGGCTTCTATCAATGGCTGTCTTCCAATGATTAATCGATCTTGATTTACGGGCATTTGCTTTATTTTAGTTTCCCTTCTAGGAACAATAATTTTGTTTTTTGTATGGCTGCAACGCTCATACTGTCTTTAATTTCCCCATCCATCACCATTTGATAGGCTTCTTCAAATGGCAGTTTCTTTATTTGTAATTGTTCGGTTTCTTCTGGTTCTGCCTGATATTGGGTTAATTCGGTTGCAAGATACAGAATGGCTAGCTCGTCACTCACAGAATTTGACAAATGCATCTCTAATAATAGATTCCATTGCTTAGCTACCAATCCTGTTTCTTCTAATAATTCACGTTTGGCACTATCTAAGGGATCTGTTCCAACAGGGCCACCACCTTCCGGAATTTCCCAACTATACTCCCCAATAGTGTAACGGTACTGACCCACCAAATAGGTGTTGTTATGCTCATCTAACACCATGACCCCAACTGCTCTATTCTTAAAATGAACCTTCCCATAAATACCCGATCCTCCACCGGGATTAATCACATCAAATTCAGTTAATTGAATCCATGGATTTTCATAAATAGACTTGGAAGCAAGCGTTTTCCAAGTATTCTCTTCAGGATTCATGACAGCTTTTTTTTGAATAAATTGGGGATAGAAATCAACAAATACAATAATACTATTCCAACCAAGCTAAACTTGATCAGGGCTATATTTCTAGTAAGACTCAGAGATAAAGGACTATAGTGTTGATCAATGGTCTGGAGCATGAGTAAATTCTCGGCTATGTCTAAGACACCAGCTACCAGGGCCATTCTGGCCATTAGCCACCCTAAAAATTGCATCTTGGAATTGGCCCATTTTGAAGCCATCCCTTCCGCAGCTAATGCCAAAAAGAATACATATGCTACAATAAACAAAAAGTCAATTTGAATATTTAATCTTACGTCCTTGATATTCCAAACATGTAAAATGGTTTGTACCCTTTCAGGTTGATTGGCCAATTCCAAATCAACTATCGCCCTTGGGCTATCCGGTTTTATTAATACAGCCCCTTGCCAGCGCATTGCTGTCATCATTAAAATACAGAACAAAGCTGCTATATAGATGGGTTGTTTAAACATGACTGTACAAAGTTACAGATAAGCCTATCCAGACGAAAATAAAAAACCCCCGCCTTTGAGCGAGGGTTTTCAATAGATATAGTTGATTACAGACCAAAAGCCTGTTTCACTTTTTTCACATAATCCAGTTTCTCCCAAGTAAAGAGTTCCACTTTCACGGTTTTCTCTTTGCCAGAAGGATCTTTGAAGGTCTTGTACACCACTTCATTCTTACGACCCATATGACCATAAGCAGCAGTCTCGCTGTAGATGGGTGTACGCAATTTCAAGCGCTGCTCAATAAAGTAAGGACGCATATCAAAAATGTTTTGTACAATCTTACCAATTTGACCATCTGTCATTTTCACTTTGGCGGTACCATAAGTGTTTACATTAATGCTGGTTGGTTTGGCTACGCCGATGGCATAAGACACTTGTACCAACACTTCATCAGCCAATCCTGCAGCAACCAGGTTCTTGGCAATATGCCTTGTAGCATAGGCTGCTGAACGGTCTACCTTACTAGGATCTTTTCCGCTGAAAGCGCCACCACCATGAGCACCTTTACCACCATAAGTATCAACGATGATCTTACGGCCAGTTAATCCAGTATCTCCGTGTGGTCCACCAATGACAAACTTACCCGTTGGGTTAATATGGTACTTGATGTCTGCATTAAATAGCTTGGCGTATTTCTTGTATTTTTTCTTAACCCTTGGAATCAAGATATTGATGATATCGTCTTTGATCTTGGCCAACATTTTGGCTTCGGTGTCAAAGTCATCGTGTTGGGTAGATACCACAATGGCGTCAATCCTTACTGGTTTGTTATTATCATCGTATTCCAAAGTCACCTGGCTCTTTGCATCTGGACGCAAGTATTGGATGGCTTTGTTCTCGCGTCGTAAAGCGGCTAGTTCAATTAAGATCTTATGAGCAATATCCAAGGCCAAAGGCATATAGTCTTCGGTTTCATTGCTGGCATAACCAAACATCATTCCTTGGTCACCTGCACCTTGATCTTCTTTCTTTTTCTTATCAACCCCTTGGTTAATATCGGCACTCTGCTCGTGAATGGCAGACAAAATACCACAGCTATTGGCTTCAAACATGTATTCACTCTTGGTATAACCTATCTTGCGAATCACACCTCTAGCAATCTCTTGCACATCCAAATATGCTTTGGATTTAACCTCTCCAGCCAAAATCACTTGACCAGTAGTTACCAAGGTTTCGCAAGCAACTTTTGATTCTTTGTCAAAAGCCAAAAAGTTATCTATCAACGCATCAGAAATCTGATCCGCTACTTTGTCCGGATGGCCTTCAGAGACACTCTCGGAAGTAAATAAATAAGACATAATGGGTATTTTTGAAAGTTATGGTTGCAAATATAAAGCAACCAATCATTTAAATCTTGGAATAAACAATTCTCAATCGCATCCTAAATCTGGAATGCGTTCCGCCTCCAAGTCTCACCCTACCATTTGAAATTTCATTACCATAGGTTGGTGACAAGTAGTATTCTTGCTGAATGGTCTGATTAGGATACGGAGAGGTATAATACATGGAATCGTTAGCCGGTGCAGTTAAAATCATGTTGAATGAGGTATCCCTTCTGGACGCTACACCCTGAACATACCTACTAATATTAAAATTGTAAGCTGCCACCCTATTGTACCCCAACATAGATTTGTATGTCAAATACCCCCCAAATTCACCCACATTAGGTCCTGAAAGAGATACTACATAATCATTGGGAATATTTTTCTTGCGTCTATTGACACTGTCATAAATACCCAAAAACAAGTACCTAGGTGGATTCATTTGTACATCAGTGGTTACCAAATTGGCATCGTCTGGAACTTGTTCTGCAATCAATTCAGCTCTATGGATAATTCTATTAGAAAGCGATTGCAATCCTGGCACCCTGATTCTAACACCTGTACCTGGCATGGTTTGTACAAATACCAAGGAATCTGATTTTGGTGTAACAGTTAAATATTTGGCTACTTCAGAACCTGTTCTGTTGCGAGTTACATAGTTAACATCGCCGGAGGCAAGGGTATTAAATTTCAAATAGGTAACAACAGTATCTCTGGCAGTTGAACCTGTACTAGCCGTACTATAGTAAAGGGCTAGTTTGGTATTGGAATCACCCAAATTCACGTGCAACATAGCATTTGCTGGTGTAGAAGGATCAGGGATAACTGCAAAACCATTGAAATAAGACCTAAAAGCAGAATCTGATTTGTAGGCATTGGAAGTATCATAACCCGTAATCATTCTTCTAGCAAAACTCTTGTTCAAAGGAATACGAATTTGATTTACTGCATTTTCATATCTGTTCTTTACAGAATCACCTAATCTACGAATGTCAACTGTTTTGGTGGGTGCAATAGGAATGCTAAAATAATTAATAGGATAAACTTGTGGGTAGTTAACTGGATATACTTTGAATTGCTCAATCAAACCATTGACTTCATGAACATTCAATTTCAATGGTTGTAAAGAATCTCCATAGTAGCCTCTATAACTTAGAATTAATACCGCAGAATCTACAATAATGCTATCTCTTACACCCTGCATGGATAACGGATACACATTGGAAGCAACTTCAAAATAAAGGGAAGCATTTGACTTTCCAAATAAGGGATCATTATTAATTACACCCAAAACATGGTTATCAGATTTATACAATCTAATGGTATCCTTATCCTCATAACTATCAGTAGTAACATTAAAAACGGTATCAAAGGTATTCACACCATCTGCAGCCGGAATCAATCCCCCAGCTAGTTCAGTACTAGTAATACGGGTGCATCCAAAAACAAAAAGTATACCTAAAACAAAAAAAGAAAACAGCCGACGCCGTGTAAAAAATGCATCCATCAGTTAAAAATTACTTGCCCGCAAGGTCGTTGTACAATTCTAAATACTCTGTTAAATCAGAATCCCATCCTTTAAAGGGAACTGTTTTCTTGCCCTTTACTTTTGAAAAATCGTCTACCAACTTCTTTTCAATTACGTCAGAACCAAAAGTAATGGCGTCTGCATAAGTGGCCCCGCCTTTAAACATAGCGGTATTATTATGGTCTTTGAAACAATCCAAATCCTTTTCCTTGATATTGGCATTGATCATGGCTTTTTGGATAAAATCTGCTCCTAGTTCTTCCGTAAAAGTATTTTGACCAATGGTGAATACCACTTTACTATTACCAAAAACAGGCTCTTTTTTATAGGCAGTTTTAATATATGCAGGTATTAATCCAGTCATCCAACCACTACAGTGAATGATGTCTGGAGGCCATCCAAATTTCTTCACTGTTTCTAATGCACCTTTGCAGAAGAAAATGGTTCTCAAGGCGTTATCATCAAACCAAGTTTCTGATTCGTCGTGAAAAATCTGTTTTCTTTTGAAAAAATCTTCATTTTCTAGAAAATAGACTTGTAAACGGGCATTGGGCAAAGAAGCCACTTTGATTTGCAAAGGATAGTCATCATTATCAACCGAAACATTGATTCCTGATAATCTAACTACTTCGTGCAACCGATGTCTGCGCTCATTAATAACCCCAAATCTGGGCATGATACACCTCACTTCCAACCCCGTGTCATTACTCTTAATGGCTAACTTATTAATCACTTCGGCAAACTCCGTTAGTTCTAAATAAGGCGACATTTCAGTGGCAATGAATAAAATTCTTTTCTTTGTTGACATTATCACGCCATTTAATCAATACTTGAAAATAATTTGCAAAGGTATATAAAATAAAAGAACCTATAACGGATTAGTCTATAGTCCCACCCAAACCATCCCATGATTCTTATAAAAACCGTTCCCGAACTGCAAAATTGGATTGTCAAACAGCACCAAAAAGGCGCAAAAATTGGATTTGTCCCTACCATGGGAGCATTGCACAATGGCCATATCTCATTGATTACCAATAGCAAAAAACAAAATCTCTTGACTGTCTGCAGCATTTTTGTCAACCCAACGCAATTTAATGACAGTGCTGACTTTGAAAAATATCCACAAACCATTGAATCTGACCTCTTTGCCTTGGAAAAAGTAGGCACAGACTTAGTTTTCCTTCCTACTCAAGCCCAAATCTATCCAAATGGAATAGCTGAGCGTCCAATTTATGACCTAGGAAATCTAGAAAATGTTTTGGAAGGCATATATCGCCCCGGGCATTTTCAAGGGGTTTGTCAGGTGGTTGACAGGCTTTTAGAATTGGTACAACCCCAAAAACTGTTTTTGGGCCAAAAGGATTTTCAGCAATGCATGGTCATTTCAAAATTATTGGCCATTAAACAATCTGCTATAGAGCTGGTTATTTGCCCAACTTTAAGAGAAGCTTCCGGTCTAGCTATGAGCAGCCGGAATATGCGATTAACGGATGATGGCAGAAAAAAAGCAGCAATGATCTTTCAAGTTTTGAGTAATATTCAAAATCAGTTGAATACCCATACATCCATTTCCCAACTTTTAGCATCTGGGAAAACCTTACTACTAGAGACTGGTTTTGAAAGTATTGACTATTTAGATTTGGTAGAAGCCCAAAGTTTGGAACCCATTAACCAATGGGATCCCCAAATGCAAGGGGTATTATTAATAGCAGCCTATTTAGAAGGGGTTAGATTGATTGATAACCTGCCATTGATAAATGATAACATTTTTCTGCAGTTTTCTTGAAGACAAATTTCTAGTTTCGCGCCCATGCAAATAGATGTATTAAAATCCAAAATCCATAGAGCTACTATTACAGAAGCCAATCTACACTATGTAGGCAGTTTAACCCTTGATGAAGACTTAATGGATGCCGCCAATTTTATAGAAAACGAGAAAATTCAAGTAGTGAATGTAAACAATGGTGAAAGACTAGAAACCTACCTGATTAAAGGTAAGCGTGGTAGTGGAATTGTTTGCTTAAACGGACCTGCGGCCAGAAAAGGAGCTGTTGGGGATTTAGTTGTGATCCTTTCTTATGCTACCATGGATTTTGAAAAAGCTAAAACCTTTCAACCCTGGATTGTTTTTCCTAAGCAAGGAAATAAACTCTAATTGGACAAGCTTGCTTAACTTGCCAAAGAATCAATCCTTCATGAAAAAAAGACTGATCGCTATTTTAAAATATCTTTTCTTCCTAGGCATTGGGGTGTTTCTAGTTTGGTGGAGCTTACACCAGATTCCACCAGATAAATGGGGGGAATTTAAAAAAGC
>JBEAPC010000026.1:0-2614 GCA_041164585.1 Bacteroidota bacterium
AAATGTCTAAAAAACTCTTTCTGCTAGACGCATTTGCGTTAATCTTTCGTGCCTACTATGCTTTGATTAGAAACCCCAGAATTACATCAAAGGGTCATAATACCAATGCTCAGTTTGGATTCACAAGTACCCTCTTTGATTTGATTAATAAAGAGAAGCCAACCCACTTGGCCGTATGTTTTGATACCAAGGCTCCTACTGAACGTCATACTGATTTTGCAGACTATAAAGCCAACCGTCAGGAAACACCAGAAGACTTGTTATTGTCTATTCCAGATATCAAACGGATCATTCGTGGATTTAATATTCCAGTGGTAGAAATGGATGGCTATGAAGCCGATGATGTAATTGGAACACTGGCTTGGCAGGCAGCTGATGCAGGTTATGAAGTGTATATGGTTACACCCGATAAAGACTATGGTCAATTATTGATTCATCCCAATGTCTTTATTTACAAACCACCTTTTATGGGTAATCCTCATGAGATTCTAACAGCAGCTAAGATCTGTGCCCGTTGGGATATTCAAAGAGTAGAACAGGTAATAGACATGTTGGGTATGATGGGTGATGCGGTTGATAATATTCCAGGCATTCCAGGTGTAGGTGAAAAAACTGCCGCCAAATTATTAAAGGAATATGATACCCTAGAAAATGTTTTGGCTAACGCCGATAGTCTCAAAGGGGCATTGGGCGAGAAGGTGAGAAAAGGTGCAGAGATGGCCATCATGAGTAAAAAATTGGCTACCATTATTACCAATGTTCCCGTTCAATTTCACGAAGAAGATTATAAACTTAAAGAATGGAACAACGATGAATTAGTGCAAGTGTTTACGGAATTAGAATTTAAAACACTAGGTAAAAGAATCTTAGGCGATAATTTCAACGCTTTCCAATCCGTACCACAAGCGGGTCAAATGGATTTATTTGGCAACCCTGTAGCAGCTCCAGAGAAAAAAGAAAAACCCAGTGATTTTAGTGAAGCCTTACAAGAAGACGGGGGCAATACGGGAATGCAGGCTGATAAAAATATCAACAATACGCCGCACGATTATCAACTAATACAAGGCAAAGATGCCATTGAAGCATTGATCAGAAGATTGATGCCAGAACGCGAAATCTGCTTTGATACAGAGACCACCAATATTGATGCCAATGAAGCAGAAATAGTAGGTATGAGTTTTAGTATTAAAGCGGGTGAAGGATATTATGTTCCTTGTTCTAGTAATAGAGATGAGGTATTAGAAATGTTACAAAAGTTTCATCCCCTCTTTAATAGAACCGATGTAACCTGGATTGGACAAAATCTGAAATATGATTTGCTTTTATTAAAATGGTATGGTGTTGAACCAAAGGGAAAAATATTTGATACCATGTTAGCGCATTACCTGATTGAGCCAGAAGGTAGGCGTAGCATGGATTTGCTGAGTGCACAATTCCTAGGTTATGAACCCGTACATATTGACGAACTTATTGGTAAGAAGGGAAAGAACCAAGGCAATATGCGTGACGTTGATCCTGAGAAAGTAAAAGAATACGCCGCAGAAGACGCTGACATTACCCTGCAATTAAAACAGGTTTTTGTTCCCATGTTGGAGGAGAAAAAAGTACAACGCGTTTTTGAAGAAGTGGAAAATCCATTGGTGCGTGTACTAACCGATATGGAATTTGAAGGTATAAAAATTGATGTGGATTTTCTTCAAGCCTATAGTAAGGAATTAGAAAAAGACGCAAAGGTTTTTGAAGAATCTGTTTATGCGCAAGCGGGTGTAAGATTCAACCTAGCATCTCCGAAGCAATTAGGAGAAGTTTTGTTTGACAAATTAAAGATTGATCCAAAAGCCAAGAAAACAAAAACGGGTCAATACGCTACCGGTGAAGACGTTTTGCAAAAACTCTCTAACAACAATCCCATTGTAGCAGATATCTTGGGCTTTAGAGAACTCACCAAACTCAAGAGTACTTATGTAGACGCATTACCAGAAATCATCAATAGCAAAACAGGAAGAGTGCATACATCTTATGCGCAAGCTGTTGCTGTTACGGGAAGATTGAGTAGTAATAATCCCAACTTACAAAATATTCCAGTGCGTAGCGATAGGGGTAAAGAAATTAGAAAAGCATTTATTCCAAGAGATAGTAACCACGTCTTAGTCAGCGCGGATTATTCACAGATTGAATTAAGAATTGTAGCCGCCATGAGTGGTGATCCCAATATGTGCGAAGCCTTCAAACAGGGTAAAGACATTCACACGGCTACTGCTGCCAAAGTATATGGAATTGAAGAGGCTGATGTAACCAAGGAACAACGTTATAAAGCCAAGAGTGTAAACTTTGGGATTATCTATGGTCAGGGTGCATTTGGTTTGGCAGAGAACTTGGGCATTCCTAGAGCAGAAGCCAAAGAGATTATTGACAACTATAAAAAAGAATTCTCTGGTATTACAGCATACATGGATAATACCATCCATTTTGCTCAGGAGCATGGTTATGTAGAAACCCTCATGGGTAGAAAGCGTTGGTTAAAAGATATTGGATCGGCCAACTTTACGGTGCGTGGTTTTGCAGAAAGAAATGCCGTTAACTCTCCTATTCAAGGTACAGCCGCAGATATGAT
>JBEAPC010000027.1:0-5920 GCA_041164585.1 Bacteroidota bacterium
GGGTGAAAGAAAAATGGTTCAGTTAATCCCGTTAGCATGAGTCTGAAAATATCAATCCTTCGTTTATATTGGTTAAAGGAAACCACTTCCATTAAAATAGCAAAAGCAGAATACAGATACCCGAAAATGATAATGAACAGAAAAAATGTGAAAAAGAATTCCCAATCTAAATAGCCTGTTAAAGCCATTATGACAAATGCTATAAATCCAAGAAATTCAAAAATAGGCGCACACATTTCAAAAAGAAACCAATAAGGATAACTTATCATTCCAAGTACCCTATAATTTGGATTAAAAAACATGATTCTATGAAATTTCAAAGTTTCAAAGGTTCCCCTAATCCATCTATTTCTCTGACGTCCTAAAATAGTGTGGTTTGCCGGAACTTCGGTCCAGCATAAAGGATCTGGAATATATCGTACAATATAATCTTCCTTTTTTTCTTCCATATACCTGCGCATCCTAACCACCAATTCCATGTCTTCCCCAACAGTATTATGATTATAGCCACCACATGCAATAGCAATTTCTTTATCAAAAGCTCCAAATGCACCTGAAATAAGCATCAAACCATTCAATCTACTCCAAGCCATTCTGCCTAGGATAAATGCTCTTATATATTCTAGAATTTGCATTCTTGCTAGATAATCTTCAGCTAGTCTTACCTTTAACAATCTGCCATTTTCAACTACACAAGAATTTGCTACTCGGATTACCCCTCCAGTTGCAATGATCTTTTTTGAGGTTTGTTCCATAAATGGCTTCACCATCTTTAGAAGTGCGTCCTGTTCAAGAATACAATCTACATCTATACACACTAAATAATTTTTGGATGAAATATTGATTCCAACATTTAGAGCATCTGCTTTGCCACCATTTTCCTTATCTACTACTATTAATTTATGATGTATACTATTTCTACTTTTATATACCCCTTTAACTTTTTTAGTTGCAATCTTTTCATCAATGAAAAAGTCCATTTTCTCCAAATCAAATGCTTTAATTAAAAGTTCTAGAGAGTTGTCTTTACTTCCATCATTGACAATAATTACTTCTAAGTTGGTGTAAAAAATTGAAAGCAGTGAACGCACATTTTCTACAATTGTTTTTGCTTCATTATAGGCAGGAGCAATGATGCTAACTGTTGGTGCATGAACAGATGATGCCAACAGTCTATAATCTGTAAACCTATTTCTATGAAGGTATTTTTTTGTTTCTCCAATAGAATAAAGGCCCAAAAATACATAAGAAGAAAGCAATAATATGGAATACAAAAAAATAATAAGAAGCAGAAGATCTAGCACAGTTGAAAATAGAAAACTCCAGTTCATGACATGCTGATTATATGTTGAAAAATCGCCTGAAATGGGTCAGGTTGTTGCATGCTTCTTTCCTTTATAATATGAATTCCGTTTTTTGAGCAATTGACCAAAGCGGAAGCCGCTTTTAGTTTAATAGTGTTGTCATCATGATCAAGTAATGCTTCTATTTTTTCAGTCTCAGATTCTGTTGCCATATTTCTCATTGCATCAAGAATTATAGTTTGATCATGTAGAGATGCATCTTTAAAATAATCCAACAATATTTTTGGTGTTTCATTAGTTTCTAAACCAATTAGTGTTTTTAGCGCTTGCGTTCTAACCTTTATATTTGTGTGATACAAACTAGCTTGAATATATGTTGTTAACCCTAATTGTTGATACTCTTCTATTAATCGGAGTGCAAATACTACAACAGTTTCATTTTTTGAATTTAGCCATTCTGATATTTTAAAATGTAGTTCAGATTTTTCTGGAAAGAGTTTCAATTGTTCTAATAATTTCATTTGTTGCCATTCAGTAAGTGGATAGCTTACATAGTCTAGAAAATCTAAACCTTTAAATCCAATTAAATGCAAAATCCCAATCTGGGCTTCCATTCGTACAAACTCATCCTTGCTATTTGCATATTGTAGAATGGATTCATAGCAATCTCTTTGTTCCATCATATATAATTCCTGAATTCCTCTTGCTTTTGAAAACCATGTTTTTTTTGATTTGATTTTGTTAAGAGAAAGTTGCTTTAAATCTAAGTCTCTGTATAACTGCACCATTTTTTCTCCCGCTTCACCAGAATAATTCTGTTTGCATTGAATGAGTTCATCTATACACAATTGCTTGGCAATTGGTTCATGAATAATACTTGCCATTTTGGCAATTATTTTTTTGGAAGCTATTGAGTCCTCTATCAGAATAGAACTAAGTAAAGGGTCAAGTTGTTTTTTTATTGTATCTATTTTAAAATGGAATCTCTTTTTTTGATATAAGATACTATATACTGCAATAACTACAAGTATCAAACCGGCAAGCATGATTAATGTAATTGTCATCAACACTTCTTGGTTTAACAATTTCTCCAACAATCCAACGGTTCCTATATAGCTTTTTTCATATGCCAATGCTGTACATATCTCCATTTTAGATATTTTGAACTGTGTTGACCTATTTTAGTTCGTATTTAAAGTTAATACAATGTTGCAAGTTACCGAACTCAGATTCAAAGACCTGTTGATTCTGCTTCAAGTAAAGATAGGATTGGGTTATTTGAAATTGACCTAAAGCATATGTGAAGTTCCACTTATCATAAACTAGACAATCAATTTTTTTCTTTCTGCACTTTTGTCTATTTTAACAATCAAACTATTCAGCATGAGAAAATATCAACCTATGGCCAAAATGGCCTTGTTACTCTTTTTTGTTTTCAGTTCGGCCATACTAAGTGCACAAAACAATGATCCAATTGTTGATAGTATGGTTGCTGAAGCTTCTAAGCGCAGTCAATTGGAGCCATTGGCTAAAGAACTATTAGACGGAATTGGACCTAGATTGGTTGGTAGTCCCGGTATGCAAAAAGCCAATGAGTGGGCAGTTGAAAAATACAAATCTTGGGGTATCAATGCCCGTAATGAACAGTGGGGAGAGTGGAGAGGATGGGAACGTGGTGTATCTCATATTGATTTAGTATATCCAAGGGTAAAAAGTTTGGAGGGGATGCAGTTGGCTTGGAGCCCAAGTACTAAGGGTAAGGCCAAAACAGGAGAAGTTATTATTTTACCTGATTTATCAGACAGTATTGCTTTTGCAAACTGGTTGCCCAATGTAAAGGGAAAGTTTGTAATGATCTCTATGAATCAACCTACAGGAAGGCCTGATTATAACTGGCAAGAATTTGGCACAAAGACCTCTTTTGATAATATGAAAGCCTATCGCGCAGCACAAACAGAATCATGGCGTAAAAGAATTTCAAAGACGGGTTATACCAACAGAACATTACCTGTTGCACTAGAAAAAGCCGGAGCCATTGGAATAGTGATGAGTAACTGGTCTTCTGGTTTTGGTGTCAATAAAATCTTTAGTGCCTATACCAAAAAGATTCCTACTGTAGATCTCTCTTTAGAAGACTATGGTTTGTTGTATAGATTAACAGAGGCTGGATCTTCACCAAAAATTAGTGTTCGCGCAGAAAGCAAGGAAAATGGCAAAGTACCTACATTCAATACCATTGCAGAAATTAAGGGAAGCGAAAAGCCAGATGAATACGTGATGCTCTCAGCGCATTTTGATTCATGGGATGGTGCAGCTGGTGCAACAGATAATGGAACTGGTACATTGACCATGATGGAAGCCATGCGCATACTCAAAAAATATTATCCCAATCCTAAACGTACCATATTGGTTGGCCATTGGGGTAGTGAAGAACAAGGCTTAAATGGGTCAAGGGCTTTTGTTGAAGATCATCCAGAGATTGTCAATAACTTACAAGCGTTGTTCAACCAGGATAATGGTACGGGAAGGGTAGTAAATATTTCTGGTCAGGGTTTTGAAAAAGCCAAGGAGTTTATTCCAAGGTGGTTGTCAAAAGTACCGGATGAGATTCGCAAACCCATTGTAACCAGTTTTCCTGGAACCCCAGGTGGTGGTGGATCTGACTTTGCATCTTTTGTGGCTGTTGGTGCACCTGGATTTTCATTGAGTTCACTCAACTGGTCTTATTTTAATTATACCTGGCATACCAATAGAGACACGTATGATAAAATTGTCTTTGACGATGTAAAAAACAACGCAGCCCTTGCAGCCATTATGGCTTATATGGCTTCAGAAGATCCTGAAAAAACTTCAAGAGAAAAAGCGGTATTGCCGGTGAATCCGCAAACAGGAAAACCAGCTGTATGGCCAGTACAAGTAAAAGCAACAAGAAAGGGTGGTATTGACTAATCAGGGCAATCCAATCTGGTAAGAACTTTCTTTTTATTAAAGGGGTGGATGCTTAGTGATAGGTATCCGCCCCCATTTACACTCTTAATGGTTTTGCCTCCACTAAAGTCATGAAAACCCATAGTCAGTGGTCCTAGTTTTACCGCTGCACCAATCCATAATTGACCTTGGGTATTGTATTGAACAGGAAGGTAAAATCCCCAACTAATATTTTCCCATCTAGGGGTGATGGTTATTAAATTAGTCTCTCTGGTACGCAATTGGGTATAGTTTGATGTGCTATACAGATTCATATTTAATTGTGCATTCACTGCAAAATGATTGCCTAAGTTCTTGTCAACATTGAGAATAATTCTTGTGGGCTTACTAATGGAGAAATTATTATAAATGCTATCATAGCCATTATAAATGGTCTTTAAACTGTCTTTGAATTCAGCAACAGAAGCAGCGTTTCCAAATTTATTTTCAAAATCTTTATAGTCAAATTGAGCAATAGGGTCTTTGAATATGCCAGATGAAGTGCTTGGTTTGTATTTATTGGCACCAAGATCCATAATACTAAATCCAAATTTCCAATCATAATTCAACGGGTTATACATAGCACCTTCCTCAACTGGATCTCTATAGGTAGTGTATTCTAAACCCAAACTCAAACCCAGACCGGTTTTTGAGTTTTTGACAAAGGCTTTGGCAAAATCTGCTCCACCTGTATAGTTTAAGTCATAATTATCTGAATAGGCATATTCTGATATTCCGTCAATGAATACATAGTTGGTGTCAGTTCCATTGATTACTTCTTGGGTAGTCACATTTTTCACTTTGGTATATGCCCCAGAAATGGCTTTACTAATTTGTACATTAATACCTCCTGTTAATCTGCTATAGGGACTGCTATACAATTCGCGTGCATAGTTAAGGTTCATTTCCAAAAAGCCAGCATGGGTAACAAAGCCGCCTATACTAGGAGTGGTCCTATTGATGTTAAAAAAGCTATAAGTACTTGTAAGTGTGTCACTAAATGCAAAGGGAGAAGTAGATTTATAATGATTATACATTCTTCCCCTGAAACCTACCGTAAAAGCTGATTTACGGTCTATCTGGTATTGGAAATGCATTAAGTTAAAGTCTGAACTCTGGTGGCCAAAATAGCTATTCACTCCTTCTTCCACTTTCAAAGTAGTATTGCCAGGATTTCTATAAGAGAAATTTTCCAATAGAAGATGGTTGGTACTAACAGTAGTTTGAAAGGAAAATAGGTTTAAATCCCATTTATGTAGGTTGTTGACACTGGAAGCTGGATTATTTAAAATGCTTAGAGCACCTGCATAAGGTGATCCATGAAAAGCATGATATTGTTGGGCCTGAACCGGATTGTAGAGCTGGAATAGGCAATAGAAACATATAATGAAAGCAAATATTTTCATCTTCCCCATAATTGAAACCTAGACTTTTGTTGCTTTCTACCTTATTTGACAAGCTAGAAACGGTAAAATACTCAAAAAATTGGCTTAAACTGCAAAGGTTTTCCCAATACTACGCGTCTAACACATAACTAACTGCAGTTTGAGCGATCAGGACTTAATTGAACTATTAAAACAGGGTGATGAACAGGCATTCAGAAAGCTGGTAGAAACCTGGCAGGATCTGGTGTTCAATACCGTGTTGGG